>JBIIVV010000075.1:0-14307 GCA_044339235.1 Ferruginibacter sp.
AAGGATGGCATCGTTTGTACCTCATCAATTATAATACACTTGTCTTTATTTGCAGTTAAAAATGTAAAAGGATCAGACAGCCGACGAACATCTAGCGGGTTTTCTAGATCAAGGTATAGCGTGGGGTATTTTTGTGAAGCTGCAAGCTGCTTGGCAAGTGTAGTTTTGCCCACTTGCCTTGCACCAAGTATCGCTACCGCAGGAAATTGCTTCATTAATAGGGCTATTTCTTTCTGAATATGCCGATGTACCATTTTTCGAAGATAATTATTATCCTTGAAAATCAAAAATATGATTTTCGATTTTCAAGGATACAAAAATACAACCATCATTTTAAATTGGCCCTTTACCTAAGTAATTCACCCTTGCAGAAGCCTTGAATATATTGATTCAGGCCGCATCACTAGGTTAACGGATTCGGTTTTAAGAATAAAGCGAAATTAAAAAAGCCAGGATGAATATATCCTGGCTTTGTAAGCAAATAGTTCAATTGATAGCCTCTATTTAAAACTCTGCGCTTTTGGGATACCGTGGAAAAGGGATGACATCTCTTATATTGCCCATCCCAGTTACAAATTGCACCAGTCGCTCAAATCCCAATCCAAAGCCAGCGTGTGGACAAGCACCAAATCTTCTGGTGTCAAGATACCAGTTCAGCTCTTCGGCAGGAATATTCATTTCATTCATTCGTTGGGTAAGCTTATCTAGTCTTTCTTCTCTTTGGGAGCCACCAACGATTTCTCCAATACCCGGTGCTAAAATGTCCATCGCCGCTACCGTCTTACCATCCTCGTTCATCCGCATATAAAACGATTTGATATCTTTTGGATAGTCGGTTAATATAACCGGCTTTTTAAAATGTTTTTCCACAAGGTATCGTTCATGTTCACTTTGTAGATCGGCACCCCATCCCTCTATTAAATAATGAAATTTCTTTTTCTTATTATGATTGCTTTCTTTTAAAATTTCAATAGCTTCTGTATAAGTCAAACGCTCAAAATCATTGTTTACCACAAAATCCAGCTTTTCCATCAGCGTCATTTCATTTCTTTCGTTC
The DNA here is from genome assembly GCA_044339235.1 of Ferruginibacter sp. Taxonomy (GTDB): domain Bacteria; phylum Bacteroidota; class Bacteroidia; order Chitinophagales; family Chitinophagaceae; genus Ferruginibacter. The sequence continues at coordinate 1,058 of JBIIVV010000075.1, forward strand.
TGGGGTTTTTGCTTTTCCTCTTCTTCTAGCCGCTGTGCTAAAAATTCGATGTCCTCCTTATTGTGATCAATGGCATATTTTATAACATACTTAATAAATTCCTCTGCAAGATTCATATTATCTTCCAAATCATTAAAAGCCACTTCAGGTTCAATCATCCAAAACTCTGCCAAATGCCTAGTAGTATTACTGTTTTCTGCCCTAAAGGTTGGACCAAAGGTGTAAATATCACTAAATGCCATCGCAGCTAGCTCTCCCTCCAATTGACCACTTACCGTTAAGTTGGTACTACGGCCAAAAAAATCTTCTTTAAAGTTAATCGTCCCATCTTCATTTTTAGGAGCGCTGCCATCTAGCGGCAAACAGGTTACCTTAAACATTTCTCCGGCTCCTTCTGCATCGCTAGCTGTAATAATCGGCGTATGCAAGTATACAAATCCTTTGTCATTAAAAAATTGATGCACCGCAAAAGCCAGTGAATGTCGAACCCTGAAAACAGAACCAAAAGTGTTTGTTTTAAATCGGAGGTGAGCAATCTCCCTTAAAAATTCAAGACTGTGTTTTTTTGGCTGCAAGGGAAATTTTTCTGCATCACTATCTCCCAGTATTTCTATCGAGCTTGCTTTTAATTCTACTTTTTGCCCTTTGCCCATAGAAGGAATTACTTCACCTGTCACTTTGATGCAAGAACCAGTGGTTAAGCGCTTAAGAATTTGTTCATCAAAATCGCCCAGACTAGCCACTACCTGTAAATTATTATTGGTACTGCCATCATTCAAGGCTATAAACTGGTTGTTACGGAAGGTACGAACCCAACCCATTACTGTAGCCTGGTAGTTGGCAGTTTCATTGGACAGTAGTTCTTTAATCCTCACTCTTTTATTAAACATATGCCTGAATTTTAGGAATGCAAAGATAACCAGCATTTTTATATTCAATGGCGGATGTAAAATTTTATAATATAGGAAAGGCAATTTAAGGGGCATGGAGAATAATAAGCACGAAAAATGAGTTCATTTATTTTTAAATAAATGGCTGGGCCAAGTACAGTTGGCAGTCAATCATCTCATATTGTAGAAATGATTTCAAGTGCCAATTGCCAACCCAATCAGTTGTTCAAAAAGTAGTTTCACTATAAAATCGATGGCTTGCCGACTAGCCATCAATAAAAAATGCTACTAAATAGTAGGTAGTCGCCACTATTTGAAATTATAATCAATGCCTAAAAACAAAAAAAAATGTATTTTATAAGAAAAACAACGTAATATTGTCAAGGAATATTGCTGATAAGGTCTTTCCAATCGTTCACTTCGTCAGACGGTCCCATTCCATTAACTTTAATTCTCAATTACATTTTCAGATTTTAAGACTAGATTTTTTGAAAAAAATCATTTTCACTTTTTTATGTACGACATTTTACAACTGAACGATATGCTCGTTCCAGAGTTGCACGATATTGCTGAGCAACTTGCTATTCCCAATTATAAAAAACTAGACAAACAGGAACTTATTTATAAAATCCTGGACAATCAATCCACTATGAGTGCAGAAACCAAAGGAAGTCAGGAAGAAAAACCAAAGCGTAAGAGAACCCTAAAAGTTACACCCGCCATTACTAACAATGAACCAGCTGAAATTGAGGACAACGTGAAGGTAGAATCTAAGCCAGTCAAAAAATTGGATCTTTCTGTAGATAAAAGAAGGATAGCCAAGAAGGTTGAGCTGGAAGAAGATGACGAAGAAGAAATGCAGCCCATTACCGACGAACAAACAACCGTACCTGCTGCAATTGCCTCATTATTGCAGGAAGAAGATATTCAACAGCAGCAACCAGAATTGCAGCAAACTGAAAATACACAGCAATCCCAAAACCCTGGCAAACAATACCAACAACGCAGGGATACCCAAGTGTTTAATATAGAATTTGATGGTATCATATTAGGAGAAGGGGTTTTGGAAATGATGCCAGACGGGTATGGCTTTTTAAGAAGTAGTGACTATAATTATTTATCATCACCCGATGATGTATACGTTTCTCCTTCGCAAATAAAATTATTTGGATTAAAAACAGGCGATACTGTATATGGATCTGTTCGCCCTCCAAAAGAAGGTGAAAAATACTTTGCCCTATTAAAGGTAGAAACCATTAATGGAAAAAGTCCGGATGAAGTAAGAGATCGTGTTCCATTTGATTACCTTACTCCATTGTTTCCTTTTGAAAAATTAAATCTTACGACTGCTTCCAATAATTATAGCACAAGGATAATGGACCTTTTTACGCCCATCGGTAAAGGCCAGCGTGGATTAATTGTTGCCCAGCCTAAAACTGGTAAGACCATGTTGCTAAAGGAACTGGCGAATGCGATTGCTGAAAATCATCCAGAATGTTACCTGATGATTGTATTGGTAGACGAAAGGCCGGAAGAGGTTACCGATATGGAGCGTAGCGTGAAAGCAGAGGTAATTGCTTCTACTTTTGACGAACCTGCAGAAAAGCATGTAAAGGTTTCAACCATCGCTTTGCAAAAGGCAAAACGCTTGGTTGAATGTGGGCATGATGTAGTAATATTATTGGATAGCATTACTCGTTTGGCGAGAGCGCACAATACCGTTGCCCCTTCAAGTGGTAAAGTGCTGAGTGGTGGTGTGGAAGCTAATGCAATGCAAAAGCCAAAACAATTTTTTGGTGCTGCTCGTAAAATTGAATTTGGCGGATCACTGACTATCATCGCTACTGCACTAGTAGATACCGGTAGCAAAATGGATGAAGTAATTTTTGAGGAGTTTAAGGGTACCGGTAATATGGAACTTCAACTGGATAGAAGATTGTCAAACCGACGTATTTACCCAGCGATTGATATTGTATCATCTTCTACTCGTAGGGATGATTTGTTACTGGATAAGGAAACCTTTCAGCGGATGTGGGTATTGCGCAAGCATATGGCAGACATGAATCCTGAAGAAGCCTTGAATACCTTATTGAAGAATATGAAGGGAACAAAAGATAATGCGGAGTTTCTGACTTCTATGAATGGATAATTTCATACGCTGCTAGAATTAAATATTTTAAAGGCTGCTGAATTTTTCAGCAGCCTTTTGTTTGTTTGTATATTTACTTTCATTAAAAACAATACCGAGCCTACCAAATTGGCTACAACCAAATGGCAGTTCAAAAAATCACGATAGAGCCGTTTCTAGAATTGGCAGCACAACATACGGTACTGGATGTAAGAAGTCCGGGAGAATATTTGCATGCCCATATTCCAGGGGCATTCAGCCTTCCTTTATTTACTGATGAAGAAAGAAAGGTGGTGGGCACTGCTTACAAACAGCAAAGCAGGGAAATAGCCATTAAGATTGGGTTGGATTATTTTGGCGTAAAAATGCGAGGAATGGTGGACGTAGTTGAAAACTTATTGAATGAAAAGAAAACAAAAAAGGGAAAACAGGAATCCATCTCTCAACATACGGTTCTTGTTCATTGTTGGAGGGGAGGCATGCGGAGTGCTGGGATAGCATGGCTGCTTGACCTTTACGGATTCAAAGTGTATACGCTGGCCGGAGGATACAAAACATACAGAGAATGGGCGAGGTCGCAATTTGAAAAAAACTACCACTTTACAATAGTAGGCGGATATACCGGAACTGGAAAGACATTGGTTTTACAGGAATTAAAGCGGGTAGGCAAGTCCATTATAGATTTAGAGGGCTTGGCGAATCACAAAGGATCAGCTTTTGGAGCCTTGGGTGAAAAGCCACAACCATCGCAAGAAATGTTTGAAAACTTGCTAGCCGTTGAGTTAGCTGCAGTAAGTAATCAGGGGAATACCCAAATTGAACCTGCTCCTTTACAGCACTCAACAGCAGTGATTTATTTGGAAGATGAAAGTCAGCGAATAGGTCTTTTAAATATCCCTACTGCAGTTTGGGATACGATGCGTAACAGTCTGATAACCTTTATCCATATTCCATTTGAAGAAAGGTTACAGTATCTTTCAATCGAGTATGGAAAATTTGAAAAGGAAAAACTGGTGAATGCCATCATACGGATACAAAAGAGACTGGGTGGATTGGAAACTAAAAATGCCATCAATCATTTATTGGAAAACAACCACAAGGAATGCTTTCGCATCTTACTGAAATATTACGATAAGTATTATGAAAAAGGCCTTCACAACAGAGAGCCACTATCCGAATTATTGACTACCATTTCTTTCAATACGATAGATGTTGCAGCTATGGCGCAATCAGTGATGGTTGCAAAGCGAGCGCCAGATAATATTTCCGATGCTAATAAGTAAATAACTACCAACCCAAAATCGATCAAATGGAAAATCCGCAATTGGATACAATCAAACTTACTCAATATTCTCATGGTGCAGGATGCGGCTGTAAAATAGCCCCTAAAATTTTGGATGAAATTTTGTCCAGCAATATTGCTTCTCCAGATAATAATAAATTAATAGTAGGCAATCATAGCAAAGATGATGCTGCAGTGTATGACCTTGGAAATGGCACGGCGCTGATTTCGACTACCGATTTTTTTATGCCGATTGTAGATGATCCCTATGAGTTTGGCAGAATCGCTTCTGCCAATGCAATCAGTGATGTATACGCCATGGGAGGAAAGCCTATTTTGGCAATCGCAATTTTAGGTTGGCCAATCAATGTTTTGCCTCCGGCCATTGCGCAAAAAGTGATTGAAGGTAGCCGCAGTATTTGTATGGAAGCAGGTATTCCGCTGGCTGGTGGCCATAGCATTGATTCCCCAGAGCCCATATTTGGATTGGCAGTAAATGGACTGGTGGCGATTGAAAACATAAAACAAAATAACCTAGCTAAAGAAGGAGATATTTTATTTTTGACAAAGCCTTTGGGTGTAGGTATTTTAACAACGGCAGAAAAAAAAGGAATCTTGCTGGACCAACACAAAGGAGTGGCGGCCAACCAAATGATGCAGTTAAATTCAATTGGAGAGATGCTAGGTAAAATAAAAGGGGTTTCTGCAATGACGGATGTGACAGGATTTGGATTGCTGGGCCACCTAGTAGAAATGGCAGAGGGAAGTGGACTGAGTGCAGTAGTCGATTTTAAAAATATCCCTATAATTATCAGTGACCTAGGGTCCTATCTAGATCAGCAGTCAGTACCCGGAGGCACCGTAAGAAACTGGGATAGTTATGGTAAAAAAATAGGGCCCATTACAGCATATCAACAGTCAATTTTGGCTGACCCTCAAACCAGCGGAGGATTGTTGGTAGCAGTAAATCCCGCTGCAGCGGAGGAGGTTACAAATATATTACGGCTGCAAGGTTTGGAACAATTTACCCTTCCGGTGGGTGTTTTTACCAAGCAGCAGCAAACGGCAGTAACTATAAAAGGCTAATTAAAAATTGTTTTTTATCTAGCCGAAAAATCTTGCGGATCCTATTCGATAGCTTATATAAGCTTGTCAATGATTACAGAAAGTTGCCGGTCCTTATCTGTAACTACGTCTCCAGCATCATGAGTGTTCAGCCATATTTCTACTTGGTTGTATACGTTGGTCCATAAGGGATGGTGGTTCATTTTTTCCGCTGCCATTGCTACACGAGTCATAAATCCAAAGGCATCCGAAAAATCACGGAATGTAAATTTTTTGTACAACGCATTGTTCTTTTCTTCCCACATAGTTTTAAATTGAAAACAAGTTAATTGGCGCTTCGGTAACCTGCACCAATAAAAAAAAATATTTTTATCAGGCAATTAAAAAATAAGGTGTTGCTTATTTTTTATTTTTTCATTCGTCATTTCGTTTACCAACTGCACGCCAGGTAGAGATTTTATAGACTGCATCAGTGTCTTCAATTCTTCTGCAGAAATATACTCTCCCTTGATGAGCCATACAAAATCAAGGTGTTTGAATTCAGGCAGAAGATATTCTCCATCAAATTGGTTGTTGTATAGATAATGGGTAATGGAGGTAGATGGAACCGCGCATTCGTAAATCGAAAAAAAGTAGTTACGCTTTTGCTTGCTTAATACAATTTCAATATCATTGTTAATCCTAAAATTAAAACCAAATTTTTGGTTTAGGTGCCAGCTAAAAAGATAGTCTTTTATAGGAGCTACAATCCCTAAAAGGACAGCATCTTCAAAAAATTCTTGAGCAATGCTTTCGTTGTCAATTTTAAGTTTCATTCAATTAATCCCTAAATGTGATTGCTAATATTATGTAAATCTCAGTAATTCAAATCTGAAAATATATCCAAAAAATAAAAAAAGATGTTGAATAATTAACAGGATAATTAATCTCCTTACTGCATGGCAATTCGAATTAAAAAACAATATCAAATACCAGTTCGGCAGCTGATCTTTTTACTCTTACCCTAGCAGCATCTCCTTTTGAAAATTTATTTAAAGTTTCCATATAGGACTGCATGTCGGAGAAAGTGTAGTTGCCAATTTGCAAAATAATATCTCCGGCCATCATTCCAGCCTTCTGAGCTATTTTTCCGTCGGTTACCCCATCTGCCCTAATACCTTCACCACTGTAGGTATAATCTGGCATGATACCGAGAGTAACCCTAAAACTACTTTTAGCGCTCATCGGAATTTCCCTGGTTTTGGTAAATGCCAGTTGCCCTTTGGGATCTGCTTTTTCAATTAATGAATAAATCAATTTTACAATTTGAAGCTCACCTGCAAAATTAATTTTATTGGCATCATCGGAGGGCTTATGGTAATCACTGTGCGTTCCAGTAAAGAAAAATAATACCGGAATTCCTTTCCTGTAAAAGGAACTGTGATCGCTAGGACCTGTACCACTACTGTCCATGCTCAAATTAAAATATTTATCCTTTTGTATCAATAGATTTCCCCACTCAGGTGAAGTTCCATATCCTCCAATGCTTAATCCCCGGGCACTATCCTTGAGTCTTCCGATCATGTCCATATTGATCATGTAATTAATCTTGGAAAAATCAATGGTAGGATGTTCGGTAAAATATTTTGATCCAAATAATCCTAACTCTTCACCCGAAAAAGCGATGACGATATAATTGTTATTTTTAAATGTTTTACTTCCTTTCAGCAATTTACTTAACTCTATTAATGCGCCAGTGCCACTTGCATTATCGTCCGCGCCATTGTGTATTTCAGGAGTAGTTCCGGCGAAAAGAGAATTATGATCTTCTCCATATCCCAAATGATCATAATGTGCACCAATCACGATGGTGGTGAGGGCATTGTTATTGATATACCCGATCACGTTATGGCCGATCCTTTTTTTATTATCAATGGCTATTTTTAATTTTATATCCAATGAAGCCGTTTCATCGGCTAGGTATTTTTTTATAGCGGACTTGGTTATGTAAATTATAGGAATATTAATGGAACCTGATTTTGCCCTTGGCTCAAATTTTAGTTCATCATTAATAGAATTGCTATTGAAAATAAAAAATGCATTGGCTCCTTTTTTTGCTGCATCCGTGGCTTTTGAAATAACCCCTTCCATTAAATCTGCATGCGGATTACTTTTTTTGCTTTCTATCAATTCTTTGATGTCGTAAAACCAGGGACTTGCATTTTCCTGTAAAGCAACAGAGGCAGTTGCTTCCAATGACAGATCAGGACTAATGCTAAAAGGAAAATAGTCTTGGTTGAATATCAAGTCATTGCCATTAATAATTAAATGAGAAGAGGGGTTCAATTCTTTTCCATCATTTACTTCAAACGCTTGAAGCCAAGTTTCGTTTTCACCTTTTGCTACCAAGCCAGCTTTTTCAAATTCTTTGCTGATATATTCATAGGCCAATTTCTCTCCCCTTGTACCCGTTCTTCTACCTTCTAACAGGTCGTCTGATAAATAAGTAATGTGTTTTTCAAGATTTGATAGGATCAGCTTGTCTGCCTTTTTCAGTTTCTGAGCGCTAGCAAATTGAACGGAAAGGAGCAATAACCAGAATAGTTGCTTCATGTGGTTGTTTTATTGACAGTGTAAAGGTAGTTCAGCCAGTTACTACTATTGTAAACAAAATGTAATTTATTTTTCGTCAAGGAAAATAACTAATATTTCCAAACCTTTATCTTAGTGAACTCCAAAGACAAGCCTTATCGCATTTCCGTATCAACCTGTCGGCTTCATTTTCTTTCAAAACATCCATTTTCAAAGTGTGCATTGTCAATTTTTCCATCAGATGCGCTAGCGCATATTTCGGGCCACTCTTTTTCACTACTTTTACCTAGTTTCTTATTTCGTAACCATATACCATTGTTAGCCGGTATTTTTGCATTTCAGTAAAAATGACCATTAGCTGAGTACATTCTATTTTGAAGAAAAATATTAACATAGCATTAGTAGGAAACCCCAATAGCGGGAAAAGCTCCTTGTTCAATGCTTTAACAGGATTGAATCAGCAGGTGGGTAATTTCCCCGGCGTAACCGTAGATAAAAAGACGGGACAATGTCAGATTGGGGAAAATCTAACTGCTACCCTAATTGATTTACCTGGAACGTATAGCCTCTATCCAAAGCGTTCAGATGAATGGGTGGCATACAAAGTTTTGCTACAGCAGGATGAAGATATCAAGCCCGATATGGTATTACTAGTGGCCGATGCGAGTAACTTAAAAAGGAATCTGCTGTTCTGCTCACAGATTATTGACTTGAAAATACCAGTGGTGATGGCTTTATCCATGACTGACCTTGCCAAAAATAAGGGGACGGAAATTGATATCAATGGGTTGGAACGAGAACTGGGAGTGCCGGTGGTAAGCATTAATCCTAGAAAAAACAAAGGTATTCCGCAACTTAAAAAAATTGTTGAACAGACCTTCAACGCTAATTTTACAGCCCCTCGCGAGTTTATTCATAATGCATCTTTATCTGAAAAGCCCATTGAAGCGGTGAAGGGGCTATTGCCAGAAATAAGTGATTACACCGCTTTGCATTATCTTATTAATCACCAACATTTTAAATTAAGCCCTTTCTTACAAGAAGCTATTGAGGGAATTGAACTTGCCAATAATTTCAACCCCACCAAAACCCAGGCGGAGGAAATCATGCAGCGCTATGGCCGTATCAAGCATATTATGAGTCAAACTGTGGTTGAAGCGGATCCTTTGCAAAAGACGCTTTTTACAGAAAAGCTGGATAATATCTTATTAGACAGGAAGTGGGGGTACTTGATTTTGCTGGCTGTTTTATTTGTATTATTTCAAAGTGTATTTTGGATCGCCCAATATCCCATGGATGCCATAGAATGGAGCTTTGGAAAATTGAGTGGCTCGCTGGGTAACCTATTGCCCCCAACATGGTGGAGCGATTTGTTGATTAATGGGGTAGTGGCGGGTTTGAGTGGCATTGTGATTTTTATACCGCAGATTATGATTTTGTTTGGCCTGATCACCTTGTTGGAAGATACAGGTTATATGGCCCGTATCAGTTTTCTTACGGATAAACTGATGCGAAGCGTAGGACTGAATGGAAAAAGCGTAATGCCGATGATTAGTGGGCTGGCCTGCGCGGTACCTGCCATCATGAGTGCTCGAAACATCGAGAATAGAAAGGAGCGGTTGCTAACGATAATGGTCACCCCATTAATGAGTTGTAGTGCCCGGCTTCCGGTGTATACCATATTAATTGCACTAGTGATACCTTCCAAATTGTATTTTGGTTTTTTAAGTATACAAGGATTGGTAATGATGGCATTGTATCTGCTGGGTACAGTGATGGCACTGTTGGTATCTTTTGTAATGCGCTGGTTCATCGACATTAAGGAAAGGAGTTTCTTCATATTGGAACTACCGGTGTACCGAAGTCCAAGATGGGCCAATGCCCTGACTACGATGGTGGAGAAGGCTAAAATATTTGTTTTCCAGGCAGGTAAGATTATAATGGTAATTAGTTTGTTATTATGGGTGTTAAGCTCCTACGGCCCTTCCGCTAAAATGGCTGCAGTATCTTCCCAATATGAGCAGCTTATCCAGACTTATCCAAATCAGCAAAAAGAATTAAATAAGCAACGCAAAATGGAGCTGCTGGAAAATTCCTTTGCCGGCATGCTGGGTAAGGCGATTGAACCCGCTATTCGTCCTTTGGGCTACGACTGGAAAATAGGCATTGCATTGATCACTTCCTTTGCTGCAAGGGAAGTCTTTGTTGGCACTATGGCTACCCTTTATAGTGTGGGCGATGATGCCGATGAGAATAACAATACCCTTCGCCAAAAAATGTCGGCTGCAGTAAGGGCCGATGGAAGCAAAGTATACAACCTAGCTACAGGACTCTCACTCCTTGTGTTTTATGTGCTGGCCATGCAATGCATGAGCACACTGGCGGTAGTAAAAAGAGAAACCCGCAGTTGGAAATGGCCTGCCATTCAATTGGTATATATGACCACGCTGGCTTATTTGATGAGTTGGGTTACCTACTTGATTTTTCGGTAAATAAAACTACTAGCCCCCGTTATACTACCTCCTGATTTGCATTTATTTCTCTCGAACCGCAAAAGAAATTCAGTTGCAAGTAAAATTTAAGCAGTTAAAAACAGGCCATTCAGCCAGTTATTTCACCACCCATCCAAATTAAAAAAAACGTCAATATGCTGTAACCCTTTACAGCACTGGTTTTTTATAAAAAAGGGACTCTTTTAATTATACAGTACTGTTAAATAAATGGTAGTATGTTTTGCATAGTACTAAATATTTTATATATTTGCAAAGGAAACAGAAGAGAGGTGACTGCATATAAGAGTAGAAAGATTGCATTTCATCCGTTTTAGGAGTATTTTGAAAATTAAAAATTGACAGCATGAACATTGATAACACCGCCAGCCAGATGCGGAAAGGAGTATTGGAATTCTGTATTCTTTCAATCATCAAACAAGGCGAGGCTTATCCATCTGACATTATTGAAAAAATGAAGTCTGCCAATCTAAATATACTGGAGGGCACTTTATATCCATTATTAACGCGGTTAAAAAATGCCGAATTTCTAACCTACCGATGGATAGAAAGTAATAGCGGCCCGCCACGGAAATATTTTTCATTGACAGAAAAGGGAGCTACTTTTTACAAGGAACTAGAAGCAACCTGGCATGAGTTGGCCAATGCAGTAAAAACACTTTCAACGGCAGAGCAGGCGCATTCTGCAGAGCAGGAAGCAAGAGAAGACCAAAGCATTTCCGATAACCCGCCAGATTAATACTTTTTTATACAATTATAAAAGCAACTCCTAAGTATTTTATAGTGTTCAATGCACTAGTAAATCGTAAAAAAACAACCATGAAGCAAGTAATAAATATCAACTTCCACGGACAAGTAGTACCGATAGAAGTAACCGCTTTTGAATTACTTAAAAATTACACCGAAAGCCTTTCACGTTATTTTGCCAATGAAGAAGGTAAGGAGGAAATTATCAACGATATTGAAAGTCGCATTGGTGAACTTTTTCAGGAAAGACTAAAAAAAGGGTCCACCTGTATCACCGATGAGGATGTAAATGCTATCATTAAAAGCATGGGAAGCCCCGAAGAATTAGAAGAGGTAGATGAAATCGGATCTTCTAATTCTTCTAGTGGCAAACAATCAAAGGGGCCAGATCCGTTTCAATTCCAATCCGGCAATTCCAATCGTTTATTCAGAAATGAAAACGACAAAATAATCGGCGGTGTATGCGGAGGATTAGCCAATTATTTTAATATTGACCCAATATTGGTACGAATCATATTTATTGTGTTGCTCCTTGTAGGAGGTGCGGGTTTTCTGGCCTATCTAATTTTGTGGATTGCCTTACCTAGCAGTGCTTCCACGGAAATTGGGAGTACAAGAAAAAAACTATTCAGAGACCCAGACGAAAAGATAATCGCTGGCGTGTGTAGCGGAATTGGTAATTATTTTGGCGTGAGCGCCTGGATTCCAAGGGTGTTTTTTTTATTGCCATTCTTGGGTTTAGTATTTCGTTGGAGCCATTGGGATTTTCCTCATTTCATTAGCTTCTCCTTTAGTCCTGGCGCATTAATTGTTTATATCATTTTATGGTTGGTAATTCCGAAGGCGAATAGCACTGCCGAAAAGCTAGAAATGAAAGGAGAAAAGGTAGACCTGCATTCGATTAAAAACTTGGTGGTGGACGAAATGAAGGATGTGCAGCAGCGGGCTGAAAAATTGGGCAAGGAAGCAAGGTCTTTTGCGGAAGAAAAAGGAAAGGTTGTAGGTGCAGAAGCAACCAATTTGTTAAAACGATCCAGCAGATCACTGGGTGATATTATAGTATTAATTGTCAAAGCTTTTGCTTATTTTATTATTGGTTGTTTTGGGGTTGCACTAGTAGCCGCCTTATTTGTTTTTGCCATTCTATCGATCGGGGTTTTTCCGTTGAAAGATTTTTTATTGACTGATGGCTGGCAAAATGTTTTTGCCTGGGGCACACTGATCCTTTTCATTGCAGTGCCTGTGATAGGAGTGATTACCTGGATTATCCGTCGCTTGGCTAAGATGAAATCTAATCGTAAAATATTGCGAATCACTTTTATAAGCCTTTGGGTAGTTGGATGGGCCTGTTTTATTTGCCTGTTAGCATTTGTAGGGAGAGATTTTACAACTACCAATGATTTATATGAACAGGAGGTTATTTTATCCAACCCCTTGGTGAACAAACTCGAACTCACTTCTCAATCTTTAGCGAATAAATATAGCAGCACCCAATTTTTTAAACTGGAGCCTTTTGAATCTTTCGGTTTGGAAGATGACACCGTTTTCGTTAAAAACATTGAAATCAAGCTACTTCAATCCCCTACTGACAGCTTTAGGGTTACAATGGTAAAAATAGCCAACGGTCGTAATAGAAGATCTGCTGATACGTTGGCTAATTTGATTAACTATAGTGCGGTTCAAAACGACTCTATACTGCTGCTTGACAAGGGCATCGCCATTACCCGAAAAAACAAATTCCGCAACCAGCGTTTAATCGTTACCGTTTACGTGCCGGTTGGGAAAAGAGTAAGGGTAGACAAAAGTTTAAACTGGAACAGTGAGTTGCTTTTCGGGGACTCCGAATATGATAGGGTGGATAAAATGATCAATGAATATGAAGAAAGGGGATGGGTGCCAAATATGGATTATATCATGAAGCCGGATGGTCTCTATACTTTGGATGGTGTTCCTGCAGACATGAGAAAAAATGGCGGAAAAAGCAAAATAAAAATGGATGGACATGGCATCTATTTAGATGAGAATGGTAACAAAATTTCAATTGATATAAATGGTAT
>JBIIVV010000271.1:0-4213 GCA_044339235.1 Ferruginibacter sp.
TTGACAAGGATAGGGTAATTGTTACTGAAAAAGCATTTCCGAAAAAATCCTTGATTGGCACCGTATCGTACATGCCGGCCATTTTTGGATGCATTACTGCTAGTGTGGTTATAAGAGGTTTATATAATCTAAAACATTGATATTCATTACTATAAAATTTTTTGTTTTAATTTATAAAAAGGTAAAATGCGTTTAAACTCTAAAATTGACTAACGAAGCGCTGAATTGAACCTAAATGCAGGGTTTAAAGGGAGATAATTAGCTAAAATATAAATAAAATTTAGTTTAGTTGATTGATTATCAATATTTAATGACAATCAGTTAATTTTAAATATTAGTAAAGGTTTGTAATTTAAAATTTAGTCATCTTCCTGTTTTAAAGTGCCAATATCGTCAATGAGTCTATCCATTTCTATTGGTAGGGTTCCATTGTAAACTCCTCTTATCCTTCTATGTTTATCTACCAATATGAAATTTTCAGTATGTAAGAATTCATTGCCTGTTTGGTAATAACCGAGGGTATCTCCTGCAAAGTATTGCTGTTTAGCTAGTCGATATATTTCATCCTTATTGCCGGTCAGCAAGTGCCATTTGCCGCTAATGATACCTTTTTGATTTGCATATCTCCTCAGTGCAGCAACGCTGTCCATTTCAGGGGTTACCGAGTGCGAAAGGAAGATAACGACCTTGTCCTCTTTAAATTTCTTTTGAAGAATACCCATATTCACTGTCATTTTAGGGCAAATGCTACCACAGCGGGTGAAAATAAAATTAGCTACATAAATCTTCCCATCCACTGTTTTTTCAGTGACAGTTTGATTGTCCTGGTTGGTAAATGAAAAATTAGGTATTTGATGGATGGTTGAATAATTGGAATCCGAAGGACTGATCCATTCAGGTGTAAAGTCGGGCTGATTAATAAATGGTAGGGGAAGTATGGCTGTTTTGTTGGTGCAGCTAGCCAGTATTAACAGCAAACCAAGGGTATTATTTTTTAAGGATCGAATCATAGGGATTGGAACAAATTTTAAGTCCTATTAAACCATATTTCTTGCCATTTCTTATCACATAGTTGGCTCTGATGGCGCCATTTGACCACCACATTTTCTGACTGCCTTCTTCATAGCCCATCCGATAATGAAAAAAGCGATAGGGCTGACCATTTTTACCCCATTCTTTTAGTTCACCATGGTGCTCTGCATTTTGGAAATGGTATTCAAATTTCCGGATTCCATTTTCCCACCAGCCTTGGTGAAAACCCTCTTTATTGCCATCAATATAAACCCGAATTTCAATTAGTTGACCATTGGGATACCATTTTTTAAAAATACCTTCCTCTTTTCCATTTAAGTAAGCACCTGAGAATGCGCTATCTCCATTTGGATAAAGTGCATAAATATGACCGGAAAAATGACTGTTAAGAAAATAAAGGGTGTCCTGATTAAAATGTAAACTACTGTCTGACGTTAAAATAAATTTGTTTGGAACCGGTTTTATTTTCTTTTTGGCCACAGGGGTATCGGTCCTCTGAGTGCAACCCGTTAGGAAAGTGAGGGCAATAAAAAATAAAGCCGGTAAAATTTTGCTCATTTTATTGTGTTACTGTACCTGGGGTACCATAAAAACCTGCTCCGTTAATGTAGGGATCAGTAGCCGTAACATGGTAATGATAAATACCACTTGGGTAGTCTTCAGTAACACTGGTATGGCCGTGGTAGGTGTCCAGTGCGGCGGCGGCAATAGCAGCTCCATTTTCATCAGGACCATATACAGGAAAACCGTCCAAGAGGAATCCTATCAAAGATGACTTGGTTGATTTAACGGTAGTGATATAAATAGGCTCTACATGGTAATGGTAGGAACCCTGCATTTGTGGGTGGCCGTAATATTGGTCAAACCCCTTTTTTTCGTTCCCAAGTGCTACTCCTCCAGCAGCATATTGGTTGAATAAGGGAACCCCATCCAATGCAAAACCGATTGCCCCCATCGGTGTAGCAGCATGTGAACTGTTTAAAGCGGGTTTAAGCGGTATTTTAAAAATATAATTCTGTTCGACTATTTGATTGGGTGCCTTTTGAAAACTTTCTCCATTGAATGTGGTTGACCCCGTAGCGAATGCCTCGTATAATGCATTAGATGTTGGCCAGTAGCAACTCTTATGGCTCGGCACCCCTTTTGTTTTGACGGTGATATAATTCCCATCAGATGTTACGCTGGTGGCTCCAAAAATTTTGTTATAAACAGCCGGAATTGCTGCAGATGTAGTTGGTGTAACGGTTGTACCTGAAACCTCCCCATCCTTTTTGCAGGAGACAGCAAGTGCTAAAATTGGTAAGAGTTGAATAATTTTTTTCATGATTTTTAATATTCTAATGATTGCTTAGGAAATTGAAAATTGATAGCTGATTATGCTCGAAATTAGGACATTCGCATTGGGTTTAACAAGAACAGAACCTTTTTTTGGATGGTTATCCAAGCTTTGCACTAATTTCCTGTAAACCTCAATAAGACCAGGTTATCCAATATTAGGTTCGATGACCAAATGAACTGGGCTCCTGAAAATTGTGCTGCAAAGTTTGAATAGGCTACTTTTGGACCTACGGCAGTTGCTGAAAAAACAGCGGCATTCGGCCAGCCGCTGAAGTCATAATCGCTCGCAAACCAATTTGTAGGCAGGGCCCAATGGAGGGCATAGGATTTTGCACCACTGGTGGGGGCGCTGCTGCAGTTGGAGGAAATTCTTGAGCTGCCGGTTTCTGTGACACAGTTTACACTGGCCAGCGGTGCAATGTAAAAGGTTTGTGCCTTCCATTCAGCGCTGGAGCTAGTACCGTCACTGAATTTTGCAATGAACCCGCCATCTCCGGGATGATAGGCATCGCCTCCATTCAGTTCACTACCGATACCTAGATTTTCCTCCCAATCCACTAGTTTGATTGCATATTTGACTGGTCGCTTTGCCTTGAATTTTACGTAACAAGAGTTGAAGGGGGTAAATGGAACTGCGTCTACTCCTACCAGTTTTCCGTTAGCATACAGCTCAAAATAATTATCTCCATAAATATATCCGGTAATGATTTCGCCATCGTTATCAATAACGGTGACGGGTACAGCATCTGTGGCTACCTGTGCAATGGATGTGGGGGTTTTTCCATTGCACTCATTGTAAAGATCCGGCAACTTTGCGGCACTGGTAAAGCTATTTTCAGCCGGAAGGGACCATGTTTTTACATCGGTGGAACTGATGGATCCCATAGCGGTTACCCTTCCGCCTGTGCAACTGTATAAATTGCTTAGGGTAGTGGTGGCCAATCCCTGTGTAATGGAACCGGTTCCTTTGTAATCCGAGTTGCTGACCACCGTATCGGCGATGGAGCTATTGTCCTTGTTGCAGGCAAACAATGCCAATACTGGGTAGATGAATATTTTTGAAAAGGGAACTTTCATAATAGGTAATTTTAGGGTGAGGTATACAACGATCATTTTACATGCTTTCTTTCATAATACACATTGAATAGAGAAAGGCTATGGGCGATTTATCTTTGGTAACTGTTAGTGGTAGTTACACCGGAACTGCTTTTTAAAATAAAACTGTATTTATTTCCGGCATCCCAGCTATAATCCACATACCCAAAACTGGTACCTATCTGGTAGGTCAGCCTGTATGCATTGGAACCAGTTGAGGTATATGCCGTAATAGTTGCTCCATTCAAAGGGGTGGTTGCCGGTCGAAGCGGGGAAGAAAATGCCTGTGGTAAAATTTGGTTTTCCGGCGCCGGTGTTAGCGGGTCGGTGGATACCTTCCCCTTCATTGCACCAACTACATAAGGGTAATTCGACGTGCCATGGTAATGGTAAACCCCATTGGCAAATACATGACCGTGGCAGGTATCCAAAGCTGCCATCGTTGTTCCATCCGGCTCCTTGCTGCCGTATACAGCAAAGCCGTCCAGTGCAAAAGCAATCGGTTTGAGGCCCGAGGTGGTTGATAGGTGAAGGGGTGCCGCATGGTAGTGGTAATCATCTCCTTTTCCGCAATGACCTCCCCAATTATCCAGTTCACCGATTAGATAAGAATCTTCACCCCTATTATTTAAGGCATTGAAAATGGGAATGCCATTTACAGCAAGTGCCACAGCCCCTTTCATAAAATTGGATTTGGTACTTAATGGAACGCTTGCATATACCGGTTGCAGGGGAATTGACCAGCTAT
>JBIIVV010000272.1:0-4212 GCA_044339235.1 Ferruginibacter sp.
ACCATTGACCATTCGACCACTTGTTGCAGTATTCATCCAACCGCCGTCAGGGTTTACAACCGCTGACGGGGTAGCTTAGGCAGCCCCGCCGGCTGTGGAGGCGAATGGTCAATTGTGAATAGTGAAGGTGAATAATGCGACAATAACGGTACAAGTTGTTGGTCATAAGACCAACAACGGCAGTAGAACCAGTTCGCAACTACCTAACCCTCAATAATATTTTTACCAAACTGTTCGTATTCCAATACGAATGAGTACTTTTGTTACTCATTCGATTATACCCTGGATGCTAGACACCATTATTACTTCAAAAACCCGCTTGCGGCTATTGATAAAATTTTTTATCAATGTCGGTAACCATGGGCACCTTCGCGGTTTAGCGGAGGAGTTTGGCGAGTCTACCAATTCCATCCGAAAGGAGCTCAACAATCTAGTGGATGCAGGCTATCTTTTCCGCTTGGGCGAAGGCAATAGAATTGATTATTCTGCCAATCCCACACATCCCTTATTCAAAAAATTGCAGTCCATCGTGCGCACCCATATTGGGCTCGATGCTATTTTGGCGTCTGTATTGGAGCGGATGGGAGATGTGCAGCAGGTAGTGGTAGTGGGCGATTATGCAAGCGGCATCGATTCGGGTATTATAGAAACGGTAATCGTAGGAAACTCGATCAACCAACAATACCTAGAACAATTGAACCCGAAAATTGAAGGGGTAATCAATAGAAAAGTGAATTTTCAATTGCAATCAGAAGAATGGAAGGGGGATGGGATGGTGCTGTATGATATGATTAACTGATAACTGGTTAACTGATAACTGAAAACGGATAACTGATAGTGTGCTGGATAGGTAGTCAGCTATAGTAATAACAACCAAATGGTTGACCGCTGGCCAACTAAAAAAACAATCAACCATCCAAATGGATGGGACTGAGAAGGGCGAAGCCATGTTTTTAACTGAAAACTGGATAATGGATAACTGAATAATGGATAACTGAAAATGTGCAGGTCGAGTCAACATTCTGTTTAAGAAAAAGCAAAATAGTCGAACTTTCACCATTCACCATTGCCCATTCACCAAATCACCATTCACCATTGCCCATTCACCAAGTCAGACCTCAAAATTCCCTAACATTGGATCCATTATTTTGAGCAATTAATTAATATTCGTAAATTCAAGGAAATTTGAAGCTATGGTATCGGTACTAAAAAAAGGAGCCAGCAAAAAGCAGATTGCTGCAATTGAAAAAAAAATTTACAATCAAAATTCGTCAACGGGTTTTGATGCGAAAAGATACAATGGTATTCTAAAGCTAAAAGAAGAACCTCTTAATATCCAAAAAAGAATGAGGAATGAGTGGGAGAGAAATTTTAGTTGATACAAATATTTTCTTGTACCTATTAAAAGGGAATGTAACTATTGAAGAGATACTTCAGGGGAAAATTATTTATTTATCAGTAATCACAGAACTCGAATTAATAGGTTTCAGCAAATTAACAACTAAGGAAGAAAAATCAATTAATCAGCTCTTAAGTGATTGTAAAGTTATTAATATAGATAACAGCATTAAGAATTTCTATTCAAGTCTTCGGAAAAAGTATCACTTAAAATTAGCGGATGCTATTATAGCTGCTACCTCAATTTCTCTGGGGATCCCACTTATAACTGCTGACAAGCAATTTCAAATTGTAAGTGAAATAAATTTAATAACTTATCAATTTTAGCAATACTACATTCAATAATAACTGATAGTATGCTGAATAAATTAGCATAATAGTCAAGAAGCAATAATATATTCGAATATTCACCATTGCCCATTCACTTAATCAGACATGCCAATTCAACAGCAAAAAGTAGAAACACTATTAAAATGGTTACTACAAAAACTTTAGAGAGCCGAATCCAGGGACTGGCAAAGGATCTGCAGACAGCGGGTTTTGCACCTAGCAAAATTATGCTCTTTGGGTCTTGTGTGTCTGGAAAGGCCAACGAGTTGAGCGATATTAATGTGGCAGTTTGGGCAAAAGGATTTTCAGGAGCTCGTGTGTTGGATATTGAAAAAATCGCTTCGATTGTAAGTAAATATCCGTTGATAGAAGTACATACTTTTTCATCCGACGATCATGCTATCAATCCATTTACTGAGGAAATTTTAAAAACGGGCAAGGATTATACTAAGTACCTAAATTAAGGAACTGAACAATGGAGAACTGGAATAATTGATAACTGAAAAATGGATTACTGAATAATGGATAACTGAATAATGGATAACTGAAAATGTGCTGGTCGAGTCTACATTCTGTTTAAGAAAAAGCAAAATAGTCGAATTTTCACCATTCACCATTGCCCATTCACCAAATCACCATTCACCATTGCCCCTTCACAATTAATGACCTCCACCCCCTCCCTCATACAGATCCTTCAGCAAAACAAGGCGCATTTTCAGGAGCGGTATGGGTTGGAGTCGTTGGTATTGTTTGGCAGCTATGCAAAAAATAACCAGCAGGAAGAGAGTGATGTTGATTTATTGTATGGAGTAGCACCGGGCAATACAATGCCACTGATGCGGTTACAGCATTTAGAGCAATTCATTAGCCAGTTGGTACAGGTGTCCAAGATTGAATTAGTATCTAAAAATCATGTGGAACCAATCATTGAATTGGCCATTCAAAAAGAAGGAATTGTCGTATTCTAATAAAAATATTTTACACCTGCTTACAGTTTTGGAAAGTATCTGACTTAATGGATAACTGAAAAATGGATAACTGAAATAATTGATAACTGATAACTGATAGTGTGCTGGATGAATTAGTTTAACAGTTAAGCAGCAGCAAAATGACCGAATTTTCACCATTCACCATTGACGGGAAAACAGGAAAGATTTCCCGCAGATGACCGCAGATGAGTGCAGCGCAGATGGCCGCAGAAGTGAAAATTAGCTTTGAAATAATTTGTCTTATCAGCGGCAATCAGCGGGAGTATCTGCGAAAATCAGCGGGAAAAACAGGAAAGATTTCCCGCAGATGACCATTCACAATTGCCCCTTCCCCAAATCAGACATCAAAAAATAAAAAAATCAGAAATTATTATAGTCGTATGAAAAAACTCCTCTCCACCCTCCTCTTTTTTCTTTTTGTATCTTCCGCCATCTATGCGCAAGACATACTAAAGGGTAAAGATCTAAGCCAGGTAAAGGTAGATCAGCTCAGCGATGGGGACATCGCCAAGCTAAAATCGCAGTTGACCAGCAACGGAATGGCTATTGAGCAGGCCGAGCAGGCAGCCATCGCCAAGGGGATGTCGAAAGCCGAATTTGCCAAGTTAAAGCTTCGATTAGAAGCTACCACCGATGCAACTGGTACTGGCAAACTGAAAACAGCCATTGCCAAACCACCTACTACCACAAGAACCAACAATAGCAGCGATTCGCTCGATACCGGTAAGTATGATGAAGAAAAAAAAGTTAAGCCGCTGATTGACCCCTTGATCTTTGGATCTGAATTGTTTACGGCCGTAGCGCCCAATTTTGAGCCCAATATGAAATTGGCTACGCCCCTCAATTATATGTTGGGACCCGACGACCAATTGCAAGTGTCTGTATATGGCGTGCAGGAATACAATGGCGAACTGCTAGTGTCTGCCGAAGGCAATATTTTGGTGCCCAACGTAGGACAAATTAAAGTAGCCGGCCTAACGATTGAGGCAGCTACGCAAAAGTTAAAATCCATTATGGGTAGTGGCGTGTATTCGTACCTGCGCACTGGCGGCTCCAAGCTGTCGGTTACCCTAAGTAAAATACGCAGTATTAAGGTGACCGTTATTGGTACCAACCATCCGGGCAACTATAATTTATCATCCCTGGCCACGGTGTTCAATGCCTTGTATGTAGCCGGCGGACCTTCTGCCTTTGGAAGTTTTCGTGAAATAGAATTGGTGCGCAATAATAAAGTACTTCGTACCATCGATCTGTATCGGTTTTTGCTTCATGGCGACCAGACGGATAATATTGGCTTGCAAGACAATGACGTGATTCGCGTACCCGCCTACAAAAAAAGGATGGAACTGCAGGGGCAGGTAAAGCGGCCGGGAATATTTGAGGTATTGCCAGGCGACAGTTTTGCCGGCATACTCGATTTTGCTTCCGGCTTTACGGATACGGCTTACCAGTCGTCGGTAAAAATATTTCAGCGCAATGATAAAGAGCGCAAGGT
>JBIIVV010000273.1:0-4207 GCA_044339235.1 Ferruginibacter sp.
GTCTATTCTTTTCAGTTAGTATTCTAACTGAGGAGTTTTAATGTCATTTAATAAAAATTTATGTATTTATTAAACAGATTTAGTCGTTACTGTTAAAGAGGTTACTTTTATTTCCCTTGTCAGTTTGGCAAGAACCCTTTTATATTCCGTCTACCATTTATACTATGAAATTCAATATTCTTATTGCGGATGATGAACACAGTGGGCGCAACTCCCTATAAATTCTGCTTGAAAAAGAGTTTTAGGCCAATATAGATTCGCTTAGTTTTTCCAATTCATTTGAGGATGCAAAAGGAAAATTAATGACCAATCAATTTGATATATTGTTTCTTGATATCAATTTAAATGGTATCTCAGCCTTTGATCTGTTAAATTACATACCTGCTTCCACCAAGGTGATTTGTATTTGCCTATTCTGACTTTGTGACTCGTGCTTTGCGTATCAAAGCATTAATTTAACTCCTCAATCGGTTTAACTCCCTCCTAATGTTAAAAAGGGAAGAAATAATTATGGCAATACCCGTCATAAGTAGTATTAACAAAACAATTGCTGATATTTTTAAGGTGAATGTATCAGTGATGACTGAACTGTTAATATTAGTCAGTTGAGAGGAGGTATTCAAATTATTCATTTGAATGTAAATGAACCAGATGGAATAAATGAATATGGGAATTAGGATACAAATTAATCCAATCATGGCAGTTGTTGCAAATTGATACAGGCGGTATTTCAAATCAGAAATGTTTCCATCAAGTCTGAATAAAACAACAAATGGATTGGGTGGCAGGGTTTCGGTTTTCATTTTTGTTAAAGGGTTTGGCAAGTAAGGGTAATTGTCTTTATTGCCGGGTAAGGCAATATGGATTAGAATTTAAATATAGTAAAAAAGTTCACAATACCTACCGTTTATTTATCATGCGGACCTATTTTTTATTATTCGGGCCAAATTATCATTGAGCTAGCGTTGAAAATGAATAGTTTTATAATAGTGGTGTTAACCGAATTATCAATAAATTGAATTGGATGTTATTTTTTGAATACCGGTTAAATTAAAAACGATTTGTTTTGCTGCAGGTCTGCAGACTTTTGAGATCGGATCGGTTGTTGAAGAAGGGGAGGGATATTGACTTTGTTGATTGGTATATTAGCAGCGGAGATGTTTTTTTGATTTAACCAATTTACTTTTGTTCCATCCACTTTGCAAGGTGTTGGGAAATAATGGCAGACTCTACCATGAAGCCATCGTGTCCATAATTGGAATCAATCACCAGTAAATTTGCATTGGGAATATGGCGGTTCAAAAATTGTTGCTCCGCTACTGGACAAAGGATATCACTGTTGATACCAATAATGAGCGTTTTTTGTGTAATATCTTTCAAAATCAGTGCTGCATTTCCTCCTCTGCCTCTTCCAATGTGGTGACTATCCATGCTCTTGGTGAGTAACCAATAGCTGAAAGCATTAAAGCGTTGCACCAATTTACCCCCTTGGTATTGAATATAAGAAGCGGCTTTAAAGTGATCCAGCTTTTCAGTATCCGGATCTGCTTGTTGTGCTACCATTATATTATAATTACGGTAGGTGAGCATGCCTATAGCCCTTGCAGCTTTCAGTCCTTTGGCTCCAGCCTCAGCTGAGAGCGACTGCCAGCTTTGATCCGCCTCAATGGCCAGTCGCTGTGCAGTGTGTACGGCAATTCCCCAGGCACTTTCGGTTGCTGAGGTAGCCAATAAAAAAAGCTGTCCGATTCGGTCGTTTTCAACGATGCTCCATTCCATTGCTTGATAGCCGCCCATGCTGCCACCCATTAGTAAAAATATCTTTTCTATTCCTAAATGCGCTCGTAAAAGGATATGCGCTTTCACCATATCTCGGATGGTAATCAGTGGAAAGCTGCTGTAATAAGGGACTTGGGTAGCGGGATCAATACTGAGTGGACCTGTGGTGCCATAACAAGAGCCTAGGATATTGGCACAAACGATAAAGTGCTTTTCGGGATCAATTGCATGACCTGATCCTACAACACCATTCCACCAGTCTGCAGCCTCTGAATTGGCTGTAAGGGCATGGCAGATCCATACAACATTTGATTTGTCTGCATTCATTGTCCCATACGTGGTATAGGCAATGGTTAGCTCGGCCAGTGACTCACCGCCTTCCAATGCTATTGAATGTGGATAATGAAAGAAGTTCATTCAGTAAGTATACGTGTAAAAATGCAAAGTAAAGGCTTGCAGCATTTATATTTGTAAAAATATTGAGAAATGATCAAAATAAATTTAAATCGGGTGGCGGGAGATTTTGGCTTTGAAGCCACCGATGCCAGTGGACATGTGCTAAAAATGGATACCAGTACTGAAAGTGGCGGGGTGGATTTTGGTATTCGTCCAATGCAGGTACTGCTGATGGGAATGGGAGGATGCAGCGGTATTGATATCGTGATGATCCTGCAAAAGCAGCGCCAGACCATTGAAAATTTCTCAATGAAGATTGAAGGAGAAAGGGAAGCCGGTAAAGAACCCTCCCTCTGGGAAAATGTAAAATTGGTATTTGAGCTTACCGGTTCTATCGATCTAGATAAGGCACAGCGAGCCTGTGATCTATCTATGAATAAATACTGCTCGGTAGCTGAAACCCTGCGTAGGGGAGGAACTCATTTGACTTGGGAGGTAAGGGTGAACCAAGTTGCAGCTTCTTAAATGAAAATTTTTAGTGAGCATCATTGAGCGTTTTTTAAAAATATTGAGAGTTTTCGATTTAAATACTAACATTTTTATATATCAAGGGCAATAACCCATTTTGTAAATAAAGTGAATCGGTATTTTTCAATTTTTAGCACATAAATTGCAAACAGTTTTTTAAAGAAACGCTTCATTTTCCCTTTCCAAGAAATGAAAAATGAAGCAATTATATAACACTCCATCCTAGCCATTCCGCATTTTGGGAAGGGTAGCATTGGGGTTGATAATTCAAGTATGAACCCAATTACACAGGCTATTCGCATACAAACTGATCGTACCAATGAGATGGAACATTCCACCCCCTTGTTTTTGACCAGTAGTTTTTGTTATGACAATGCTGAAGAAATGCGCGCTGCTTTTGCGGATGAAACAGATGATAATATTTATAGCCGCTTTAGTAATCCTAGTGTACAGGAATTTACGGACAAAATGGTGGCTCTTGAAGGGGCAGAGGCTGGCTGTTCCACTGCATCTGGTATGAGTGCCATTTTTGCTTCCTTCATGGCCTTATTGAAAAAGGGTGACCACCTTTTATCGTGTAACTCCATTTTTGGCAGTACCCATACCATGATAAAAAAGTATTTGCCCAATTACGGTATCGAATATAGCTATGTAAGTGCCGATCATCCTGATGATTGGGAGGCTGCCATCCGCCCCAATACCAAAATGATTTATATCGAAACGCCCACCAATCCAGGATTGGCTATCATTGACTTGGAGAAGTTGAGTAAACTGGCTAAAAAGTACCATCTTATTTTAAATGTTGATAATTGTTTTGCTACACCAGTTTGCCAACGCCCAATCGATTTTGGTGCGCACCTGGTAATACATTCCGCTACCAAGTGGATCGATGGCCAGGGGCGTGTTTTGGGAGGTGTAGTAGTGGGTAAAAAGGAGTTGATAGAGGATATTTTTGCCTTTTGCAGGAGTACAGGACCCGCCATGTCGCCCTTTAGTGCATGGGTTTTGAGCAAGAGCCTCGAAACGCTGGATGTACGAATGGAAAGGCATGCTAAAAATGCCTTGCATATTGCCACCACATTGCAACATCATCCAAAAATCAGTTTTTTGAAATACCCCTTTCTACCCAGTCATCCTCAATATGAAATAGCCATCAAACAAATGCAAAATGGGGGAGGAATTGTGTGTTTCAATTTGGCAGGTGGCCTTGAAAGTGGCCGTACTTTTTTAAATAGCCTTAAGATGCTTTCCCTTACAGCCAATCTTGGAGACACTCGAAGCATTGCCTCTCATCCCGCTAGTACTACGCATGCAAAGTTAACGGAGGAGGAGCGATTGGCTACCAATATAACCTCAGGGCTTATCCGAATTTCGGTTGGGTTAGAGCATGTGGACGATATACTGGCAGACATTTTACAGGCACTCGAAAACTGTTAATACAAATACCGGTCGGCATCGCAGGTCAGACTGGGTAAACCATCAAAGACTCAACTATCCCAATCAC
>JBIIVV010000274.1:0-4199 GCA_044339235.1 Ferruginibacter sp.
TTCATTGTTGAACGGTTTTCAATCTTCTTCTATTTTGTCTTCAACTGATATTGATTCAATCAATTCAGAATATAGGAAATGTTATTCAGGGATTATTAATAGTGTTTTATTTTCATAATATTCCCCTCGTTTTTCATAATTTTTTTATGTCCCAAAAATTTCTTTTTTCTTTTAATAATTTAATTGATTTTTGTGAAAATGAACAATTTAAGGGGCATGATCCCTATGATGGTTTAAATAGTGTTTTTTTTAATGCTATTCCATTTTTAAAGCACAATCATTTTTTTCGATTGTGTTGGATTCAGTTCTTTAAACGTTCACCCTTCAATTTAAGAAGTGTTTTTGGTGTAAAAAAACAATATAATTCAAAAGCATTAGGTTTATTTTTATCTGGTTATTGTAATTTATATACAATGACTCCTTCCAATAATAATTTATCAAAAATTAATTTCTTTATTGATAAAATTATTGAAAATATTGCTAAAGGTTATTCTGGTGATTGTTGGGGTTATAATTTTGATTGGGTAGCTAGAGCCTTTTCTCAACCTGTCAATACTCCCACTATTGTTTCTTCATCTTTTGTAGCGAATGCCTTGTTAGATGCTTATGATTTAACCAAGGATCCAAAATTACTTTCTATTTGTAGAAGTACTTGTGATTTCATTTTACATGACCTTAACCGAACCTATGATACCAATGCTAATTTTGCATTTTCATATTCACCCCTGGATAAAACAGTTGTTTACAATGCTTCTTTGCTTGGTGCCAAATTACTTTCTAGGGTTTATCATTATACCAATGAAGATATATTGATTTTAGAAGCAAAAAAAGTGGTGGAATTTTGTTGTCAACGTCAAAATCAAAACGGTTCATGGAGTTACGGAATGCTTTCTTTTCATCATTGGATTGATAATTTCCATACTGGCTATAATTTAGAATGCATTGCTGATTATATGAAATATAGTTTGGATGATAGTTACACAGACTCTCTTGACAAAGGTTTTAAATTTTATATAGATACTTTTTTTACTACTAATGGTATTCCTAAGTATTACCACAATTCCATTTATCCAATCGATATCCATTCTTCTGCTCAATTACTTATTACATTGAGTCATTTGAATAAGACTGTAGAGTATAATTCTTTAATTGAAAAAGTTTTGAATTGGACTATAGATAATATGCAATCCCATAAAGGATATTTTTATTATCAAATTAATAAGCATTTTACTTCTAAAATTCCCTATATGAGATGGTCCCAGGCATGGATGTTTTATGCCTTTAGTGAATTTTTTCTCAAAAAGGTTCCTGTATTGGTTAAGACCAGTGTTTGATTTATATTCTTTATCCTCCTAACAGTTTTTCATTCTCCTATGTATTTAGCCTATTTTTTTCCTTTTTTTATAAATATATGCTTTCTCATCGTGTTGAGTTTTTAGGTATACCCTTAGATGCCTTAACTATGACTGAAACCATTTCAGTTATTGATACTGCCATTCAGTCAAATGAAAAGATTAGTCATGTTGTAATTAATGCAGGTAAAGTTGTGTCAATGCAAACTGACCATCAATTAATGGAGAGTGTTATTAGTTGTGATTTAATTAATGCTGATGGCCAGTCAATTGTTTGGGCTTCACGTTTTTTAGGAAAATATTTACCAGAACGGGTAGCTGGTTGTGATTTAATGCAAGAATTGGTAAAGCAAGCTGCTATTAAAAAGTATAAATGCTTTTTTTTGGGTGGTAAGGAGGAGATTGTAAAAAAGGTGGTAAGTATTTATACCCAACTATATGGATCTGATATTATTGCTGGTTATAGAAATGGATATTTTAACAAGGATGAAGAAGAACAAGTTGCTTTGCAAATATCAAATAGTGGTGCTCAGTTATTGTTTGTTGCAATAACTTCTCCCAAAAAGGAAAATTTCATTCATACTTATAAGAATATTTTATCAAATGTTAATTTCACCATGGGTGTTGGTGGCAGTTTTGATGTTATTGCTGGGTATACTAAACGTGCCCCTCTATGGATGCAAAATAGTGGTTTGGAATTTTTTTATCGATTTTTACAGGAACCAAGACGATTATGGAAACGATACTTAATTGGCAATACAAAATTTATTTATCTTATTATGAAACAAAAATTTTATCAATTATTAAATCGTAAATAATTTTCATTTAACTTATTTAATTTTTACTATGTTAATTACAATTGTAGCAGGGGCTAGACCTAATTTTATGAAAATTGCACCTATTATTGTAAGTATTAAAGAGGCACAAAAGGTAAACAAGGACTTAAAATATAGATTAGTTCATACTGGGCAACACTATGATAAAAAAATGAGTGGTGATTTTTTTCATCAACTCGGTATCCCAGATCCTGATTGTAACCTTGAATGTGGTGGTGGTACACAGGCAGAACAAACAGCTTCAATTATGATTAAGTTTGAAATTGATTTATTAAATTTCATGCCAGATGTTGTATTAGTAGTAGGCGATGTAACTTCTACAATGGCTTGTGCTGTAACTGCTAAGAAGTTAAACATTGATGTTGTTCATGTGGAAGCAGGTATTCGTTCAGGTGATATGTCAATGCCAGAGGAAATTAATCGAATCCTAACTGATTCCATTTGTGATCATTATTTTACAACTACATTGATTGCAAATAAGAATTTACTTTCATTAAATATTCCAGCAGGTAATATTCATTTTGTAGGTAATACAATGATTGATACACTCTTGAGCAATATTGGAAGAATCAGGAAGCCTTCTTTTTTTGATCTATATAATTTGAAAAATCATCAATTCTTTTTGCTCACTTTACATCGTCCTTCTAATGTAGATTATCCAAACAAATTAGTTGAAATTTTTGATGTTATCATTAAGTCTTCTGATGGTAATCCTATAGTTTTTCCTGTTCATCCTCGTACCAAAAAAATATTGAAAGCTTATAATATTGATACTAAAAATTTGATTTTGATTGATCCGCAAGGTTATCTTGAATTTATATATTTAATTAAATTCTCACGAGGTATTATTACAGATTCTGGTGGTATTACTGAAGAAGCTACGCTATTGAATATCCCTTGCCTTACTTTGCGTAATACTACGGAACGGCCTGAGACTGTTACTCAAGGTACCAATGTATTAATTGGAGATGATTTATCTAAATTAGAATCATGTTTGAATCAAATTATCGCTGGTAATTGGAAAAATGCTGTTATACCTGAACTTTGGGATGGCAAATCTGCCAATCGTATCGTTGAGAAATTGCAACATTTTTATCATTAGTTTTTACTTTATTCATTTTATTCAACTTTTGTTCAACTCGTATCTACGTCTTTTGAATAAATAGTTGCATTTTTTCATAATTATTTCTTTTTGTATTAATGAATTTATTTAATTCTCAATTTATTTTAAATAATAAACGATTTGGTTGGATCGATTATGATAGGGGAATCAGCATTATATTAGTTACTTTTCGTCATTGTTTTGAAGGATTAGCCAATGCTGGCGTTGATTTAAATTCATATCCATTTCTGGGGTATATCAATTTTTTTTTATTTGGTTTTCGAATGCCTTTGTTTTTCATTGCATCTGGTATGTTTATCTCTTCGAGTCTCAAAAAAAATGGTTTAAAATTATATTCAAACAATCGTTTCAAGATGATTTTTTACCCACTATTGGTTTGGGGATTCATTCAAATTTCTCTTCAAATTATATTTTCATCTCAGGTTAATTCTGAAATTCACCTTATTGATTATTTTAATTTATTAGTCAATCCTCGAAAAGAGGGTCAATTTTGGTATTTACATGCCTTGTTTATTATAGGTATCGTTTATGCATTTTTTAAAGAAATTATTAAGTTTACTTTGGTGCATCAAATTATTGTTGGTTTTGTTTTTTATTTCCTATTAAGTATTATACGATCTGCCAATTTTGATTTATTTTTTTTAATGGATTTCTTTCAATTTTATATATTTTTTGCTATTGGTGATCTTGTTTCAGGTTTAATGAAAAATGACAAAACTTCTGTGGTTTTATCTTCCTGGAAATTATTTTTTGTTTTATTTTCAATTTTTGTATTTGTTCAATTCTTTTTTACTAAAATTAATCTTTTCAATCATTCAGATTATTATGTTCAACATAAGATGCCTATTTTCTTTTTATTAGTAGCTTCTGTAGGTTGTTTGTTTTCAT
>JBIIVV010000275.1:0-4193 GCA_044339235.1 Ferruginibacter sp.
TCCGACAAAAATTGTAGATTTGTTCATATCATTCTTTATGGTGTGGTAACTACAAAGATGATGCAGGGCGGCCTAAAAACCGCCCTTATTTTAAAAAATTATCTCGGACAACAACATTTTGGAAATGCCAATTTCTGACAGCAGGTGGTTTGCTGTCTAACACCCATTTTTCATTACTCCCCATATGCGCACTATCTCTGTTGAACATGTTAATTTCTAACCAACCAGTTAAAGTAATCAGTCATTTACCGAATTAATTTCAATCTGAATTTGGCACCCTGATGTAGCTTTTATGGCATTATTCTAGTTCGCAAATTTGTGATTCAATGTACTATATCGATCATGTTTAGCAATTGAAGAGTATGCGGTAACCTGACCAGGACACATTCCTTTTTTAATACTCAGATTATTTCTTTATTGTAAATTTCGTGTAATGCTATCTATTGCCTCAAAAACTATCTCGTCTATTTCCTTCTCTGCTGAATCATAAATTACGTGATGATTGGTTAAGATAATTTAATTTTTTGCTTCATGATGCATGATTTCCATATTCGCAACTTGTGATTTGTACCTGTATTGATAGATTATTCCAGCCAGGGTTATGCCAACAGCGAAACCAACAAGTAATGGAGCCCAGGGGAAGTTTTTACTGGTGTTTATTGGAACCGCCCCCCAATTTTGTAGGGAAGAAATATGTCTGCTATTCGAATAGGTCTCTTTCATGTTTAAATATTTTTATGTTGTTTAAAGTTGGGTGAATAGAAATTGCATAATCCACAAAGTGAAAAATAATTGATCCTGTTTCATCCGTGTTATGCAATAGGCATCTGTTCAAATGAATTCCTGTGCTATCAAGTATATCAAATGTGATTTCCGGCAAATTAAGTTGGTGCAGTTGCTGTAATACGCCACTTATCTGTTTGTGAAAGAGTTGTATTTTTTTATAGATATCGTGCTCGTTTTTTCGTAGTTCCGCCCAATAATCGTCTTTGCAGCTTTGAATTGAGCCGTCAGGCAATTCCAGCCGGCGGCAAAAAATTCTGGCATTGTGTTCCTGGTCGGGAATATCAGTTGAGCAAAACAAGCAAATTCTACCGTCATGATAGGTTCGGAAATCTGTTTCGTTTTTCATGATTTTGTATTTTGAGTTAGCAATATTTCGGGTATTAAAATTGTTTGTTTTCACAAATATTAGAATTTTCCTTAAGTCAGTTTTTTATTTTTAAAACGGAATCATTACGGATTCAATCTGGCTGCGTTTGTAGTAAACTCTGTTACCTATTTTATAAGCAATCAGTTTGCCTTTTTTAGTCCAGTTATGAATAGTGGAGATGTCACACTTTAGCATATCAGCGGCCTCGTTGCGGGTAAGGTATTCTTCCGGAGCTTTAGGTTGTAGAGATTTCCTTAGCTCAATTATCTGGTTTTGTATATCGTCAAATCTTGAATTGAATATATCAGCTGAAATATTGTTAATAAGAATTGAAGTGTGCATTTGTAAATGGCTTTATTGTTGCCGATACAAAAGTGCTTAGAATTGTATAAAAAAATGCAAGCATAACCTTCCATTTTGGCTATGAAATCCTTCCATTTTGGGCATAAAATGCTTCCATTTTGGGAGGAGGGTTTGCTTTAAAATTCCTTTTGCTAAATCAGCTCCTTATATTTTTTAAATATGTCATTAAATATTGCTTCCTTTCTTGTACTAGAGGCGGTAGTAAATTTTTGGTGTTTAATTTCTGCTGAATGGTTGCTGTTTAAATAGGCAATGAAAATATTATGGGTTACGGTAGGATTTATAGCTTGCTGACCAAAAAATTTTAATTTCTGGAATATAAAACTAAAGTCTGAAAACTTACTTTTTTTCATAACAATTGCTTGTTTCAATTCCAAAAATAGACGGTAGGATTGTTCATTTTTAAATATGTATGGACACGGATTTACGGGTTCCTGTATGAGATTTGTAGTAAATGTTTGTTCATTTTCTGCGGTTTTGATATCAGATTTTTTGAATGTCTCAAGCCATTTTACGTACTTCCAGCATGCTTCTGCATATATAAAATCCTTATTCACAACACTGTTTGCATAAATACAATTGGTGCTATGTATTAAATCAAAGTCAAAGCTTTCTCCACCGATTTTGGTTGATTCGATATAGCGTTTAATTGTTGCTATAGAAATGGGGTCAAATAAAATCCCTTTAATGTTACCGATATTATCTTCTTTTGAAATTGGGTCAAAAAGAATGCCCAAAAATTTATTCATTTCATCATTCATTAGTATATCTGGGAATTCGGATTTGGAGTATCTTCTTTGGAAATTATCCTGCCAGGTTTTCAATTTTTCTGTTACAGCTGCATCAAATATTTCTATTTGCTTTTCTTTAATTTTAAAAACGTCATCGTGTTTTATTTCATCCCAAGTTACACGAATTGGTAATTCCTCTTTATAGTCTTTATTAATCAATATTGTGGCCTTTATTAAACATATTGATCCACTCCACCAATCGATGTAACTATATTTTTTAGCTGTTTTCATAATATACTCATTATTTAAAAATACTCTGCTAATTGTTTGGCCTTCTCCGTTTCCGTTTTGCCAATATACTCCAAAAACATTGCCTCTGTAGAATGACCGGTTACATTTATTAATAAGGAAGTAGGAATTTTACCATAATTATTAGTAGCAAAGGACCTTCTTCCAATATGGGACGTAACCAAATCGAATTTTGGGAATAGCCCACTTACTTTGCGTTTGGTTTCTTTAAGGACTTTACTTCCTTTGATCTTGGTCTCTATCCCCGCAATTCTGCAAACATCTTTTATATATTCATTGTAACGCTGGTCGCTGATTTTCCTGGGGAAGTTGCCCTGTCTTTTTGCTAATATCTCTCTTACCTTTTTGCTAAGTGGAATAGCCATTATTTTATTAGTCTTAACCTGCGTGAATTCGCATAGTGGTACATTACTTTCGTAACGTATTTGCTCTTTTGTAAAGCGCATGAAGTCAGATACACGTTGGCCTGTCTCGCAACTAATGACCAGCCAATCCCTGGCATTTATTAAATGTTCTAGTTTGACATCTGCATTTTGAATCATTTCAATTTCTTCAGGACTTAAAAAAATCTTCTCTACTTTTTCCGTTTTGGTTTTAATATTATTGAGTTGAAAATGTGTTTCTATTCCATTGCTTTGAGCGTGATAACAAATAGTCTTAATAAATTTAATTGCCCTGGCAATAGTATTTGCGGCATAGCCTTCTTTTTTGCAAAAAACTTCGAATTGTAATTTGAAGTCAGCATTTACATGGTTAATCAAATAGGTTGTATTTGTTGCTTTCTCAAATCGCTCAAGCAGATGCTTGTTCACAAATAATTTTTTATAAGAAGCTGGCTGCATACTGCTTTTTTTATGCAGTGCATAATAATCGAAATATGTCACGAGTTTATTTGGTATTGAATCTGGTATATCAATAGGGTTAATAAAGTTCTTGAGCCATTGGCTGTTAATGGAGTTTTTATTTGGATGACTATTGTAGTGATTGAGTAAATTTGTTTTAAGATTAATAAGGTCAGCATCAAGTTTTTTAAATGTAGCGTCTTTTAAATTTTTGGGTTGCCCTTTTGAATTGCTCCAATTAGTTGGATTAATTAAGAAATTGGTTTTGGCTTTAATATCAAAGGTTCTTCCTTCTTTGAATCTAATATAAATAGCAGATGGATTGCTATTAGTTTGTATAATAAAATTTATTGTAGCCATAACCAAAGGTACGGATTTAGCCCACATCTAGCCCACATCTAGCCCACATTAGCCCACATTTAGCCCACAATTGTGCCATTTGATTCCACCTGTTTCAATCTGTTTCAATAACAACATAAACTATTAAATCCAATACAGTATTGAATTGTAAGCTATAAATCTGGTTTTAATTATGGTTTTCACAAAATGTAAGATTGAAGTGTATGTAGTCCCTGCAGCTCCACGAAAAACCTCTCATTTTGAGAGGTTTTTTTATGCTATTTAGGTTGTAAATCAATTGCGTATGGTGTTTTTATACCCATATCCTGCATATACAAAAATTGGCTTGTTTTGTACTGTTTTTGTATACGAAAGAAATGAAAAACGTCTGAAAATCGTCGCAAATGGTGGCGTTTTTTTATCTTTGGTGTAACCTATCACCTAACCAAAGTTTGC
>JBIIVV010000076.1:0-14180 GCA_044339235.1 Ferruginibacter sp.
GGACAGCCGAGTCCGCCCGCACCCACTACCAATACTTTTGCTGCTAGTAATTTTTGCTGCCCCGATACGCCAAATCCTTTTAAAAGAATCTGCCGCTGGTATCTTTCATATGATGGGTTGTCTTTTTTCATTTTTTATCCTCCAGAAAAAGGAGGTAATAATGCAACGGTGCATTGATCGGTTAAAATTGTGTTGGATGAAATAATCTTTTTATTCACTGCTATTACAAATGTTGTATTCATTAAAGCTGGGTAAGTTATTTGAAGGGACTTTACCAAGCCATCTGTATCATGGCTGTTTTCCAGCATTAGCGTATCCACTCCTGTAATTTCTGCGAGTTGTCCAAAAAGCATTATATGAATATTCATTATTTATTTTTTATTATCTGAATTACAATTCATTGTAGCCCCAATAGGTTAGGCGCCTCAAAATATTAATTTTGCTGCTGCCAATAGTAAAACAAACGCTAGTATGTTTTTTAAAATGCTTTGTTTAAATCGAACTGCTCCAAAATAAGCTCCCAATAATCCCCCTGCAAAAGCTATCAGTACATATACTATCATCGCCGAGTTGAATTGAATGCCCTTGGTATATTGTCCAGCCAGGCCTGAAAGAGAATTTACAAAAATAAACAGTGCGCTAATGGCAGCAGTCTGTTTTTGATCGGTCCATTTTAGAAACAAAAGTACGGGTGATAAAATAATACCTCCTCCAATGCCAATCAGGCCAGAAAGAAAACCAATGGATGCGCCAATCAATAAAGACAAAGGCGTACTTGATTTTTTTAGATCGCTTGCCGGGGTATTGCTAAACAGAAAAAACCTTGCTACCGGAATGAGCAGTAATAATCCCAAAATCTTTTTATACAAAGCGCCATCCATTACCAATAAACCCCCAACAAAAGCCATGGGGATGGAAGCCAATGCTAGTGGAAGAAATATTTTTCGGATGAAATACTTGCCTCGGTAAAACTGGATAAATGCAGTGAGCGATACAAATAAGTTTAGCAGCAGTGCGGTGGGCTTCATTACCTCCGGACTAAAACTGAATAGGGCCATCAGGGCAAGATAGCCGCTTGCGCCACCATGACCTACGGATGCGTATAAAAATGCTACTAGAAACAGTAAGCCATACAATAAAATAATTTTTTCAGGCATATTGTTTATTTATTCCGGCAATAAATGAATGGTTACTTTTTCACCTATCTCACAATGCGTAGTATTTTCTTCTATTTGTATTAGGCAATTGGCTTTGGCAAATGAACTAAGGCGGTAGCTTTCTTGCGCACCCAAGGGCAATACTTTTTCACCATCGTAATAGCCTTTTAAAAAATGGGTAAGTCCTGCCATTTTATTGATTGCTGATGAGAGTGGCGCTTCTATTGTCTTTAATCCCTTGCATTGGTTACCCAATTGTTGTAATGCTGGAAGTGTATATTCGTAAAAGCAAGTTAGCACCGAAGATGGATTACCCGGCAAACCAACAATTAATTTATTTTCTTTCTTACCAAAATACAAGGGCTTTCCTGGTCGTTGTTTTATTCGGTGAAATAATTTTGTTACCCCACATTGTGCGGCAGCTTCCAATACAAAATCGTAGTCACCCACACTGATGCCGCCGGTTAATAATATTACATCCGATTGCTCAATTGCTTCCTGTAGTGTTTTTTGTAAAACGGCAAGATTGTCCTCCGCCCAAAATACTTTTATTTGAGTAATATGAATTTGTTGAAGCGCTGCTGTAATGGTAGCCGAATTAGATTCGTATACTTGGCCATACTGCAATGGCTTTCCTGCTGCTTGCAATTCATTGCCGGTAACAATAATACTAACCACTGGTTTTGGAAAAACGGTAACTGATGTAATGCCTATTCCAGTTAAAAAGCCAATTGCTCCGGGTGTTAATAGGCTACCTTCATTTAAGGCTAATTCACCTGCTTTTATATCAGCACCCTTTGGTCTAACGTTAACCCCTAATTGTATATTTTGATCTTCTATAGTTAAAAGACAATTTATGACAGTCACTTTTTCCTGCATTACCACCGTATCCATTCCTTGGGGAACAGGGGCTCCTGTAAAAATCCGAACTGCTTTTTCGGAAGCGTAAGTTTGGTTGCTATTAGTTCCTGCAGCAATTTCTCCTTCAATTGGTAACGTTCCATTGCTTTTCCAACCTTCGTAGCAAAATGCATAGCCATCCATTGAGGATTGATTGAATGGAGGAAAATCGATAATTGAAAAAACATCTGCAGCCAATACAAGTCCTACTGCCTGCAGAAGTGGCAATTGAACCGGCTTGAGTGGAATTACCTGTTCTTGAATTATTTTTTTTGCTTCGGTTACGCTAATCATGATTGGGTAAAAAATTTATCCGCCAATGGTAATCATCGATCTGTTTTGAATTTCATCTGCATGCACCTGTTCAAAATCTGCGGTAAATTGGCCGCCTAATTCCTTTGCTTTACTGGTAACGCTTTTTTGTATCAGGGGCAAAATGTCTTCACCATTTCTAAAGGCAGTCAATAGGTCGGTTTCTTCTTTTGAAAAAAGACAGTTCTTCATTTTTCCATCGGCCGTTAGTCGCATTCGATTGCAACCACTGCAAAAAGGAGAAGTCATGGTGCTGATCACTGCAAAGGAACCTGCATGGCCTGCAACAGTATATTTTTTTGCAGTATCATGCAATTCATCATTGAGTCGAACTATGGGATATTTTGATTCCACCACTTCCAGTATTTGTTGCCAGGTAAACACCTTGTTGCTCGTCCACCGGTTTCCACTGAAAGGCATGAATTCAATAAATCGTACTTGCACAGGAGTATCTTTTGTCCACTCAATAAAATCGTTGATTTCTGTATCATTCATGCCTTTCATTACTACCACATTCACTTTTACCTGAAAGCCATTGCGGATTAGCAGCTGAATATTGTCGTATACCTGTTTGAACTGGTCGCGGCGGGTTAGGAGCATAAACCTATCGGCTTGCAAAGTATCGAGGCTGATATTGAGCGTTTTTATATTGGCCTGTTTCAATAGTTCAACATATTCCTGAATGCGTGTACCGTTAGTAGTTAGTGTAAGTGCTACCGGCAGTTTGGAAAGGGATAGAATTATTTTTCCGGCATCTTTTCTTACCAAGGGTTCTCCACCTGTTAGCCTTATTTTGTTTACGCCCTGTGCAACAAAAATTTTGGCAATGGCTTCTATTTCATCCGGCTGCATGAGTCTGGAAGCAGGCGTAAATTCATACTCCTCTTCGGGCATACAATAAAAACAACGAAGGTTGCAGTTGTCCGTAAGCGATATTCTTAAATAAGTATGGTCACGACCAAATGAGTCTAGGATCATAGCATCAATCTATTTTAATTAATTATTTTTATTGTAATGGTTCATTATTTTAAAATCTTTTTTTCTTCTCAACCAGCTTGCTAAACTGGGCACTACAGTTGCGGCCCCTTTATCAGTAAATCATAATCCGCATGGGTGTCGATATCAAATTCTCCAAATGGAAAGTCGACTGATTCAACCCAATCGGGGTTTGCTTGCATCATTTTTTTTGCCCCAGTATCCCCTTTCAGTGAACACAGCAGTGCAAATATAGTTGTATCAAATAAAGCAGGGGTTCCTAGGTTGCTATTGTACTTACTGGCAATGATTGGCTTGCCGGTAAGCTGGTGTTTTTCGACTAAATCAGTCAGTAATGTTGAAGTTACAAATGGTTGATCACATACCATAATGATTACCCCATCCAGTGCAGGAGCAGTTTTTAGCAATGCTTCCATTCCGCAGCGGATCGAGGAGGCCATTCCTTCACTCCATCCTTCATTTATAACGGTGGTTAGCTTTTGGTTTTCTAATGATTCAATTAATAAATCGGAATTTGCTCCCAATACAGTTACAATGTTTTGTATTTCGGTTGCAATGGCAATTTGTAAACTATGCTGCAGAAGTGTTTTGTCATTATATGTCAACAATTGCTTAGGTTTTCCCAAACGTGAAGATGCACCCGCAGCAAGCAGAATGATGCCATAGGATCTTGGGATGCTATTTGTTGCTAAAGATGACATAGTAACTGATTACTCGAAGTTAGTCTTAGTTCTTTATACTTTTTAGGGAGCTTTGTAGATTTTGTCGCTTTAGCAATATCGGAAAGCAGATAGGATATACCATCACTTTCACTGAAAACGTTCAACAGGACTGACCCTTCAAGCTAAAATATTATATTATATATTGGCATGAATGTAATTTTGATAAAGATTTTGGTAAATTTATCATTCTAAGGTGGTATAAATGCGTATCTTAAATTTTGTAATCAATCAATTTTAAAATGGCTACTTATAATTTGAATATTAATGGAAAAAATTATTCCGTGGAGGCTGATCCAAAAATGCCCTTGCTTTGGGCAATTCGCGACTTAGCAAATCTTACCGGAACAAAATACGGATGTGGCATTGCGCAATGCGGTGCATGTACCGTTCAATTAAATGGAACTCCTGTTAGGTCCTGTTCGGTTCCCGTTTCAGCGGTGGCGAATCAAAAAGTTACCACCATTGAAGGGCTATCTGAAGATAATACCCATGCGCTTCAACAAGCATGGATAAAGGAGCAGGTGCCGCAATGTGGGTATTGCCAGAGCGGCCACCTGATGGCGGCGGCAGCCTTACTAAAACGTAT
The DNA here is from genome assembly GCA_044339235.1 of Ferruginibacter sp. GTDB lineage: Bacteria > Bacteroidota > Bacteroidia > Chitinophagales > Chitinophagaceae > Ferruginibacter. The sequence goes on from JBIIVV010000076.1 coordinate 4,674, forward strand.
TCCCCATCCAACGGATAAGGATATTGATACTGCCATGCAGGGGCTTATTTGCCGATGTGGTACTTATCCTCGCATACGCAAGGCTATTAAAACGGCTGCTGAAATGATATCCAAGCCAGTAGCTGTAAACCAATAGCAGTAAGTTGCGTTTGTTGCAAAACGCTTTTGTGAATCAATGTCTGTTGTCTTAAAAAATAAATGAACTAAAATGAGTCTCACTAATAAAAATATTTCCCGTAGAAAGTTTGTTACGGTTTCCTCTTTGTCCTCAATGGCATTTACCATTGGTTTTTATTTCCCTGCCGCGTCTAAGGGTATTGGTGAAATCATAACCGCACAAAATGCAGAAGAAAAAGGTATTGAACTCTCTGCCTGGATTTCTATAGATGCGGCTGGCATTGTCACCTTGCTCAATCACCGTTCTGAAATGGGGCAGGGTTCTTTTCAGACAGTGCCACAGATCATTGCAGAGGAATTGGAAGTGGATCTGAATAAGGTGAAAATAATATTTGCTCCAGGCAATAGCAAAAAATATGGCAGCCAGATTACAGGAGGTAGTTCTACCGTGCGCGGATCATATAAAGCCTTGTTGCAAACTGGAGCTGCTGCTCGCGAAATGTTAATAGCTGCGGCGGCTAAGAACTGGAATGTTGCTCCAACTGAATGTTATGCAGCATTGGGAATGGTAATTCATCGCCCTTCTGGAAAAAAATTAGGGTATGGGACATTGGTAGCAGCAGCAGCAAAAATGCCAATTCCAACACAAGTGGTTTTAAAAGAAAGAAAGAATTATAAATTGATTGGAAAGCCTTTGCAGAGGCAGGATATACCACTAAAAACCAATGGAAAGGCAATATTCGGATTGGATAAAAAAATTCCGGGCATGCTCTATGCGGTAGTGGAAAGAAATCCAAGGTTTCAAGGAAAGATAAAAAGTTTGGATGATTCTGCAGCAAAAGCAATGCCGGGTGTGAAGCAGGTTGTAAGGGTAGCCATGCCTGTATTTGGTTTTACTCGTGAAGGCGTAGCGGTAGTTGCCGATTCACTTTGGACGGCAATGCAAGCAAGAAAATTATTGAAAATTGAGTGGGATGACGAAGGGTTTGAACACCTTAGTACTGAAAAATTATACGGTAGGATGCGGGAGGATTTAAATAAACCGGGTCTTACGCAGCGCAAGGGTGGAAACTTTGATGCGCATTTTCAAAACTCGGCTAACCAATTAGATCTGGTGTATGAGACGCCTTATGAATCTCACAGTTGTATGGAACCATTGAATTGCATTGCCCATGTGCAAGGTGATCATTGTGAAGTATGGGGCCCAATACAGGGACCCGATTGGGTACAATCGGATATTAGCCAGCGGCTAAAAATACCCCTCGAAAATGTTACCGTCAATATGACTTTTTTGGGTGGCGGATTTGGTCGAAAGGCTTTTACGGATTATACATTTGAAGCCGTGTTGATTTCAAAAGAAATGAAGGCGCCAGTGCAGGTGGTTTGGACAAGAGAAGATGATATGACGCAGGGACCTTTCAGACCAGGTGCAGTGTATGGATGCAAGGGAAGTATTCAGAACGGAGCCATTGAATCTTTCCAGGTAAAAATGGCTGCTCAAAATTTGGACCAGCAAACTGTAGGGGCCGACAAAACAAAATTTAATGGCAGCACTTCTGAAGGGTTTGCTGAAGCTTACTTTGAATCTATTCCAAATTATCGTTTTGCAGATATACCTACCGAATCGCCTATTCCAGTGATGTGGTGGCGCTCGGTATATTCATCTACCAATGGATTTGCTTTTGAAAGTTTTATCGATGAAATGGCGCACGCTGCCAAAAAGGATCCGCTTGATTTTAGAAGGAGCCATCTTGCTGGCAAACGCTACCAGCTTGTGCTGGATCAACTCGAAAAAATGACCAACTGGAAAAACCGTTCCAAAAATGATGGATGGGGGATCGCTATTACAGAGTGTTTTAAAACCATTGTAGGAGAAGCGGTAAAGGTTTCCAAAAATGCAGAAGGAAAAATGGTTATTGAAAAAGTGATCGCCGTGATGGATTGCGGATGGTATGTAAATCCGGATATTATACAGGCACAGATTGAGGGAAGTATTGTAATGGCACTAGGAGCTGCAACCATTCATGAAACACATTTTGAAGATGGTAAAGCAGTAGAGAAAAACTTCAATACCTATCCAATGCCTCGGATCAATGAAATTCCTGCGATTGAGGTTCATATTATCGATAATCAAGAGAATGCAGGTGGCGTGGGTGAACCAGCGCTACCACCGTTTGCTCCGGCATTGTGTAATGCCATCTTTAATTTAACAGGAAAGCGTATCCGAAAATTACCTTTTAAGCTATCTGAGGTATAACAATAGGGGTGAAAAGAGAAGGTAGATAAAAAATGAAATGGGGTAAATTTTCTTGAATCTGAAATTTACCCCATTCTTATTTTCGCTCTGCCTTTACATGTTCAGGCGTTATCAGGGGTTGCTTATTTCCCCAGCTATTGGATACAAAATTTAATACATCGGAAACTTCCCGATCGGTCAGGTGATTTAATGCAGGCATTACAGCATTATATACCTCGTCGTTGATAGTAACTTCACCTTCCAATCCTTTTAGTACGACACCGATAATCTTTTTTTGATTTTTTAACCAATTGGAAAGGGCCAATGGCGGAAATGCACCTCCCAGTCCCTCACCTGTAGGCATATGACAACTGGAGCAATTGGTTGAATACAAAGACTCACCTCTTTTCATACTTTGTTGTAAAGTGTTTTCCTGCGCACATGCCATTCTATAAGCTCCAGTGAAAAGAAGCACCAGCAAAAAAGTTTTGTTTATCATATCGGTTTAAAATAAGTAGTAGAATTGAATTACAAGAAAAATCATTTTAATAAGCGCGAAGATAAGTAATCGCCCAATAGGATTGTATTGGCAACAATGAATTATCCTAATAAAATTTTCATAAAAAGATACTATTTTTTGTTGCCTATTATTTGTTTGTTAAAAAAGCATGGATAGATTGTTTAATACTGCGATGTTTTTTTAATAATGTTGAAGCATCTTCATTGGAAATGCCTAATTCTTGCATCAAAATACCGGTGGCCCTATTCCATAATTTTTTATTGGAAAGCTGCATCTCCATCATTTTATTTCCCTTCACTTTACCAAGTTGAATCATGAGGGAAGTAGAAATCATGTTGAGTGTCATTTTTTGTGCGGTGCCTGCTTTCATCCGGGTGCTTCCAGTAACAAATTCTGGCCCAGTTAAAAGTTCAATGGGGTAGTCTGCCTCCTTGGCGATACTGCTGTGCTGATTGCAAACAATGCATCCGGTAGCAATTCCATTTTGTTTGGCAATGGCAATACCTCCCAGTACATAAGGTGTTTCGCCAGAGGCTGCAATGCCGATTAAAAAATCTTGGGTATTGATGTTGAATTTACTCAGGTCTATCCAAGCCTGGCTGGGATCATCTTCAGCAAATTCAACTGCTTTTCTTATCGCCTGATCTCCACCTGCGATGATGCCTATTACCATCCCTTCATCCACTCCATAGGTAGGCGGAATTTCAGAAGCGTCTAACACACCCAAACGGCCACTGGTGCCAGCTCCTATATAAAAAAGTCGACCACCCGCCTGCATTTTTGTAAGTGCAGCAGTAATCAATTGTTCGATTTGTGGCAAAACGGATTTCACTACCTGCGCAATGATTGCATCCTCCTGATTCATATCCGTAATCAACTCCAGCACCGATTTCTTTTCCAAATCATCGTAATGAGAAGGAGATTCCGTGTTTATTAATGGATGCATGCTTTTAAAAATTTGCTTTAAATAGGTCGTTTTTTAATTCGGAAAACTTATTTTTCCCATGCTAACAAATGGACTATCGCTGCTTCCATTCCCTATTTTTATCGCAGCTCCAGCAACGGCTTCATTTGCTAGTACTGCAAAAAGCACCGCCTCTTTTGCGTCGGGATGGATTCCTAAAATTGCTGTATTTGAAAAACGATAACCGGGCAGCTGTTCCTGAATATTTTTCATTAGTAAAGGATTGTGTATTCCACCGCCACTGGAATATACTACTGAATCCTGCCATCCTTCGGTACAAGCTTTGATGGCCAACACAATTGTATCTGCTGAAAATCGGTTAAGAGTAGCCATCATGTCCTCATGCGAAATAGAAGCAATGCCTGCTTCTTTTGTAGCCTTGTCAAGGTAGGCAAGGTTAAAAAATTCCGGACCGGTTGATTTAGGAAAGCCATTATTGAAAAATTCATTTTTTTTCAAACCTGCCAGAAGGAGTTCATTGACTTGCCCCTTATTGGCTAATGCAGATTGATCATCATAATATTTTCCTGTAAAATGATGTTGCATGTAAGCATCCATCAGTGTGTTTCCAGGGCCAGTATCTGTGCTTATTACTTCGCTTCCATCCAAATTTCCAGGCAGCCTAGTAAAGTTGGCAATACCGCCAATATTTAATAAGATCCGGTTCTCCCCTTTTTTGCTAAACAATAGGTAGTCGCCGTAAAGCGCTAGGGGAGCACCTTCACCTCCTGCGGCAATATTTTTTTGTCTGAAATCGCTGATGGTAATGATGCCTGTTTTTACTGCCAGATGATCCCCATCGCCAATTTGTAAAGTAGCATTTGAAAAATCAGCTAGCCCATGGAAGCGTTTTGGTGCATGATAGATCGTTTGCCCATGGCTTGCAATCAGGTCAATGGAGGCTGCATCCATTGACCATTTTTTTAAACAACCTTTGATTATACTGGCATGTTGTTCGGCTACCCATCCATTGAGTAGGCAAAGCTTTTGCAGATCGACTTCCCGTTTTGAAAAAACCGATTGAATTTCCCTCCGATAATCATCTTGGTAAGCTACCGTTTCAAAATGGAGTATTTCAACTTTGGTATCCATTCCAGATCCATGGCAAACACAGAGAACCACATCCAGTCCATCCACAGATGTGCCACTCATTAATCCAATCACCCTTCTCTGGAGCTGATTACTCAGTTGGTATAGTCGGTTAATATTCGGATTCATTGTTGCAGCTTTATGAGCTAATTGATTTGATTGTGTAAAAATATGCAGAAATCCCCTCCAAATTCAAGCCCTTTGCATTTTAATGAGGGACATGCAATATTGAATAACCGGCATTAGCATTCAATTGCCCCGGTAAAAAACCAACAATTTTTTATTTGTGGAATTTCTTCTACAAAGATTTGGCTGATTATTGCTACTTTATTGTACTGTATAATATGAATATTGTATAAAATTACCAAACGCCTCATTTACCAATTAACTATAATTCCCATTTGGGTTAGCTGCTTTTGGTTTGTACAATCAGTTTGCATAGTAAGAAATAAAACAAATACGACCACCTTTTGAAGCTTGTTCTTGCTTACCCTTAGGTAGCGCAGAACGCATTTTTTATTTTTGTTTACAATACAAAGAATTGCTGCACGTTATTATTAAGACGGCGGTATCTAAGATCAATGAACAACCAGTAGCTATTTTTTCCGAGCGGGTATTTTGTATAAAATCATTGCCCTTGTAAGGAAAATAAATGCCAGCCAATGAAAATAGAGAATATCATAGAAGACATTAAAAATGACCTGCAAGAGCTAAAAGAAAAACTCGAGCAACAGTTTAGGGTAAATCACCCTTTACTTGATTTTTCTATTGTTTTACCCGGTTTGGATGATCTGTCAGCGGTAAAGACAGTGGCTTTGTTGATTGTAGAAGCGGATGCCATTCATTATTTGAGCGTGCAAATTCACACCCATAATGGAAACCGGTTATTTGAAAATGCATCGAAAAAAATAAGGGATGACCAATATATACTTTCTAATAGTCAGCATCCTTATCAAGCGGTTTTCGTTTCTTTATTGCGTGATATTATCAAAAGAAAAAAGAAAATAATCAAATCAGGTAAATGGCAAGCCTGAGTATGTATTTATGCCATCGAATGACAGTTTATCAATAATTTCAACATTCTACCCGCCTGCAGTGTAAATAAATTTATTTTTTATGCAATTAATTGAGCAGGATGATCGGTAACCTACTGATATTTGCAGTAAAATAAAGCAGATTGGAAATAGCCGGTTATATCGCCTCGCTGATTATTGGAATTTCGCTCGGATTGATAGGGGGAGGAGGCTCCATCCTGACGGTTCCGGTAATGGTTTACCTATTTGGTGTTCAGCCCTTACTGGCAACTTCCTATTCATTATTTGTAGTTGGGGTTACCAGTCTTTTTGGAGCGGCTACTAATTATAGAAAAGGGTTGGTGAATGTAAAAACGGCGCTATTGTTTGGGGTATCCTCTATCATCACTGTATTCTTTACAAGAAAGTTGCTTATTCCGGCCATCAAAGGGATCACTGTAACTATTGCTGGCTTTACCATCACAGAGCCGATGTTTACGATGTTGCTATTTTCCCTGCTTATGATAATGGCTGCATTTTCAATGATTGTGACCAAACGAAAGTCAACCGAAGAAAATACTTCTCCCAAAAAAAATAACTTCTCCCGCCTTTTTCTCTACGGTATTGCCATTGGGTTTATAACCGGATTACTGGGTGCAGGCGGGGGCTTCTTGCTCATACCAACATTGGTAGTGGTATTGGGGCTGCCCATGAAAGAAGCAGTGGGTACTTCCTTACTGATCATTGCATTGAATTCCTTGATTGGATTTACAGGGGATCTAGGGCATTTTTTGATTGAATGGAAATTATTATTGAGGGTGACAATTATTGCCATTGCAGGGATTTTGATAGGCAGTCAATTATCAAAAAAAATGGAAGGTGAAAGTTTAAAGAAAGGTTTTGGGTGGTTTATATTGATAATGGGAATCTATATCATTACAAAGGAAACGTTTTTGCGCTAATTGCTATATTTAGAAATGCTGCAATTGATTTTTTTTGGCAACTTTACAAAATGCTTTTCTTAACTTGTAACTTACCGATCAACTAAGCAATAAATAATTAATTGTATGATGGAATTTTTAAAACAACCCTGGACCTGGTATGCGGCAGGTATTATCATTGGTTTAATTGTACCCGCATTGTTGATTTTGGGCAATAAGCATTTTGGAATATCATCTAATATGCGCCATATCTGCGCAGCCTGTTTTCCGGCAAATATCCCCTACTTTAAATACAATTGGAAAAAGGAAATATGGAATTTATTTTTTGTAGCTGGGGTGATGATAGGCGCGTTGATAGCCGTACAATTATTAACAAATGATTTGCCGATAGTAGTCAATCAACATCTTTCAAGTGAATTGGCTGGCTATGGCATAACCGATTTTAGCGGCTCGGTGCCAAAGCAACTTTTTTCTTTTGAAAGTTTATTTACTTTGCGTGGATTAATCATGATGGTTGCCGGTGGTTTTTTGGTGGGGTTTGGCACCCGGTATGCAGGGGGCTGTACCAGTGGACATTCTATTATGGGCTTAAGTAATTTACAACTTCCTTCCTTCATTGCAACCTGTTGTTTTATGGCAGGCGGGTTCATTATGGCGAACCTTATTTTACCCTTCATTCTGCGTTTGTAACTCGAACAGTTTTAAAATTTTTAGTATGTCTCAAGAAAAAACAATCTCTGAAATAAGTACAAAAGGACCGTTAGCTGATTTAATCAACGATGATATGGATTTTGAAATCCGCTCACAAGATGCAATGTGCATCAACGATTCACAACAGCAGCACCCATGGTGGTATAATTTTAAATACTTGTTTATCGGAATCCTATTTGGAGTTGTTTTTGTAAAAGCCGAGATCATATCCTGGTTCAGAATCCAGGAAATGTTTCGGCTGCAAAGCTTTCATATGTTTGGGGTAATTGGCACGGCTGTGGTGGTGGGGATGATCTCCGTTTGGCTGATAAAAAAGTTTTCCATTAAAACAATTCATGGCGAAGCCATTGCTTTTTATCCTAAAAAATTCAATAAGGGACAGGTTTACGGCGGATTGCTTTTTGGCATGGGTTGGGCATTAACCGGCGCATGCCCCGGTCCTTTATTTGCTCAAATAGGAACTGGCGCATTGGTAGTATTGGTGGTATTGGCAAGTGCCGTAGCAGGCACCTGGGTGTACGGCTATTTTAGAGAAAGTTTGCCTCATTAAGACAAGAAGAAAATAACACCACCTCGTTAACGACGGGAGCATTATTTCCATTCATGAGCCATGGCGTTATTGATTAATAGCTTGCAATACCTCACTGCTCATTGGTTCTACAGAAGAGGCAAAAAACTGCGTTAGTCGCCCTTGCTCGTCTATCAGGTATTTACAAAAATTCCAGGAAGGCGCCTGTTCGTTCCATCCATTTTTTTCTTTGTGCGAGAGCCATTTAAAAATTTCATTCTGATCAGTCCCAACGATTACCTTACTTTTTTTAAAAAGTGGAAAACTAACACCGTAATTCAATTTACAAAAAGCGGCAATGGCAAGATCGGTTCCCTTTTCCTGCCCCTTAAAATCATTTGCTGGAAACCCCAGTATTACCAGTTTATCTCGGTGTTGTTGGTATAGCATTTCTAACTGCTCGTACTGGCCGGTATAGCCACAATCGGAGGCGGTATTAACTAGTAATATCTTTTTTCCTTTGTATTGATTTAAGTTGAATGAACTGCCATCAATCAATTCGGCAGGTAAAGCATAGAATGGTTCTGAAGGGGTAGCACCTTTATTTGAAATAGATTTTGAATTAACGCCGGTTAGTTTGGTAAACCACATCATGGCTGGGTAGGCTGCCTTTAATATCTTTTGACGGGTAGTCATATTATTTGAATTTTTATTTGCTTTGAAAATATGTACGGAGCAACCTAGCAGAAAGAGTAAAAAAAATGCACTCATCCATTTTAGCCAAGTTGGTTTGTTTGTTAAAATCATTGGTCAACTATTTTATGATCCATTTAAATAATTTTAATTTTCCTTTGAAAGGAGGGTATTTCACAGCAGGGTCAATCCAGGTAGGTGTTTTCATGATTGCTTTTTGGTGGCTGAAGGTTTCGAATGAAAACTTTCCATGGTACTTTCCGCTACCACTCAATCCGCGTCCTCCAAAGGGCAACTGATGGTTGGTTAAATGTAGGGCTGCATTGTTTACACAACCTCCACCGAATGGAATTTCATCAATCCATGCGGCTTCTTTTTTACTATCGGATGTAAAAACGTAAAATGCCAATGGATTTTTATGTAGTGCAATAATGGCTTTTGCTTCGGCTCGGTTGGAAAAGCTGATGATAGGCAATATGGGTCCAAATATTTCTTCATTCATTATAGGGGAGCTGAGCGATACCTGGTCCATTATGGTTGGCTCAATATACAATTGCTCGCGATTGGTATTTCCTCCAATTAAAATATTTCCTTGCTTCAAGTAGGCAGCAAGGCGGTCAAATTGCTGTTGATTGATAATCCGCCCATAATCATAGCTTAGGGAAGCATCTGATCCAAAAAACTTTTTCATCGAATGCTTGAATGCAAGGATCAG
>JBIIVV010000277.1:0-4166 GCA_044339235.1 Ferruginibacter sp.
GGTTTCCTTCTCCGTCGATGCTGCAGCAGGCACTTCCTGAAGACTATTTTGCTGAAATAGCTGTTGGGAAAAGGTGGGTATATCGGATTGCTCGGATTCAATAACTAAATTCGGCTTACTTTGGCCACTAATCTGCTGCATCAATGCTGCATTCCGCTTTATTTCATCCAGTTCCGCAGCCAATTCCTCCTCATCAATTTGCAAAATTCCAATAATTTTTTTTTCAATGTCTGGAATGGCATAGGTTGCTGAAGCCAATGGCTTCCGAATGACTGGAGGTGCCAAATTAATGGGCGCCGAAGCCGATTCCGACTCCTTTAAATCAATAGCTTGTTTGTCACGCAAATAAGCTAATTCGAGCTGCATCATTTGTACTGTCGTCAAAAGCAGTTCGGCAGAATCGCCTTCCGTAATTTGTTGCTGCAATTTCCGCAAAAGTGTTTTCACTTTTTCCATACATTCACGATTGAATAAATTTACAATTAAGAAAATTAGTTTTGACCATTGGATCAAAACCATAATCTTTGCAATTCTAGCGCTAAAGTTACAAACTGTATTTTAAAACTATCTATAAATGTTTATCGAACCAAGCATTTCAGGAGGTCGGCGGGGCTGGATTGAAGTGATTTGCGGTAGTATGTTCAGCGGAAAAACTGAAGAGCTGATTCGTAGGCTAAAAAGAGTACAGATCGCAAATCTAAAAGCCGAGATATTTAAACCCGCCATTGACTTGCGCTATGACGAAATGAAAATCGTAAGTCACGATACCAATTTTATCCAAAGCACCCCAGTAGAAAATGCCCAGCATATGCTACTACTTGCCCAAGGTGCAGACGTGGTGGGTATAGATGAGGCCCAGTTTTTTGATGAAGCAATTGTTACTGTTTGTGAGCAACTTGCTTTAAGGGGAATACGGGTAATTGTTGCAGGTCTTGATATGGATTATGCTGGCAAACCTTTCGGCCAGATGCCCAACCTGCTGGCAACGGCTGACTACATCACTAAACTTCATGCAATTTGTGTTAAATGCGGAAATATTGCCAATTTTAGTTATCGGAAATCTAGTGAGGGGGGCCAAATTTTGATTGGGGAAAAAGAGGAATATGAACCTAGGTGCAGAAACTGTATTAGTAAATAATATCAAGAAGGATGCATGATTACTTGATAATTAAATAGAGCATTTTGATTTGGATATTTACTGGTCATTTGCGGCCAGATCAGCACTTATTGCAATAAATCAAATGTTATACTCAATAAAACAGCAAAGAACATTCCGCCTTAAGAATTAAAATTGTAATCTTGTGCCATGACCAAAACAATTTTTGCCCTACTGAAAAAAGACTTGCTACTTGAACTGAGGCAACAACACAGTTTTTACGGCATTCTTTTATATGTGGCTTCCACCATATTTGTGCTATACCTTTCCATCAACAACCCCGAAGGAGAAGTATGGAATGGCTTGTTTTGGATTATCCAATTATTTGTATGTGTAAATGCTGTTGCTAAAAGTTTTTTGCAGGAAAGCAAGGGCAGAATGCTATACTTCTACACCATCTCTGGAGCCAAGGCATTCATTATTGCAAAATTGATTTACAATATCATATTGATGCTAATTATGAGCCTGCTAAGCTTGGGCCTATTTTTTATTTTATTAAAAAACCCCTTGTCCAACACCCTACAGTTTACAGGAATCGTTTGCTTGGGGGGATTCAGTCTCAGCTTAGTCTTTACCTTATTGGCAGCCATAGCAGCCAAGGCGCAGCAAAATGCTGCACTAATGGCCATCATGGGATTCCCCTTGATTATCCCCCAATTACTTCTGCTCATCCGACTTTCAAAAGCTGCATTTGGAGAAGTATTCAGAGAAACTGCGCTGCTACAGCTATCTTTTCTTATTGTTGGGTTAGATATTATGGTGATTGCACTTTCCATCATTCTGTTTCCCTTTTTATGGAAAGATTGATTGTACTATTCAACTGCAATAGCCGATTTTTATCTCCCTCATTTTTAAATAGCCACTGAATGCCCTTTTTCAATTTACAGTGAACGGCTACACGAATATTATAAATAACAATTTGTATGACAAGTTGTTTCCCTTAAATTTGCATATACATTATCGATTACATGCGAAAAAGCTGGTGGAAAATATTAGCGGGCGTTTTACTGATCTACACATTCACCGCAGGTTTTTTAATTAAAGTACCTTATATCGGGAATCTCAAAGAAACGATTCGAAATCTTTTCTTCCATGTTCCGATGTGGTTTGGTCAGATTATTTTACTTACTACCTCCCTGGTTTATTCCATTTTATATCTTCGCAAGCCCGACCTCCGGTACGATATTTTTGCAGCCTCCTTTGCCAAAACAGGCATTTTGATGGGAATACTCGGTTTAATAACGGGTGCTATCTGGGCCACTTATACCTGGGGGGAGCCCTGGAGTAACGACCCTAAGCAAATTGGAGTGGCCATTGCCCTATTGATTTATTTTGCCTACTTGGTGCTGCGCAATGCGATACCAGATATTGATAAACGCGCAAAAATAAGTGCGGTATATAACATTTTCGCTTATTTCATTTATTTGCCGCTCATTATGATACTGCCCAGACTAGTAGAATCTTTGCATCCTGGAGGTAAAGGCGTATCCGGAAACCCTGGCCTAAATGGTGCAGACCTTGATGCTACGATGCGACTAGTGTTTTGGCCGGCAGTTATTGGATGGACCCTTTTGGGAACATGGATCACCACACTTAATATTCGGTTATATTTAATCAGGGATAAAAACTTAATCAATGCGAAATAGCGTTTACTATTTACTGTTATTATTAGCCGGATTAATTTCAGGCACCAAAACATTTGCTCAAAGCAATCCTATTCCGGAAACGGCCATGCGCAGCAACGGGAAAATATATGTGGTCCTGGCAATTTGCATTACCATTCTCTTAGGTTTTTTTATATACCTTATTTCGATTGACAAAAAGATAGCCAAGATAGAAGACAAACAATAAATTCAGTTTGCCTTGCCAACTTTATAATTGATACCACCCAAAATAGTATCGCAAGTAGGTTTTATATTAGTGCAAATAAAGATGCGGCAACCTGTTTAGTGAAATGCCCAACATCAAGAATGCAAAGATTTTTTCTCCCCCAACATCCCAAGAAATAACCAACAACAAAATCGGTTTTCAAGCATTGTCATCATTCATGAATTAGGGCTGCAACTATTATGCAGTCAAATTTTATGAAGCAACAGCTGTTAGCCGAAAACCATTGTATTCCATTGTGTCATCAAAAATAAATTTATGTCAGTAAAAACGCCGTACAGTTTTTTTGAAAGTGTAGAAAAAAGTTTTGACAAAGCTGCCCTATTTACCAAATGGGAGGATGGCATTTTGCAACAGATTAAGGCTTGCAACAGCGTCTACCGAATGAGATTTCCCATTAAAAGAGATAATGGCTCCATTGAAGTAATGGAAGCATATCGTGTACAACATAGTCAGCATAAGTCGCCCTGCAAAGGAGGTATTCGTTTCAGTGAGGCAGTTAATCAGGATGAGGTGATGGCATTGGCTGCATTGATGACATTCAAATGCGCTATCGTAAATGTACCGTTCGGTGGAGCTAAAGGCGGTATTAAAATTAACCCAAGAAATTATTCAACCTACGAGCTTGAAAAAATCACTCGTAGGTATACCTCCGAACTGGTAAAGAAAAACTTTATTGGCCCAGGCATTGATGTTCCCGCCCCCGACTATGGAACCGGCGAAAGGGAAATGGCTTGGATTGTAGATACCTACCAATCATTGAAGCCTGGTGAAATTGATGCTGCTGGTTGTGTTACCGGCAAGCCAATCACACAAGGTGGTGTACGTGGCAGGAAAGAAGCTACAGGCTTGGGCGTATTCTTTGGAATTAGGGAAGTATGCAATATGACCGAAGTGATGAACAAACTAGGATTAACCACTGGCGTTGAGGGTAAAAAAGTGGTAGTGCAGGGCTTAGGAAATGTAGGGTACCATACAGCAAAATTTTTCAGGGAACATGGTGCTATGATTATTTGCCTTGCCGAATTCGAAGGAGCAATTTTTAATGCAGCAGGGTTGAATGAAGAGGAAGTATTTCAACACAGAAAAAAAACGGGGTCGATCCTGAATTTTCCTGGTGCTA
>JBIIVV010000278.1:0-4112 GCA_044339235.1 Ferruginibacter sp.
AAGCCCCCAAACAGTGTTGCAAAATCAGCGATCTACAAAATAATTAAAAATAACAATAGCTATTAATCAACTGCCATGCAAAAAATCCCATTCCTTTTCCTACTCATTGCTGCAATGCTTATTCGGAATGCCAATGCCCAAACTGGACTGAATTTTCAGGGGGTTGCCCGGTCGGCTACTAACACAATACTTGCTTCACAGCCAATCAGTTTAAGACTCAGCATCGTTCAGGGAAGTTCAACCGGAACGAGTGAGTATAGCGAAACCCGCAGGGCAATAACGAATGCACAAGGGTTATTTACAGCAGTAATAGGAGATACGGGCGCTATCAGTACGATTGGAAACTATGCAGCTATTAACTGGAAACTCACCCCCAAGTTTTTAAAAATAGAAATGGATCCTACCGCTGGAACCAACTTTATTACGATGGGAACCACCCAGTTTCAGAGTGTGGCCTATGCGCAGTTTGCTAAAGCTGTGGACGCAGAAAATATTAGTGGTGTTATTCCTATTTCATCGGGTGGAACCGGCGTCAATAATTTAGCCAGCTTAAAATCAAGTTTGGCTTTAGATAAAATAAATAATACGGCCGATTTAGATAAACCAATATCTGTCGCTACTACAATAGCCCTGAATTTAAAATTAAATGCAACCGATACCGCTGGTTTATCAGCTAGAATAAACGCAAAAGCAAATACTTTCGATGTGTCAACAAGTTTAGCCAATAAAGTAGATAAATTTACTGGCAAAGATTTATCTACGAACGATTTTACGACAGCAGAAAAAACAAAACTTGCTGCAATAACTGGAACCAATACTGGCGACCAAGATGTAAGTTCATTCGCAACAACCGCTTCATTAGCGCTTAAAATAAATTCATCAGATGTTTCCGCAAGTTTAGCTAATAAAGTAGATAAATTTACTGGCAAGGATTTATCCACCAACGATTTTACGACAGCAGAAAAAACAAAACTTGCAGCAATAACAGGAACTAATACCGGTGACCAAGATGTAAGTTCCTTTGCCACAAGCGCTTCAGTAGCACTAAAGGCAAATACTGCGGACCTTGCTACAGCTCTTGCTTTAAAAGAAGATCAAACAAATAAGTCTGCCGATGTTACATTAGGAGGGGCTGCTGCGAATGACATTTTATTTCCTACACAAAAAGCAGTTAAAGTATATGTTGCGTTGAACTCAGCAGGTGGTGGTGTAGCAGATGGCGGAATTACAACTATAAAATTAGCTGACCTGGCAGTGACAGATGCGAAATTGGCAACAGGTATTAGTAAATCAAAAGTGGGATTAGGGAGTGTAGAAAATACTGCATTAAGTACTTGGGCTGGTACTAGTAATATTACAACAGTCGGAACTATCGCCAATGGAACATGGAATGGAACAGCGATAGATATTGCACATGGTGGCACAGGAGCCACTACTGCATTAGGAGCAAGGGCTAACCTAGGTTTAGTAATTGGCACCAATGTTCAAGCACCATTAACGGCAGGGACAGATTATCTAACACCAAATGGCAGTGCGGCAAGCTTAACCAATTTTCCAATTTTCAATCAAAATACTACAGGTAATGCCACTACAGCAACCAACGCAGGAAACATTACAGCTACCAGTAATACTACCCTAACCTCACTATCTAATTTAGCTACCGTTGGCACTATCATCAGTGGCATTTGGAGCGGGACAGCAATAGCGGTAACAAATGGAGGAACAGGTGAAACCTCATTAACAGGAATAGTAAAAGGCAATGGCACTAGCGCCATGACTGCAGCAATTGCAGGAACAGATTATCAAGCTCCCATTATTTTAACTACCACAGGAAGCGGTGCAGCTACTTTTTCTGGAACTACTTTAAATATACCTACTCCCACTGGAAATGCAACTCACACCATAGGTGAATCGTATGGTGGGGGTATTGTTTTTTATGTCACTAGTAATGCACTGCATGGCCTAATAGCAGAAACTATAGATCAATCTTCATCAGCAACATGGGGCGAAGCTTCTGACTTAGTTACCATTGAAAGCAACCATAGTGTCGAAGGAAAAAAATATGCTGATTGGCGATTGCCCACTAAAAGTGAAATCAAATTATTGTATAATAATATTGGTCAAAATGCCATTGCACCTTTTACTAATATTGGTAATTTTGGAAACTTTAGTTACTGGAGCGCAACACTCGATTTTAGTTCTGCTTGGAAACAGGATTTTAGACAGATAATAATTAACTTTTATACAGAGGGAATTCTATCTTCAGTTAGTCAAAGTTCACTTCTTAAAGTTCGTGCCATTCGGGCATTTTGATTTATTTTCATTCAATCAAATTTCCAATGGTTTTTTGTTACAAATCCAATGGCTCAGATTTATTGGTATTCAATTGCCTGTTTATAAATCTTTAATTTTTTTTCATTAGATAATATTCGATATTTTTAAAGCGCAAATTAAAATGAAGGTTTTATTTTAGCACCGCTAATCGCTCCACAGAATAAAATATTGGATATGAAAAAAAAATTACTCATTGCCCTAGTCCTGTTTTCCTATACCCTAAGCATGGGTCAAGTGATTATTAGGGATATAAAAATTAACAAGCAATACATCAATTTTCCTATTGAAAAATCGGTGAACCGGCAAATGGTAAAATTTGTTTCCGGCGATGACACTTTAACTTATTCGGTGATCCGCATTGCTGATAAAGCTACCGACTACTGGGTTTATAAGGATGTTGCTTCGCTGAAAGGCAAAACGATTAGATTGGTTTTTAGCAAAGCGGTGAAAGGATTGGATATGATTTACCAATCTGATAGTTTTGCGGGAGAGGATAGTATTTACAAAGAATTGAATCGCCCCCAATTTCATTTTTCTACCAAACGTGGGTGGGTGAATGATCCCAACGGACTGGTGTATCATAATGGAGAATACCATTTATTTTACCAGCACAATCCATTTGAAATCAATTGGGAAAATATGCATTGGGGTCATGCCGTTAGCAAGGACTTATTGCATTGGGAAGAATTGAACGATGCACTATATCCGGATACATTAGGCACCATGTTTTCGGGTTCGGCAGTGATAGATAAAAATAATACTGCCGGCTGGGGCAACAACGCCTTGGTAGCATTTTATACCGCTGCCGCAAAAAAAATGACCCAGAATATTGCTTACAGTAATGATAATGGCAGAACCTTTACCAAATTCAAAGGCAATCCAATTATTGGTCCGGATAGAGATCCTAAAGTATTTTGGTATGCGCCTGCTAAAGTATGGGTAATGGCCCTGTACAATGAAAACCACATCGCCATCTATAACTCTATTGATTTAAAGAAATGGGAATTTAAAAGCAAAACAAAAGGTTTTTATGAATGCCCGGAACTTTTTGAATTGGCAGTAGATGGTAATCCACAAAATAAAAAATGGGTGATGGTGGCCGCATCGGGCTCCTACATGATTGGATCTTTTAATGGCGCTGCATTTACACCCGAAGCCGGCAAATATTTTTATACCTGGGGGGAGCAATATGCTGCCCAAACTTATAACAATCTCCCCAATGGCAGAAGGGTACAAATTGGCTGGGGCAGAATTGATCAATTGGGTATGCCGTATAATCAAATGATGCTTTTCCCCAATGAATTAAGCCTGAGAACTACCAGAGAAGGAGTACGTTTATTTTGCGAGCCCTTTAAAGAAATCAACCAGCTGCATGGAAAAAAATATAGTTGGAATGAAATAACCGCTGCGGCTGTAAATGATCAATTAAAAAAGATAACGGGTTCGTTATACCATATCAAAATGGATGTGGAGATTGATAAAGGATTGGGATTGGAAATTCTGTACAAAGGCAATCCGGTTATATATTATGACGGCAATTACAACCGCTTTAATGGAGCGCCTTATATTTGTCAAACCCCTGGCAGTTTCCGATTTACCATTGAAATGTTGATTGATAAAAATTCGGTGGAAGGCTATATTGACAATGGTAAATTACATATTGCAGAGGCGCTTAAAAAAAGCAAATCGGAAACCGGCATTCAAATAAATGGAGATGTCATCATTCATTCCATGGAATTATATGAAATGAATTCCATCTGGTAAACAAGTTTTCCAAA
>JBIIVV010000001.1:0-42379 GCA_044339235.1 Ferruginibacter sp.
AAAAATTGTTTGGGAACAGGTGGTACATATGCCCATATTAAAACGTTTTCTTGCCGCTTTCTTTTTTTATAGCATGGGAGTACAAACCGTGATGCTGGTAGCAATTGATTTTGGAATTAAAGAACTCGAATTGCCTGACCAGCAGCTGATCATTACTGCGGTCATTATACAAATAGTGGCCATTATAGGGGCTATCGGCATGTCGAAGCTATCCGCTAGATTTGGAAATATCAATGTATTGATTTTAACTGTACTGCTTTGGATCGGCGTTTGTATTGCCGGCTACTTCATTACTACTGAAACACATTTTTATATTATTGCATCACTGGTTGGATTGGTAATGGGCGGTATACAATCACTCAGCAGATCTACCTACAGCAAATTGATGCCCGAAACAAAAGACACCGCCTCCTTTTTTAGTTTTTATGATGTAACAGAAAAGCTAGCGATTGTGATTGGTCTTTTTACATTTGGATTCATTGAAGGAATTAGCAGTATCCGGAATTCTATTTTATCGTTGGTTATATTCTTTATCCTTGGATTTGCCCTGCTACTGTTAACGGCCATCAAAGAAAAAGCATTACAACAAAAAATAAATTGAAATGAATTTGTATTCTATCAATACTGGATATTTTAAATTAGATGGCGGAGCCATGTTTGGTGTGGTACCCAAAAGTATTTGGAATAAACTAAACCCGGCAGATGAAAACAATATGTGTACTTGGGCCCTGCGCTGCTTGCTGATTGAGGAAGGCAATCGGCTAATCTTAATCGACAGCGGAATGGGGGATAAACAGGATGCGAAATTTTTTGGGCACTACTACCTACATGGAGAAGATAATATCGACAGCTCACTGGCAAAACATGGCTTTACAAAAGATGATATTACAGATGTGATATTAACCCATCTTCATTTTGATCATTGTGGCGGAAGTGTTATTCGCGTTGATAACCAACTAATCCCCGCTTTTAAAAATGCCAGTTACTGGAGTAATGAAAAGCATTGGCAATGGGCTACCCAACCCAATGATCGTGAAAAAGCAAGTTTTTTAAAAGAAAACATTATCCCCATCCAAGAAAGCGGACAATTAAAAATGGTTGCCCTCTCAAACTACCAAGATGAAGGAAAAGAGCACTCGGTTCATATTCAACCGTCTGGGATATTGGATGAATTGTCATTCATTCTAGTTAACGGCCACACAGCAGCGATGATGCTACCGGTGATACAATTGAAGGGGAAAACCATCGTTTATATGGCGGACCTTTTGCCCTCTAGCGCTCATATCCCATTGCCCTATGTAATGGCTTATGATATGTTTCCACTCATTACACTGCAAGAGAAAAAAACATTTTTACATTGGGCCCATACAAATGACTGCATTTTGTTTTTTGAACATGACCCTGAAAATGAATGCTGCAATTTGCAATTAACTGAAAAGGGCATACGCGCAAAAGACCATTTTAAATTAAGTGCGCTAGAGTAGAAAATCCCACAGCTAACTTCGGTTGTTGGTCAAAAGACCAACAACGGCGAGACCAACAACGGCGGATGATGATATAATTTCCAATTGTAGTATACTTTATACCGCTCCTTAACTAGCCGGAAATAAAAAGATAGCATTGGTCTATTTGATTACCTAAAACTCAACAATGAAGTGAGTGGGTAACGGAGATTCTTATACCCATACATATCTACCTTAACACTGCCAACAGCAATCGGACTCTCTACTCTTAATATTAAATGATTAGGGTCATCGCTTACCCATGCGGTCATTTTTTCACCGCCCTGAAACATAGTTCCCTTTATCAGCAAAGGTTTAAACTTGATTGCCCTAAACTTCCCGTAACGTGTATTGACATTTTCTTTTCCAATGTATCGAATGTATAAATGATACACTTCGTCATCTAAAAACATGTCAAAAGGGATTTTGTCGCCAGGTTGATACTGATCAAAATTAATATTCCGGGCATAATAAATTGAACTAATTACATCCTGAATACAATTGGGAGTTTTGAATACTCCATTGGTACTAACGGCCGTTCCGGCAATATGATTAAAGGTTACATTATTATATATTTTATACCCCCCCTCGTCAACATTTCGGATAAACTTTACTGGAAACAAATTGGTCGTATCAATGTATGTTTCATAGCGATCTCTCACCTTAAAAAAATTATCAAAAAAGGGATAGGATTTTCCCTCCCCTACACAATGATAAACCGTTTTGCCATTAAACCTTTCCAAATTAGCAGTGAAGGTAGCTTCTCCCGCGCCAATATAAAGCCCCAAGGAATTGTAAAAAACCTTCATAGTGATTACCTCTCCTTCCTGAAAAGCTGTATTCTTTATACCGCAAAAAACACCCGACGGCTCAAGGCTTTGCTGGGTAAATGCTGATAAGATAATCAACACAATTGCTGCCTTAAAAATTAGACTCATTTTTCTTTTATAATTTTTATATTTAATACTAATAAACTGCCAATCAAAGCTGGTAGAACCACATTGATCAACCAAATACCCATGGAAGCGGTTCCAATTCCTAGTTCATTATTTGTATACATTTTAAAAATAACCCATGCAGTAGTTACCCTCACAGGCAATTCTACAAACCCCAAGGAAGGTATGATAGTCATCACCATATAAAATACGGTCAACAAGCAAAAACATAACCAACCAGCAATATCCACTTGCATAACGTGCAACAGCAATACATATTGTAAAACAAAGACAATATAGCGGGCTAAGGATAAAAATAAAATTTGCAGCAACTGTTGTAAACTAAATTCATCCAACACCCTGATATGATTGACTGCTTTTTTTAAAAACGGCAGCCGCTCCATTATAATAATTAGCCATCTTAAGCGCAAATAAAATAACAAAAGTAATAGGGTTAAGCCAACTGTCAAATATAAAACAACATCACTTAATACTTCAGGCAAAAAAGCAAGCAGTTGATTATTATAAGGTAAGAAATACTTTATATATAATAAGCCCAAACTGCCCATCAGCATAGTTACTAGTAACTGACTAACACTACCCACCAAACTTAAGGAAATTGCTTTTAAGCGGTGTGCTGCTTTCACATATAATATTCGCCCCCCAAATTCGCCTATTCTATTGGGCGTAAGTAGGGTGACTGCACAACCAGATAGAACGGATTTTACTGCTCTAGCAAATGGAAATTGCTGAACCTGATTAACTAATAACTGCCATTTTATGGATTCAATTCCCCAATTGACAAATACTAACACAATAGAAAGCCAAAATTTCCAGCTATTCCACTCAGTACTGATTTGATCCCATTTTTTGAAAAAATCTGGCGAACTGCTTATTTGCCTGTATAGCCCCCACATTAATAAAAAAAACAACACAGGTCCAAAAAAGAAGTTAACAAATATTTTAATTTTTTTATTCAATACCGTATTATTTATTTTGGGCCTTGTTGCAAAGTTAGAAAAGAGACGGTTATGTTTCATTACTTTTGTCACTCACCAATTTCTGTTTTTAACGAAGCGCTATTTCAAAAGCTTATAATGTCAATTCGGAATGTATATTTTATGCCGTTCCTTCATTAAAGTTGTAATATCAGGCGTTTTCAACAAAAGGATAAAGATCATTTCAGATACAAGTATAGTTTAAATATCCAGTTAATCAACCAACAAATAATTTATTGGAAAAGAAATCAAAAATAATTTTGGGAATTGACCCCGGCACGGTTGTAATGGGGTATGCATTAATAGAAATAACTGGAAGTCAGATGCGAATGATTGAAATGGATATTTTAAAGCCTGGCAAGGTGGAGGATCCATATAAAAAATTGCAACTCATTTACAATACGGTAAGTGGACTAATCATCCAATTTAAACCCACTGTTTTTGCCATTGAAGCCCCGTTTTTCGGAAAAAACGTACAGAGTATGCTTAAGCTTGGGCGTGCTCAAGGCGTAGCCATTGCAGCTGCTATGGGCCATGGTCTAGCAGTAACTGAGTATTCACCTAAAAAAATAAAACAATCCATTACTGGTAATGGAAATGCAAGCAAGGAGCAGGTGTTGAAAATGCTGCAACGCTTATTGAACTTTAAAGAGGACCCTACTTATTTGGATGCGTCAGATGCACTGGCAGTAGCCGTTTGCCACTATTTTCAAGAAAATTCCGTGCTTGCTTTATCGGGCAGCAAAGTAAACGGCTGGGATGAGTTTTTAAAGAAAAATCCTTCTAGACTAAAGAAATAAGGCCACCCGTCTATTATTAAAGGATAAGATAATCACTATTTAATCGCAGCGATAATTTTTTGCTGCACTTCTATAAACTCCTCCACAGACAATTTCAACTTATCTCGCGTAAAATTCAAATCGTCCGCAGAATGTATGGGTACTAGGTGTAAATGAGCATGGGGCACTTCTAGCCCTACTACAGAAATGCCACAACGATTGCAATCAAATACTTGCTCTATGGCATGGGCGATTGGCTTTGAAAATAATAATATTTCTGACAAGTAATCATTTGATAAATCAAAAAATTGATCCGTCTCTGTTTTTGCAACTATTAATGTATGCCCCTTTGCCAGCGGAAAAATATCCAAAAATGCAAAAAAAAGGTCGCTCTCTGCAATCTTATAGCAAGGAATCTGTCCTTGAATAATTTTTGAAAATAAAGTCATTGATGAATTTATTGTCGTGATAAATAATTGTTTGGGTAATTATACCATTTCTGATTTCAATAGCAAGTGAAATCAAATAAAAATATATGAAAAAAGCCACTGGTAAAAACCGGTGGCCATTTTTGGATATCTTTTTATTGGGGAATTAATATTTCCACAAATCCTGCTCGTAACTAAATACTTTTTCCTTAATTCGCTCTCCTTCTAACAACTGAAAAACCCCATTGTCAATAAACCCTTTTTGGTCTTTGATGGGCAGATCAAAGGGGTTATCAATGGTGCTTTTAATAATCCGACCGGAAAACATCCTGCTTTCAAATAAATCTTCCCAACTCATTCTTGCACCAAAATTCTTTCCGTTGTACACGTCATATTTTGCTAAAATAGGTCTCAAATCTGGATAATACACCCAAAATAATTCTGATTCCCCTAAATCTACCCCTGCAGAGGTAAGCACCCGCTTAAGGGGAGCAATACCTAATATTCTCCAAAAAAGTCTTGAACTTTCTTTGTCAAATATTACCTCTTCTTTTATTCTGAATTTATAAAATGAATCAAGATTTACTTCCCTTACCACTTCTTTTTTACCTACACTCACACCCAGCGAATCAAAAATATCAACCATCTCGACACCACCTGATATCTTACGAGATACCTGGCCTAATGTCATAGGGGTTGTGAACCTGTCATCAATCGCATCAAAAACGGTTACAAGGCTATCTTGTATCGCTTTCATTACAATTGAAATAAATCGCTGATTCCCATTATCTTCTTCGGCAGAGTACCGGAAAGGGAGATTTACTTTTTCCCTAGAGTCAATTTCACGCCATATTTTATGACGATAAACTGCATCATCAGCCCTTACATGTTCGTAAGGGAGTGGATTTCTATCCCTGATTTCCTTATCTCTTGTATCAGCGCCATTGTCCATTCGAAGCGATTTTTTCAACTTCGGAATAGGCAAACTATCCACCTTTTGTACTGGGGGTGGGGCAATCACTACAGCAGGGGCAACTGTATCAGCTACAGCTATGGCAGCTTTCGGGGGCGGTTTCTGAGTAGCCGCCTTTTTTTTTGCTTTTTTTTGAGCCAACGCACTATCAGTAAAAGCCACTATGCTCAAAAACAACAACAAAAATTTTAATGAATGCCTTACCATAGCCCGATATTTTTAATATTTTTTAATACAACACAATACCTACCCCTTGGATGGTTCTTTGCTTACCATCTGGGCCCTGAACTTTTACATTGTCAAAAGTTATACTAGTTCCTGGTCCAGCTCTTTGAATATAAGTCGAAATGGGCGAAAGGTTATTACCATTTAAATCTGCTGTCTGAACATTTGAGAAATTGGCTCCTGAAAAATATACAGTTGCCGAAACAACAGAAAAATTAGCAGCAAAATCAAAGTTTTCCAATTCAGCACGACAAAACTGCTGGCTTTTAAAACTTCCGGATGTCATTCTAGTTCCACCTGGTCCAACCTTGAAGATTGGATTCGGTATTTCTTTAACTCTAAAATCAAATGGGGTGGTTTTACCATCTGCCGTTACTGTTAAAGTAGCTTTTCCAGGAGTAGTAACCCTTGCAACACGATTACCCAGTGTGCCACTCAAAGTGCCTCCAGTCATTGTAACAGTAGTTCTGTCCCATCCTGAACCAGAAGAAATAGTAATTGGATTATCAACCCCAATGTAAAATACATTCATTTTATCCAACATAACCGCTGCCCCACCGGGAGTTCCAACAGTATATTCTACATCTAAAGTTTTGGTTTGCGCTACCCCATCCTGATCGAGATACCTTACTGAAACAGGTACTTTTTTAATACCCGAACCACTAGCATTCACCTTGTAGGAACCTTTACCCTCAACTGCAGTAACATTGGTTCCTCCAATATTAATTTGAGGTGCTGCAGCAGAACTATAGGCTGCAACGCCTGCTGTTATTTCAACTTCCTGCCCTGGCATTACATAGTTAGAACTTTGTCCAACCAATACGCCCGTTTTATCAAACTTAACAACAACCGCTCCAATTTGCTCATGGCAAAAAGTTACCACCTGATTCTCAGCGTTTTTGATATTGTTTTGAAATTTGCTAAGTAAGGTTAATCCTGCTACCGTCGGTGTCATATGAAAATAGGCAATAGTAAACTCCTTTTTTGTTCCATCCTGACCAATTGGTGGTTCAACATCAACGGGTAAGGTTTGTTCAAATTTCTCTTTAATTTTTTCGTCAATATTTAGCATCGCTGATTTGTAGGCTTTCAACTTTGCCTCCAATTCCTTTCCTTTACCTTCTGTGTCAAATAAACGAGTAGCAGCATCCATATTGTCTTCCTTAAACGTTTCCTTTCCCTCTCTCATTTCTAATCCGGCAGCTTGTTTTAGCGCCTTTTTAAGACCCTCAATATAATTATTCATTTCTTCTGAAAGCTTCTTTGCCTGCTCAGCCTTTGGTTGCCATATACCTGCTTTTTCAGCTGTCTTAGGATCCGCTAAATTCTCACTCAAAGATTTATACATTGTTTGGTTTGCAGCGGTTAAGTTAGTGCTCGAGTTCTGCAAACTCAAATCAACCACTTTAAAGGCGTTCAATATCTCGCTCGACACATTCATTGCTAACAATGCTGTTAACACTAAATACATCAGGTTGATCATCTTCTGCCGGGGCTCTTTAGGTAAAGCCATAGTATTTTGGATTTATGGTTGTTATGTAAATTGAATTTTTATTGATTCGCTGCTTTCTTAATAGATACATAATACGTAAACTATTGAGTTGGTCAGCTTTCTACCTGCTAGCCTTTCATCTGCATCGCACTCAACATATTACCATATACCGAGTTTAATTTACTAAGATTACCAGCCAATAAATTGATTTGATCCTTTGTTTTAGTAGCATCTTCTAAGCTACTCACCATTACGGTACTAGCTTCAGCCATTTTGCCATAAAAACTATTTAAAGCTTTCAAGTGATTATTGCTTTCTTTCAATTCAAGTTCATAGATGGTATTCAAGCTACCCAGATTTTTTGTCAACACCTGCACTTGTTCGTGAAAGCCTTTTGAACTTTCTGTTGCACTATTAAATGATGACATCGCGGTAGCGCTATTACTAAATGCACTTGACATGGCGCCTAAAGAAAAAGTAGCTTCCTTAGCCTTTGCACCCAGTTCATTCGTTGATTTCACGGTTTCCCCTATATCAGCAAAACCTCCAACAGTATTACCTAATTTAGCAAAACCTTCACTCAATTTTTTCATATTATCGGGAGTGATATCTGCCTCTTGCAACATTTTATCCATACTCTTTAATGCAGGATTGCCAGTTTCAACGGGCGCTGCAGGTGCTGGTGCTGGTCCTTCAGGTGGCGGTGAAAAAACATATAATAAAGCATACCCTAAAAATATGATCGACTCAGTCCACAATCCAATTTTCAACCATACATCCGCACCGGGTGCATGGGTAATTTTGAAAAGCGCTCCTAGCAAAACCGGAACGGCTGCAGCAGATACAAAAATATTTAGTACTCGATCGATTGGACGGGATTGACCAGCGGCTGACATAAGTTTTTGAATTTTAAATGTTAAGTTTTATTTTTTATTTTCAATTGTTAGTATAGCTACATTAAATGTAATTACTACCATCTTTAAGGAAAGATCGGAAATTAATTTTAAAAACCTTACTTTTTCCCCTTTTTATTTGAAGGGGGAAGATCAATCACACAACGAAATCCTATATAAGATTTGGTTGTATCCTGGTATTCATAAGTACGAGCACTTGTTTGCAAATAGTAACCTACATCTTTCCAGCTTCCTCCACGGATAACTTTACGTTTCATACGAGGAGGGTCAGCATCCTTGGCATTCCAACGTACCTCAGGATTCATGTCATGCTGAAAGTTATAACCCCCTTCATAAAAAAGAGAAGATGTCCATTCCGCTACATTTCCGGACATGTTGTACAAACCAAAATCATTTGGCCAGTACGCATCTGCCCTAACAGTATAAAAACCGCCATCTTCGGGATAATTACCCCTACCTGGCTTGAAATTTGCCAAAAGACAACCTTTTCTATTTCTTAAATAAGGACCTCCCCAAGGGTAAGGTGATTGGGAACGACCTCCACGAGCTGCGTATTCCCACTGAGCTTCAGTAGGTAGCCTGAAATCAGATTCCGTGATTCGCTTCTTTGATTCGAGAAAGCCGTTTAAATACTGCGTTCTCCATTCACAAAACGCGGTAGCCTGTTTCCATGAAACCCCCACCACCGGGTAATTTCCAAATGCAGGATGACTATAATATTTCTTAGCCATTGGCTCATTGTACGAATAAGCGAAATCCCTTACCCAACAAAGCGTATCGGGGTAAATCTGCAAATCCTTTTTTACAATGAATTTTGAACGCTGAACACCTCTTGGACTTTTCGCTGCCTCTTTAAAATCAAAGATTTCAGAATGAAAAACCAATTTGGTAGGATCAATTTCTTTTTTATTGAAAATTCGATTATCAGGAGTCAGTATCATTGCATCCACCTTCTCCATCACCGCCTTATCGCCCCACTTGATAGTTTTTGCTTTTTTCCAATCAATGAATTCAGCTCCATCAGCCCCCGCTTTAATGAACCCCATTTGCTTAGCCGCTATAGAATCCCTCACCCAATTGGTAAATTGCCGATATTCATTGTTGGTAATTTCAGTTGCATCCATCCAAAAAGAACTGATAGAAACTTGTTTGTTTCGAGCAGTATAAGCAAAATTCACATCCTCATCACTCGGTCCCATATGAAAAGTGCCGGGTGGAATATAAACCATACCTGGAGGCTTAGGAAGCGTCCAATTTCGAGAAGGCTCCACGCCATATAGCTGACCATCGGTAGGAAGATCCTTACCCTTCTTACCTTTGCCCAACATTTTACATCCAGACAAAAACACAAAGGTCAATATAATTATAATAGCTAAAGCCCTATTCATCATTGATAATTATTTTAAAAAGCTCGACAAATGTAAGGATTATTTTGAATTTTACTTAGTTAACCAACTATTTACACTATTTATTTTAGTGTCTATACCAATTGCCGCCAAGTAAAACGATTTAGATTTTAAAAAATTGTGCCTTTATCTATTAATTTTATTACTCCTTTCAATTTCCGAAAATAATGAATTTGCAGTCATAAAAGGTGCTAAACAACTATAATTCTTGCACAAATAAATATAATCTGACTCACTTGAGGGTTTAGCAGCTAATAAAGGAAAAGCCTCATTGCCTTGCTCAGAAGACATTATCACCACATTAGGCAAATATTTTAATACAATATCTTTGGATAGATTGGCAAAATTTGCACCTATCACTGCTATTTCATTTATTCCCATTACCTGATAAAGTAATAAGGAAGCCCAAATTCCAAACGAACCCGGGTATTTCATAACTGAAGCAGAAAGTTGGTGTAACATTTTACTAGACCTCGCTCTCCATGCCGCATTATCAAAAACAATAGAAAGCTGTAATAAATTCTCAGCCATCACCGAGTTGCCCGAGGGTGTTGCCCCATCATAAATTTCTTTTTTTCTAACTATGATGTCTTTTTGGTCCTGGTGAGTATAATAGAAAAAGCAAGACTCCTCATCACTGAAATTTTCAATAACATAACTACAATAATCAGCGGCTATGAGCAAATAATTTTCCGTAAAACTTGTCTTGTATAATTGAAGCAATGCGGCAATCAGGTAGGCATAATCATCCAAAAAGGCAGGGTACTTACTGAGGCCATTTTTATAAGTATGCATCAGTTGTGATGAATCAGCAGCATTATTGAAGCGCTTTTGCAAAAAAACAAAATTGGCTACTGCCATTTTTTGGTAAGCGGGTTCATCTAATACAACCGCCGCTTTCGCTATCGATTGTAACATCAAAGCATTCCATCCCAATATAATTTTATCATCCAGTGAAGGCTTGATCCTGTTTTTTCTTTGAACTGATAATTTTTGAAGGCATTGCTGGATGAATTGTTCGAATTGCTCCTCCCCCAAACCCCTTGCTACTGCAAAATCACCTATTGGCTTAAGCATTCGAAGTATATTCGTTTCTTCCCAGTTGCCCTGTTCAGTGATGTCAAAAAATGCACAAAACAGTGCTGCATCTTGACCTAATATAGCATCCACTTCTTTCTTTTGCCACACATAATACTTCCCCTCTACTCCTTCACTATCTGCATCCAAAGCAGCATAAAAACCCCCTTCATCACTCAGTAATTCATCGCATACAAAAGAAATCGTTTTACGGATGGCATCCGCATACTTTTTATGGGAACTGATTTGAAAAGCATCACACAAAATATTAATAAGCAACGCATTATCATACAACATTTTTTCAAAATGTGGTGCTAGCCATTGGGCATCTGTACTGTAACGGGCCAACCCTCCTCCAATATGGTCATAGATACCTCCCATCAGCATTTTATCAATTGAAAGCAACGCTTGCTGTAAAGCCTCCTTATTACCAGTAAAATAATGATACCGTAAAAGGTATTGAATGGTAAATGTTTGAGGGAACTTGGGAGCCTTTCCAAAGCCACCCCATTGGGTATCCGCCGATTTTATGATAGTGGAAAACATTTGATCGCAATGCTCAATGGTGGTTAACCCCTCCCCATTGTTATTTTCGATGGCATTGCCTAAGGCTAGCACACTGTTAGCCCTTTGAAGATGATCCGTTAGGTTTTCTGCCTGCGCTTCTATTTCATTTTTCCTTTCCTTCCAAGCCTCTACGATACTATAAAGGATTTCCGTCCAGGAGGATCTATTGTATGCCTTTTCAGGTGGGAAATAGGTGCCTCCGAAAAATGGTTTTGCCTGCGGTGTTAAAAAAACATTCAGTGGCCAGCCACCGCTGCCCGACATAGCCTGAACGGCATCCATATAAATATGATCTAAATCGGGACGCTCCTCGCGATCCACTTTTATGCTTACAAAATGAGCATTCATCAATGCTGCTACTGACTCATTTTCAAAACTTTCCCTTTCCATCACATGACACCAATGACATGCGGAATATCCAATACTTATCAATATTATTTTATCTTCTACCCTCGCCTTTGCAAGCGCCTCCTCCCCCCAGGGATACCATTCTACTGGGTTATGGGCATGCTGCAGCAAATAAGGGCTTGTTTCATTGATTAACCGATTGGTAAAAGATGAGTGCATAAAAACTTTTAGTAGTTTAACAAATTT
Source organism: Ferruginibacter sp. (assembly GCA_044339235.1). GTDB lineage: Bacteria > Bacteroidota > Bacteroidia > Chitinophagales > Chitinophagaceae > Ferruginibacter. The sequence continues at coordinate 11,891 of JBIIVV010000001.1, forward strand.
TCAGTGACAATAAAATGCCCCTACTGAAATAAGTGGAGGGGAATCAATAATCAATTCATCGAAGTAAAGGAGGGGGAAACTATTTTTACTTTTTTTTACTCGAAGATAAATACTGTTCTAAAGCACTCACCATACTGGGTGCCTGCGGCTGAGGAGCTTGAATATGAAGCGTAAGGCCAGCATCTTCTGCAGCTTTACAAGTGTTGGCTCCAAATACCCCTATTTTAGTCCCATTTTGCTTGAATTTGGGGAAATTTTCAAGCAAGCTTTTTACTCCCCCAGGTGTAAAAAAACAAATCACGTCAAAATTTTGAGCAATGACTTCTTTTATATCATTGCTAATAATTCTATAAAGTATGGGGGTAGCATATTCGCAATGGTGATCTCTTAGCCAGTTTGTAATTTCACTATCGAAGGATTCTGAACAAGGATAAAGAAATTTTTCATTTTCCTTGTGCTTATTAATTACATCGAAAAAACTTTTATTCGTACCATCGGCACCATAAAACACTTTGCGTTTTCTATAGAGAATAAATTTCTGGAGATAAAGCGCAATGGCTTCAGTTATACAAAAATACTTGGTGTCCTGCGAAATATTGGTCTTCAACTCTTCGCAAGTACGAAAAAAATTATCGATGGCATGTCGGCTGGTGAAAATAACCGCCGTGTAATTGATTATCTCAATTTTTTGTTTCCTGAACTCCTTTGCAGAGATACTATCCACTATAATGAAAGGGTAAAAATGCAAGTCAATATTATGCTTTTTGGCAAGGTCAAAATAAGGAGACCTATCCCCGTCCGGCTTGGGTTGGCTAATCAGTATTTTTTTTATCGCGCTATCTTTAGATTCAGGGGTTTTTTTCATATTACCAACCATACGGGATAAAATTAATATTCAACATCGATACAAAATTATAGATTTTTACTTAATAAAACTACCAGTCCCTTGTAAACTATCAAAACTGGAATAATTTCTACACCCACTACATACATTAAAAAGTGAAATTGGCTTAGTTTAAGCTGATTTTGAAGCAAAGCATAGGACCTGAAAAATCGTATCAAAAAAAGGATTCCAATAAGTAAAAGGGATCCAATTACTGCTGAATTAGCTAAAGCGGGCATAGAAAAGGCTATAATGACAATAAAAGGAAGTAAAAAAATACCGATCACCTTATTGAATAAAAAAATAATAAAAACATAATTATTCATTACTTCGGTTAACCCCGTAAGCCATCCTGTAAATTTTATCGTAAAAAATTTAATTAGATAAATCAATCCTAAACTAACGGTACAATAAGCCAAGATCTGCCAAAAATCAAGATTGTCAATCCAATGATTATACATTAGCAGCAAGTAAATATACAGTCCTCCCGAAAACACAAAAAGCATATTAAACAAAAGCGATGGTAATTTAGCCTGCAACAACTGCTCAATTAACTGGCTTTGTCGTAGCGAAGCATTAAAAAAAAATCGGAACAGATTATTGAAGTACCGAGTATACACAAATCTTAAAAATGCCAAAAGCGATACAATGATTGCTATCAAATAAAATAGTCGGTCTTTGGGAATTCGCTTTTTTTCTTGAATCACCCAAGCAACAGGTTTGGTGGAAGTATTTAAAAATTGATTGGCTTCCAGCATTTTATTAAAAGCACTATTGTAGGAGGATGCCGAATTAGCTAAGTCATTTTTCAGTATTACTGTTGAATCTAACAACAAAGTGAGACTATCAGACAATTGCACTAAGGAAGAATCCCGCTTATTCCCAGAATCTTTGACGGTCAGACTACTATCTGACTGTTGAGCAAAAAGCAAAACAGGAAAGAATACAATATTTACAAATAATATAACCTGTCTCAATTGGTAGAAATTATTAACAAAAATAAAATGATTTTACTTAGAAATAATTAATTTATACAAATCTAGCCTCGAAGTCCGATAAATCGGACGACTAGGTGCTAATAAATTATTTCAAAAAAACATTTACTACCCCACTGTTGAACTCGATCCTAAACAAAAAGGGGCAAATGAAAGATGCTATCTTTGTATTAGTTAGCATTTTATACCATTTGTTTGGTTGTCAATTGAAAAATAGTCCATTTCAATTCCAACCAACTGGCAGATCAAATCATTGTCATTCCGGATTGGAAATTTTACTTTTACAACAATAAAACAAGCTATTTGGCAGGCATTTATATTCATATCCCATTTTGCAAGCAGGCTTGCCATTATTGTAATTTTCATTTTTCGACCTCCCTGCAATTTAAGGACGAACTAATTGCTGCGCTGATAAAAGAGATTCATCTTAGCCCCACTAAAGCAAGCAAGCCAACAGAAAAAGAATTTTGTGAAACTATCTATTTTGGGGGAGGCACACCTAGCATTGTATCAATCAACGATATTACAATGATATTAGCAGCGTTGGCCTCAAAATTTGACATTACGAAAGATGCAGAAATTACACTTGAAGCCAACCCAGATGACATCAGTGCTGAGAAATTACAACTTTGGAAAAAAGCAGGAATTAACCGGCTGAGTGTGGGTATACAATCCTTTTTGGACCCCGAACTCCTTTGGATGAACCGAGCGCATTCAGCAAGTGACTCACTGCGATGCATCGACGAAATTAAGGATGCCGGATTCTCCGACTTCTCAATCGATTTAATCTATGGCTCCCCTTTGTTAAGCAATCAAGATTGGTCAACCGCTATTGATACCGTCATTAGTAAGAAAATACCCCATATCTCTTGCTACGCACTTACGGTGGAACCTAAAACAGCATTGGACAAAATGATTGCTCAAAACAAAAAAGCACCGGTGGATGCCGAAAAACAGGCTGAACAATTTATTATTGGGATGAATAAAATGGAGCAAGCTGGCTACGAGCACTATGAAATTAGTAATTTTTCAAAACCTGGCATGAGAAGTAAGCATAACAGTAGTTATTGGCAGGGTAAAAAATATTATGGATTTGGGCCTGCTGCTCATAGTTATGACGGGGCAACAAGAAAATGGAATATCGCTAATAACGCATTGTACATTCAGTCATTGAAAAAAAACTCCATTCCATTTGAAGAAGAGCTTCTCACACCAACTCAATCATTCAATGAGTTCATCATGATATCGCTCAGAACTATGGAAGGCATCGACCTCGAAAAAACGAGTGCCCTATTTGGAAATAGTTATCTTAACCAGCTGCTCCTTTCCAGCCAAAAATACATCGAATCCAAAAAACTCATTCAGATAAATGCAAGTCTGATTTTGACAAAAGAGGGGAAGCTATTTGCGGATGGCATCGCTGCAGACCTTTTTTTCTAAAAAATGGCAACTACACCAATACTGATTCAATCTGGGCAAACCCTTCGCGGGGAGAAAGGCTTTCCCATAATATCCGATAAATTGTTTCAGCAATAGGCATATTGGCATGAATGACCTGATTAATCTGGTACACACTTTTACTTGCAGGATACCCTTCAGCAACCATACTCATTTCTACCTGAGCGGATTTTACTGCATACCCCTTTCCAATCATATTACCGAAGGTTCGATTGCGACTATACAATGAATAACAAGTAACCAATAAATCGCCCAAGTAAACGGAGGCGGCATAATTATTGGATCGATGAACAGAAGGAAGCGGCAATGAGTCTACATGACCCACTTCCATATTTTTTATTCCAGCTTTTTTTAAAAACCCCGCCATCTCATCCGCGCTATTGGCAATGAGTACACTCAAAAAATTATCTCCATAATCCAAACCATGAGCTATCCCTGCCCCTACAGCATAGATATTTTTTAACACTGCGGCAAATTGAACCCCATAGATATCATCATTTTCTATTGTATTGAGATAGCTCGTTTTGAAATTACTGGCTATCTCATGTGTTGCAATTGCATCGACCCCTGAAAAAGTAAGATAGGATAACTTTTCCCCAGCTATTTCCTCCGCATGACAAGGCCCCAAAACAGAAAAATAATTTTCGAGCGGGAAATCAAATGAATATTTTAGAAAGTCATTCAGTAGCATATTGTTCTGTGGTAAAATACCCTTGATAGCACTGATCACTTTTTTTTCAACAAATATATTTTTGTCCAATGGTAATAAAATGGAGCTGGCATATGCTGAAGGAATCGCTACAACAATGCAATCTGACTTTTGAATAACTTCTCCAGGATCAGTTGTAAGATTTAATAAATCAGTATTAAAATAGGTGGAACTTAAATAATGTGGATTGTGCTTTCTGTCCCTGATTTGTTGGATAGACTGCTCACTCCTATTCCACCAATGAATGGAATGCCCATTGTCTGTTAGAATCTTTGCTATTGCAGTCCCCCAACTTCCACTTCCTACAATTCCAAAAGTCATACGATCTTTCAATGTTTGATTGATTTATTGGACAGAGAATAATTTTATAATTGAGTGGAAAATTAAGTGGATTAATTTTAAAATCATTCTCAATCGCAGTTCAATTAGAAGATGAAATATAAATTCATTCACTCAAAAAAGAAGTTTTAACCAGCTTCCTACAATGGTCAACTAGAGCCCTAATTTATCAACAGCCAATTGAGCTGCTATCTGACTAGCGTCCTTTTTATTATATCCTTTTCCTTCCGCCACTAGCTCACCATCTACAGTAGCGCCAATAGTAAACAGTCGCCTGCCATTTTCAAATTTTTCACTTAGGGTATCAAATTCAAGCAGTTTTCCATTTTTATTTGCCCAGCCGTATAATTTATTCTTAATGTTAATTTCAATGCCCTCCAGATCATCCATGAACAAGTAAGTGGAAATAATGTTTTTCTCTACCCAATGCTGGGTTTTGTCATAGCCTTTATCTAGGTAAACAGCTCCAATTAATGCCTCTAGGGTATTTCCAAAAATTTGAGATATTTTTAGGGAGCTATCTTGTTTATTGTAAATGGTGATTTTTTTCAGCCCCATTTTAATTCCAATATCATTTAACTGCTGACGGTTGACCATTTTACTTCTCATCTCCGTTAAAAACCCTTCGCCACGATAAGGATATTTTCTAAAAAGATAGTGTGCCACAATAGAGCTAAGCACCGCATCGCCCAAAAATTCAAGGCGCTCATTATTTTCATCGGCCCCTTCCCGCACCGATCGATGACTCAATGCGGTTCTGTATAAATTGAGTTCGCCAGGAGTAAATCCTAGGACGTTAGTGAGTTGTTTTTTAAACTCTTTCTTTATTTTATCTCCGTAGAAGAAGGTTTTCAGGAATTGCAAAATTTGACAAAATGTTTAATCGAAATTACTGATAATGGATGCAAAGAAAAAATATAAAAACATTTGGGAAAAGCTAATAATTTGAGCATGGGGCAATTGTACCATCTGAAATATAGAAATCCTTTTGATACCTACGCTGCAAATCTTGGCTTACAAGGAAAATTCGGATTACTTATAATAGAGGGATAGGCAAAGAAAACAGAACCTACTAAGGTTGGTATTTTTTTACAATTACCGAAGCGTTGTGTCCTCCAAAACCAAATGTATTACTCAATGCAGCATTCACCGTTCTGTGTTGTGCTTTATTGAAAGTAAAATTTAATTGAGGATCCAAGCCTGGATCGTCGGTAAAGTGATTAATGGTGGGAGGAATAATATTTTTTGTGACGGCCAGAATGCATGCAAGCGTCTCAATAGCACCAGCTGCACCAAGCGTATGGCCAGTCATACTTTTCGTAGAACTGATATTTAAATTATAGGCATGTTTTCCAAAAACATTTAAAATAGCCTTTGACTCTGCAATATCTCCTAAAGGTGTTGAAGTGCCATGTACATTGATATAATCAATATCTTCTGGTTTCATTGCTGCATCTTTTAGGGCTGTATGCATTACATTTTGTGCACCAAGTCCCTCTGGATGAGGAGCGGTAATATGGTGAGCATCTGCTGAGGCACCGCCACCTGCAATTTCGCAATATATTTTAGCACCGCGTGCAAGCGCATGATCTAAGCTTTCCAAAATAAGGGCACCGGCACCTTCGCCTACCACAAACCCGTCGCGGTCCTTATCAAAAGGCCGACTAGCTGTTGCAGGATCATCATTTCTTTCGCTTAAAGCCTTCATGGCATTAAAACCACCTACCCCAGCAATACTAATTACAGCTTCGCTTCCCCCCGTGAGAATGATATCTGCCCTGCCCAACCGAATGTTATCAAAGGCGTCAATAATCGCATTGGTAGAAGAAGCGCAGGCGCTAACTACTGCATAGTTGGGTCCCCTAAAACCATGACGGATTGATATTTGCCCTGCTGCAATATCAAGGATCATTTTGGGAATAAAGAAAGGATTAAAACGTGGAGTACCATCACCGGAAGCAAAGTTGAGCACTTCTTCCTGAAAAGTAATTAAACCGCCAATTCCACTCGCAAATATTACACCTACCCGGTCTACATTTACATTATCCTTATTAATGCCTGCATCTTTTACTGCTTCATCGCTGGCTATTAAGGCAAACTGGGTAAATCGGTCAATTTTGCGGGCTTCTTTTCGATCTAAGTACTGGGTGGCATCAAAATCTTTAACCTCGCAGGCAAATCTTGTCTTAAATTTCGAGGCATCGAATTGCTTAATATAATCACAGCCATTCACACCATCAGATAAAGCCTGCCAATATTCAGCAACGGTTTTCCCTAATGGAGTAAGGGCTCCCAATCCGGTTACAACTACTCTCTTTAGATCCATAAAATTTGCCTGCGATGATTAAAACAGAGATGACTACTTAGCGTGTTCTTCAAGGTAAGTAACAGCCTGACCAACAGTGGTAATGGTTTCAGCTTGCTCATCTGGAATAGAAATGTTGAATTCCTTTTCAAATTCCATAATTAGTTCTACGGTGTCCAAGCTATCGGCACCTAAATCATTAGTAAAAGAAGCTTCCGGAGTAACCTCGGCTTCATCTACACCTAATTTGTCAACAATTATTTTCTTTACTCTTGTTGCAATGTCTGACATAATTATAATATTTAGTTAATCAGGTGCAAAAATATACTTTTTGAGATAAATACAAAGAAATATAAGTTTTAATAAAATTTATTCTACCATCCTTCTTCAAAGAGGGTGCACAAAACAGCATTTTGCAGTCAGTAATTTAAAATATTTATATAATTATAGGCTCAAAATTTATTTTTTTTAATACGTCCTTTTTATCAAAAACTTAGCTTAAAACTATAAATATACACTATAATATATATATGTAATTCGCTATCTAAGAGAAAAAATAGCGGTTCCCATAAAAACAATAGGAGCTCAACAAATGAAAAATGGGAAGGGGTTTTTACATTAAGTGCTACTTCCCACATACATTTAAAAGAAAGATTTCGCTATATTGTGACATGGGCTTAAAACAAATAGATCATGGAAGCAAGGAATACCAACAAATGGTTACACTTCGTTTTGAAATAATGCGAAAGCCCCTTGGTCTATCATTTTCACCAGAAGAATTGGCAAAGGAAAAAAATGACATTTTGATTGGTGCATTTGACGAGGATGAAATGACAGGATGCTGTATCCTAACTGATATTAGTAGTGGCAGTGTGAAACTCCGCCAAATGGCAGTCCTAAAAAACATGCAAGGAAAAGGAATCGGAGAAACGATCATCCAATTTGCAGAAAATATTGCCCGGGACAAAGGCTACAAAACTTTAACCATGCATGCCCGTGATACCGCTATTGGGTTTTATGAAAAATACGGCTACAAAGTAGAAGGAGGAGGGTTTGTAGAAATCAATATACCCCATCATATTATGAAAAAAAATTTACGATAGGTTTACAGGCAACCCAACTTGATATTGCAGCAAGTTGAAAGATTGTTTACTTTTTGATTTTTTCGGCCAATACTTTTCTTGCCATGGGAATCTCCTGTTCCAAAAAAGCTTCTTTTGGAACGATGAAGAAAGATCTTGAATCAAAGTACAAATGAAAAAAATGCGGACTTTCCATTGTAGCCGTAAATTCTCTCCATAACCAGCTTCGGCTTCCCTTTTCATTTTCAATAGTAAATTCGTCCTTGCCAAAGGTTGCCTTCAAACGCTGCTGAAAAGTACTCGACATTTTATAAATGGTTAAGGGTAATAAGAACCAAAAAGCCAGCATCAACGCAAACCATAAAACAGAACTCACTAAAAATGCCATGGGTGAAACTTTTTTTAAAAAGAACAACCCTGCAGCAATGATGGAAAATACATTTACCAAAATAATCATTACCTTAATTTCTGGCCGACTAATAAAATGATAGCGCAGCGCTTGGATTACTTTACCTTTATTGTAATTAAAAAATTGGGAAGTCATAGCGCAAATATACTCAATAGCTGAAAATGATCATAGGCAATTTCAACCAGTAAGCTACCTGTAGTATTCTATCGGAAATTGTAATAAAGCCAATGATGTGCTGAAAAATTAGCAAAGCCCCTCATTGACAGGTTTTATAGCTTCCCTGGCCAACATACTCCAGTTCCTGGGGGATAAAATATTGTTGAATTAAAAATTTAAATAGCTCAAATAATTTAATTTCGTACCATTAAAACAACCACTCCTTACTTGGCAGCAATTATCTATTACCTATCCTTACCTTTTATATATCTACTATCCTTATTGCCATTCCGGTTACTCTACTTATTATCTGACTTAGTTTACCTGATATTGTTTTACATAATTGGCTACCGAAAAAAGGTGATTCTTGGTAATTTAACAAACGCATTTCCAGAAAAAACGGCCGACGAAATCAATGTCATCCACAAGGAATTTTTTCGATATTTCTGTGACCTATTACTGGAAACATTTAAAACCCTTACGATTAGCCGAAAAAAAATGCTAACCCATTGCAGTTTGGACCCTTCAGCGAAGCTCCTTTTTAAACAGCTGGCAGCGCAAAATAAAAGTATCATCATTGTAATGGGGCACAAAGGCAATTGGGAATGGGGAGGCAATACATTCAGCCTATGCTGTAAACACCAGTTATATGTGATTTACCATCCCTTGGAAAATAAATATTTTAACTCATTAATCTGCCGCATGCGGGAAAGGTTTGGCACTAAGCTCATCCCTATGAGAGAAACTTTCAGAGAAATGGCAAAAAATAGACCTTCTTTAACTGCTACTGCATTCATAGCTGATCAATCTCCTAATCCTGCAAAGGCGCATTGGATGAATTTTTTGAACCAGGATACTGCAGTGTTTACCGGTACGGAGAAAATAGCACAAAAGCTGCAATACCCCATTGTTTTTGTATCTGTTAAAAGAGTAGCAAGGGGTTATTATACCTTATTAGCCGAATGCCTACAAAGCCCCCCCTATAGTAATAAAGAAGGGGAAATCACAGAAAAACACACCAAAAAGCTGGAAAAAGACATTGTTGAACAACCCGAAACCTGGCTTTGGACACATAAAAGATGGAAACACCAGCGGATGTAAACACTAAATAAAGTAACTTGCAAACTAAAAAAACTAATAATGCTCCTAGGGAAAGACCTAATATTAGCCACTAAACCTTTTGCAAAAGAAATAAGAGCCAGAAGTTGGTTTCACACGATTTCTACATTAACCCTATTGATTTTATCACTAGGAGGCACCCTATTGCTTCCGATACTAGCTTTGAAATTAGCATGCAGTATTTTTGCTGGTTTACTATTAATCAGGGTTTTCATCATTTATCATGATCACCAGCACCATTCCATTTTAACTAATTCCCCAGCTGCAGAAGTAATCATGACCATTGTTGGAATTTACATGCTCTCTCCTACTAGCATCTGGAAGAGATCCCATGATCACCATCACAAGCACAACTCTAAATTATTCAGTGCAAGTATAGGATCCTATCCAATCGTTACTAGAAAAAAATACCAGGAGATGACAGGGGTTCAGAAATTTACCTATCTCGCCATACGCCACCCGCTTACAATTTTACTTGGCTATTTTTCTATGTTTATTCTTGGGATGTGTGTGCGGTCATTTGTAAGCAGCCCCCGCAAGCACTATGATTCACTCATTGCATTGATATTGCATATTACAGTAGCTACAATGCTATTTATTTTTATGGGATGGCAGGCTTGGTTTTTTATGTTTTTTTTACCCTTTTTCATATCTTTAGGCATGGGGGCTTATTTATTTTACGCCCAACACAATTTTCCTGGGGTAGAGTTTTATGAAAATAAAAATTGGGTATATGAAAAGGCGGCACTTGAATCATCCAGCTATATGAAAATGCATCCCATTATGGAGTGGTTTACTGGCAATATTGGGTACCATCATATTCATCACCTAAATTCAAAAATCCCTTTTTACCGTTTGCCCGAAGTAATGAAAAAGATTACCGAACTGCGAAACTGTAAAACCACTTCGCTTTCCCCAAAGTCGGTGAGCGAATGCTTCAAATTAAAAGTTTGGGACCAAGAAACCAATCAAATGATTGGAGTAAGGGGCCTTTCCTAAATTGCTCCACATTTTTTTATTGCAAAAATCCTATGGCCGTAATAATTTTAACAACCACTAAAAAGAAACGATGGAATTTACTGCCACACAAATAGCTAGTCTTCTCAATGGTGTTATTGAAGGAGATGCCAATGTTACTATCACCAAATTATCAAAAATTGAGGAGGGGGTTCCAGGATCTATTTCTTTTTTATCCAACCCTCATTATACGCAATACATTTATGGCACCAATGCGTCTGTTGTAATCGTCAACCATTCACTCGTACTAACGGGGCCTGTCAGCGCAACATTAATAAGGGTAGAAAATGCAGGAAGCGCTTTTGCCCAACTACTAGAAATGTACAACCAAGTAAAGTTGGATAAAAAAGGTATTTCAAAATTATCTTTTATCTCTGAGAGTGCTACAGTGGGAAACGATATCTATGCAGGTGAGTTTTCGTTTGTAGGCGAAAATGCAACCATTGGAAACAATGTTAAAATTTATCCTCAAGTCTATATTGGTGACAATGCAGTGATTGGAGACAACACTACCCTTTTTGCCGGAGTTAAAATTTATTCTGAAACTCATATTGGAAAAAATTGCATCATCCATTCTGGCACAGTGATTGGAAGTGATGGATTTGGATTTAATCCCGAAAACAACCATAAGAAAGTAGCCCAGATCGGAAACGTAATCATTGAAGACGATGTAGAAATTGGTGCCAATTGTGCTATTGACAGAGCAACCCTTGGCTCAACTATTTTACGAAAAGGTGTAAAATTTGATAACCTCATCCATATTGCCCACAATGTAGAGGTTGGCGAAAATACTTATTTTGCTGCCGGCGGTGTGGTGGCAGGATCTACCAAAATTGGAAAAAACTGTATGTTTAGTGGGCAAGTAGGGATCGTAGGTCATTTAACCATTGCCGATAATACGATCATTAGCGCTCAATCTGGAATTTCAAAAAGTGTTACCCATTCGGGTGAAGTTTATATGGGCTCCCCTGCATTTGAAGCCAGCAAGTACAGAAAATCATATGTCCATTTCCGCAATTTAGACTCCCTGGCACAAAGGGTCAATAAAATAGAAAAGCAACAAAACGACAATACTAAAAGCTGAATTACTGATGTCTGATGTATGATTTCTGATATCTGATTTTTTGATTTCTGATTTCTGATTTTTTTTAGATTGAAAGATTCATGATTATCGAAATAGATACCCGATTAAATTTAGCATCCTTCAATTATACCCTTCTATACAGCCAAAAATCAGACATCAAAAAATCATACATCAGACATCATACATCAGACATCATACATCAGACATCAGACATCAGACATCATACATCAGACATCAGACATCAGACATCATACATCAGACATCCAAAAATCCAACATCCTACATTAGTAAAAATACATTCCATCCAAACTGCTCTTAGCTACACCCCATACTATTACCGCAATTCAAACATTTGTAGCAGGTTCCGCTCCGCATAGTAATATGTCCGCAGGTATTACAGGCTGGTGCATCACTTTGCATACTTTTAGCAGCGGCATTCACGGCATCCAATCCATTGAACATCTCGGCAGCATTTAAATTATTCTTTACACTTTTTGCAGATTGCACATTGCCCGCAGGAGAGAAATTTCCAGTCACCCGAATTTCACTCAACTCCTGCACCCTATCGCCAATCGTAGGCGATGATTCATCCCAAGTTTCGTCGCCCAAGTTTTCTACTTCGGGTTTATCCAACACATGAACCAAATCATTTCTTCCTAGATACTCATAAGCCATCGACCTAAATATAAAATCAATGATCGAAGTGGTACTCTTGATATTCGGATGCTCCACCATTCCGGATGGTTCGAATCGGGTGAATACAAATTTTTCTACAAATTCTTCCAAAGGAACACCATATTGCAAACCAATGGAAATGGCAATAGCAAAACAGTTTAACATACTGCGAACAGTAGCCCCTTCTTTTGCCATATCAATAAAGATTTCCCCCACCGTGCCATCCCCATATTCGCCGGTACGTAGAAACAATGCCTGGCCGTTGATCTTTGCTTTTTGAGTAAACCCTCTTCGCTTGGCAGGTAATTTTTTACGTTCAACTATTTTTGCCAGTTTGCTTTTTAAAACGGTATCTGGACTATTTAACATGCGCTTACTTACTTCATCCAATAATTCATCCACCGTCAACTTACTCATGTCAACTATATGTGGAGAATCATTTCCCTCTTCTGTTGCCACCAACTCTGAATTCCCTACTTCCCCTGTTTTTTTCTTTTTATCTGACTTATTACTCAAGGGCTGAGATAATTTTGATCCGTCCCGATAAAGTGCATTCGCTTTCAATCCCAGCTCCCAGCTCATGCGGTAGCAGTCTGCAATTTCAGCCTCTGTTGCTTCATTGGGAAGGTTAATCGTTTTACTGATCGCGCCACTTAAGAAAGGTTGCGCTGCACTCATCATTCTGATATGACCATGTGCATGGATATACCGAACCCCTTTTTGCCCACACTTGTTTGCACAATCAAACACTGGCAAATGTTCCTCTTTTAAATAAGGAGCTCCTTCCACCGTCATAGTTCCGCACACATAAATATTTGCAGCATCAATTTCTTCTTCTGTAAATCCGAGCGCTTCTAATAAGCTCCAACTAAAATCAAAGTACTGTTCCGATTTGAAACCCAAACGTTGCAAAGTAGCTTCACCGAAAGTATATACATTGAATACAAAACCAATTTCAAAAGCACTACCCAAGGATGCTTCTACTTTTTTTAATTCATCCTTTGTAAATCCTCTTTCAAGTAAAGATTCGGTATTGATAAATGGTGCTCCTTTCAAAGTTGCATGCCCTTTAGCATAGTTCACTATTTCTTCCAACTCTTTTTCACTATACTTTAAATTACGAAGTGCAGCAGGTACACTTTGGTTAATGATTTTAAAATATCCTCCACCGCTTAATTTTTTAAACTTCACCAATGCGAAATCAGGTTCAACGCCGGTGGTATCACAATCCATCACCAGACCGATTGTTCCTGTAGGGGCTATCACGGTAGTTTGCGCATTGCGATAACCATTTTTTTCGCCTAACTGCACCGCTTCATCCCAAGCCTTTATGGCGGCTGTCAATAAATAATCTGGACAATATTTTGCATTAATCCCCTGGGGTTTTATTTCAATTCCTTCAAATGCATCTTGTGCATCGTATGCTGCAGCACGGTGATTGCGCATTACCCGAAGCATATGAGTTTTATTTTCTTCATATTTGGAAAATGTACCCAAAAATCCAGCCATCTCTGCAGAGGTTGTATAAGCAACTCCTGTCATGATTGCTGTAATGGCTCCGGCAATTGCCCTTGCTTCTTCACTGTCATAGGGTATGCCACTTACCATTAACATACTGCCTAGATTTGCATACCCAAGTCCCAATGTTCTGTAATCATAAGAAAGTTGCGCCACTTCCTTGGAAGGAAATTGTGCCATCAATACGGAGATTTCTAGTACTGCAGTCCACATTCGACAGGTATATTCAAAACCTTCCACATCAAAACTATTGTCACTTTCTTCGAAGAATCGGCGAAGGTTTACGGATGCTAAATTACAGGCAGTGTTATCCAAAAACATATACTCACTGCAGGGGTTAGACGCTCTTATCGGACCACCTTCCGGACAGGTATGCCACTCATTGATGGTGGTGTCATATTGGGTTCCAGGATCCGCACATTTCCAAGCAGCATGGGTAATTTGCCTCCACAATTCAGCAGCTTTAATTTTTTTCATTACACTCCCATCGCTTCGCGCTGTAAGTTCCCAATCACCTTGCTCATCCAATACCTTAAAAAAAGCATTGGGGATCCGAACAGAATTATTACTGTTTTGGCCACTCACTGTTTTATACGCTTCCCCCTCATAATCACTGGAGTAACCAGCTGCTATCAAAGCCGCTACTTTATCTTCTTCCTCAACTTTCCAATTTACAAATTTTTCAATTTCAGGATGATCCAAATCCAAACAAACCATTTTAGCAGCCCTACGGGTGGTGCCACCACTTTTGATTGCACCAGCTGCCCGATCCCCTATTTTAAGAAAACTCATCAGTCCACTGGAAGTTCCTCCACCACTTAATTTTTCACCCTCACCTCGAATGCTGCTATAGTTGGTACCCACCCCACTACCATATTTAAATATCCTTGCTTCCCGAACCCAAAGATCCATGATGCCCCCTTCGTTTACTAAATCATCCTTTACGCTTAAAATAAAACAAGCGTGCGGCTGTGGTCTTTCATAAGCAGAAGTAGATTTTTTTAATTGTCCGTCAGTCGCATCTACATAATAGTGGCCCTGAGGCTTTCCCTTTATGCCATACACTTCATGCAGACCGGTGTTAAACCATTGAGGGCTATTGGGAACACAAGCCTGGTTTAAAATTGAGTACACCAATTCATCATAAAATACCTGTGCGTCATGCTTGGTGGAAAAATATTGATTGCGTTCACCCCATACCCTCCAGCAATGCGCCATCCGATGAGCCACTTGCTTAATGGTAGTTTCTCTGCCAAAGCTTCCATCTGGCTGAGGCACTCCAGCTTTACGGAAATATTTTTGAGCCAATATATCAGTGGCAATCTGACTCCACTGTTTGGGAACTTCCACATTGTCCATTTGGAACACTACTTCACCAGAAGGATTCTTAATAATCGAAGTGCGATAGTCGTACTCAAATAGATCATAAGGAGATACACCTTCTTTTGTAAATTGCCTGCGGAATTGCAGCCCTTGGGCTGCATTTTTATTAGTTGACATATTTTGAAACGGGTTAATGGGATTTGAAAAACTGGGGGATAATGGAATACGAATTTAAACTTTCTACGGCATAATTCCTTTTGCTAAATGTTAACAACTGTGGATAATTTCCAAGACGCAATCTCACAGTGCATTTGCTAATTTGTTTAAAAAATAGCATCTCCTTTTCATCGTCGCATCAAGCTGGAAGAGGATGTTTTTGGCCCAATTAGTCTATTTTAGTAGGGTTGAATATCAAAGCTCGCTATCTTTATTATATGAGAGCTGTAATACAAAGAGTTACAAAAGCAGGGGTTTCAATCAATGGTGAACTATGGTCTGAAATAAATAATGGCCTGTTGGTTTTTATAGGTATCGAAGACGCTGACAATGAAGATGATATCATCTGGTTGAGTAATAAAATTACACAGCTTCGCATTTTTGATGATGAAGACCATGTGCCAAATATTTCATTGAAAACTATGAATGGTGATCTGTTATTAGTAAGTCAGTTTACATTGCAAGCTAGTACTAAAAAAGGAAACCGACCTTCGTACCTCCGTGCCAGCAAGGCGTCTGTTGCGATACCCATTTACGAAAAGCTGATTGCACAACTAGAACAAGACCTTGAAAAGAAAATATTTACCGGTAAGTTTGGCGCTGACATGAAAATAGCATTGGTAAATGATGGACCAGTAACCATTTTAATGGATACAAAAACAAAAGATTAACTAAGATTGACTCCCAAGAATTTTAAAAAATAAACAGCATGGAAATTACAGAAGCACAAAGTAAAGTAGATGAATGGATAAAGACGACTGGCGTTCGCTATTTTAGCGAAATGACCAACTTGGGAATTTTAATGGAAGAAGTGGGTGAATTATCCAGATTGATGGTAAGAACCTATGGAGAACAGTCATTTAAAGAATCGGACCAAGGCAATAATTTGGGGGATGAGATGGCCGATGTGCTTTGGGTACTCATTTGCCTTGCCAACCAAACCGGCGTTGATTTAACGGCCGCCTTGGAGAAAAATTTTGAGAAAAAAAACACAAGAGATGCCCAACGACACAAAGAGAATCCGAAATTACACCCCCCTAAATAAATAGAAGCACTGATTACAATTCGACCAATAGCAAAATAGACTTAGCCCACTATCGCTGAACAGTATTTCGGCAACCTGGTACAAAAACAATTTTACTACCTTAACTTTGCGCCCATTATGGCAAACGAATCAAATAATTTCCCAGAACTCATCTCCCATTGTAAAGAGTACGGTTATATTTTCCAATCCTCCGAAATCTATGATGGATTGGCAGCAGTATACGACTATGGCCAGATGGGTGCGCAACTAAAAAAGAATATCCGCGACTATTGGTGGAAAAGCATGACGCAACTCAATGACAACATTGTAGGAATTGATGCTTCCATCTTTATGCACCCCACCACCTGGAAAGCAAGCGGGCACGTAGATAATTTCAGCGATCCGATGATCGATAATAAAGACAGTAATAAAAGATACCGTGTTGACCACCTCATTGAAGGATTTGCAGACGAACAAAGAACTGCAGGAAATGAAAAGCTAGCCGATGAGATTTTGGCGGCTATGGACGCCTTGATTGTAGCAAGTGATTATGCTGGTCTGAAAAAACTAATCGAAGAAAATAAAATAAAATGCGCTATCAGTAAAACCTGCAATTGGACTGATATCCGTGAGTTTAACCTGATGTTTAATACCCAAATTGGAAGTGTGGCAGGTGAAAGCGATACCATTTATCTTCGTCCTGAAACGGCACAGGGTATTTTTGTGAATTTTTTAAATGTGCAAAAAACCGGTCGAATGAAAATTCCTTTTGGCATTGCACAAACCGGCAAGGCTTTTAGAAATGAAATTGTTGCTCGACAGTTTATTTTCAGAATGCGGGAATTTGAACAGATGGAAATGCAATTTTTTGTTCGCCCAGGCACACAAATGGAATGGTACAATTTTTGGAAAGAGGAAAGAAAAAAATGGCATGAGAGCCTAGGGATACCCGCCGAAAAATTACGCTTCCACGACCATATCAAACTGGCTCATTACGCAGATGCTGCATTAGATATTGAATTCGAATTCCCTTTTGGATGGAAAGAACTGGAAGGAATTCATAGTCGTACCGATTTTGATTTAACACAGCACCAAACCTTTAGCAAAAAAAAGATTCAGTATTTTGACAATGACCTTAATGAGGAAGGCAAACCTTTTGGCAACTACATACCATACGTAGTAGAAACCTCGGTCGGTCTGGATAGGTTGTTTTTGACCATCATCAGCCTGGCTTATGCCAACGAAAAATGGACAAAAGAAGATGGCACAGAAGATAGCCGCGTAGTGTTACGCATCCCTGCAAAAATTGCGCCTACCAAACTTGCCATTTTACCTTTGCTTAAAAAAGATGGTCTTCCTGAAATAGCACGTGAACTGATGAATGAATGCAAGGGAAGCTTTATGTGTTTTTACGAAGAGAAGGATGCTATCGGCAAACGCTACAGACGAATGGATGCAGTAGGAACACCATTTTGTGTAACCATCGATCACCAGACAAAAGAAGATAACACAGTCACCATTCGATACAGGGACACCATGGTTCAAGAGAGAATCGCATTGTCAGAGGTGAAAAAACTAGTAATGGAAAAGATCAGTTAATTTACCCGATCCTATTCAAAATAAGGTATCTCATCATGGCTCACCAATTCTTTTTGCTGCCAATAGGCGAGTGTTACCACATGCCCATCTGGGGCATGTAACAATCTTCCAAAAATAGCATTTATAGGATTGAATGTGGAGTCAGAGACTCCTACAGTAAAGGTTTCTGCTGAAATTACAGGTAATGGGGCTTGCTCAGCTTCTGTTTCACTCAACACAGGCGCAGCTGCCGCTTTGGGGGGAGGAGAAGGAACTACCACCACAGTAAATTTATTATACTCCAGCAGCTTTTTTAAAAATTCAACTCTTGCCGGGGATACATTTTTTTCTACGATAGCACATTTCACTCCGTCTAGTTCTTCAAATTCGTGATTCTTATTGATTGCCATATACTTTTTGTTAAATTGAAAGAGCAGTAATATAATCGTACACCCAACTTAGCAATCCCAATAGTACGATACCTGTACCGCAAATGATCATTCCTAATTTAGTGGAGAGATCCAGCTTTATTTTTCCAATAGGTTGTTCGTTGGTATCCATAAACACCGCTCTTATTACCCGAAGATAATAATAGAGTGAAATGATCATGTTGAGTGCTGCCACAGTAATGAAAAAATAATTTCCTTTGGAAGCCCCGGCTGTGATTAAAAATAATTTTCCAAAAAAACCGGCGGTAGGCGGTATTCCTGCCAAAGAGAATAATGCCAGTGCGAGTATCCAACTAATAAATGGATTGGTTTGGTACAAACCCCTGTAATCTTCGATGCGTTCTTTTCCGCTATGCTGGGATATTGCACCGGCTACACCAAATGCCGCCAGATTGGAAAATACGTACACCAACACAAAGTATACTACTGAAGCTGTTCCCTGAATCGAATTACTACTGATACCCACCAAAATAAAACCCACTTGTGCAATAGATGAAAAAGCAAGAAAACGCTTGATGTTTTGTTGTCTCAACGCAAATAGATTACCCACAATCATGGTGATAATGGATAAAAGCATCACCATATTGTACCAAAGTTCATGCATGGGGGCAAACACTTTATATAAGGTAGTTAGCAAAATAAATGCGATGGACCCTTTTGATATCACTGATAAAAAAGAAGTTACGGCAATTGGCGATCCTTCATATACATCTGCCGTCCATAAATGAAAAGGAACGATAGATAACTTAAATGCAAAGGCAGTAAATAAAAATACAAAGGCAAGAATTTGCAGACCAGTTCCATCCAATAAGGCGGGTATTTCAGTAAAATTGATAGTACCCGTAGCACCATAAATTAATGAAATACCAAACAATAAAACACCAGAAGACAATGCGGATGACAAGATCATTTTCATTGATGCTTCGGAAGATATTTTTTTATGCAAATCGAAATTAGCCATCGCAGCAACTGGAATGGTAGCCAGTTCGAGTGACAAATAGAACATGAGCAAACTTCCACTCGAAATCATAAAAAACATTCCAAGAACTGAAGATAAAAGCAATATAAAAAACTCTGGAAGGTGTTCACTCTTTTTCAACCAATCCGAAAAAAATAAAGAGATCAGGTAAATTCCTAAGCTAAGAATACTTTTTTGAAAGGCTATCAATCCATTGGTGGTATACATACCGCCAAACAAACTGCCATTTTCAATAAAGAAAAATCCGTAAATAAAATTTCCTAATAATAGTATTTGAATCAAAGCCAATAGGCGTTCATTTTTCACCTCGGCTGCCACTTTTATAATCAGTAGCAAGAATAGGATGAAAGCAAGCAACAGCTCAGATTTCATTAAAAGTAAAAAGTCGTTCAACATACATTTTCAGATTAGGAATTTGAAATACCGGTTCTTCTTTACATTCTGTAACCGGCAATACCTATTGTTTATTTTCCCAAATTATTTTATAGCTATTTTGTGCATAATGATATCCGCAGCCGGTGCGACTAGGTCGTTTAACCAAAACGGGGCTATCCCAATTGCAACGATTCCAGCAATCAAAATAATGGCCGCCAATTTCTCATTCCACCTAGCATCTCCTACAGAAAGGTGACCCTCCTTAATTGGCCCCATTGCTGTTTGCCCAATGGCCCTTAAGATATACACCGCAGTAACCACGATCGACATACAAGCTGCAATGGTAGCCACTCGATGAAATAGATCAGCATTTTGCCAAGATCCCATAAAAATAGTCATCTCAGCAACAAAACCACTTAAGCCCGGAAGACCTAATGAACAAAGACCTACAATAAACAATACAGTTGTAATAAAGGGCATTACTTTTATTAATCCACCCATTTCATCTACCTGCCGCGTATGCGTTCTTTCGTAAATCATACCAATTACGGCAAAGAAAAGAGCAGTCATTAAACCATGTGAAACCATTTGCATCACGGCGCCGACCATGGCTGTTTTGGTTAACATGCCAATCCCCAACAAAACAAAACCGCAATGGCTAACAGAAGAATATGCATTGATATATTTCAAGTCCTTCTGCATCATGGTAGCAAAGGCACCGTATAAAATTGCAATGGTAGAAAGTACAATGACCACGTTTGCGTATTCCTTAGCTCCATCAGGCAAAATATAGGTAGCAACTCTCAAGCAGCCGTATCCACCTAGTTTCATGGAGATGCCCGCCAAAAACATCGAACCTGCAGTGGGAGCAGATGAGTGTCCATCAGGCACCCAAGTGTGAAAAGGAAACAATGCCGTAAAAACGCCAAATCCAACAAATAACAAAGGAAAACAAATTTTCTGAATTGCTATGGGAATATGCATGCTAGAAAGCAACATCAAGTCGAAATTATGATTCGGGGCCCCAAAATAAACGCCTAATAAACCTACCAACACCAATGCTGAACCTCCCATTAACATTAGAGCCAGCTTATTGGCTGCATATTCCTTTTTTCCACTTCCCCAAATACCAATCAGCAGGTATTTCGGGATAACTGCTATTTCAAGAAAGAAAAAAAGAACGAATAGGTCAAGCGAAATAAAAAAACCATAGGCTCCTAAACTCAAAAGAATAAGTAGAAAATAAAACTCCTTCGTCATTTTTGTAACATTCCAAGAAACGAGCACCCCCGCGATTACAACAAATGCGGTTAACAAAATCATGGCTACCGAAATTCCGTCTACTCCCAAATGAAAACTGATCCCCCAACTGGGAAACCAGTTGTGCTGAAATTCAAAAAGCATCTGTGCGACATTACCCACTGCCCTTTCTTTTCGAAAAGAAAATAACAAATAAAGGGCCAGAACAAATTGGGCCGACGACCCCATCAATGCGGTCCACTTCACCTGCGCATCATTGCGCATCAGCAAAATAGCAACTGCCGTCAGTAGCGGGAGCAGTATCAGTAAGGTTAAATTCATGTAGTCGTTTGTAAATATATTTGTTAAACTATTTTTTTTCTCGTGCCGTGCAAATATTAATTACTCGTTTTTGTACCGCTTCGGCATTTACTTATTTCCATACATAAATAAACAATATCGCAAGACCAATTACACCGGCTAAAAAGTAAATAGCATACTGTTGCACTTTACCAGATTGAAAACCCTTAATTTTTTCTGAAATAAATAGCGTTGAGTTTCCTGTTGCATTCACCAACCCATTCACCACATTTTTATCAAACCAAGCAGCGGGCCTTCCAACAAGATTGAACAATATTTTTTTAGTAATAAACAAATACAATTCATCCACATAAAATTTGTGAAAAGTCAGTTGGTAAAACCCCCTCAATGAATGAGCAATGGTATCGGACTTATTGGTTTGTTTTTTATATAGCCACATTGCTGTAAATATTCCTGCAAGCCCCAATGCAACTGGGGCTATGGAAAATTGATAATGAAATACCGATTCCAAAGGTTTTCCATCAGAACTTACAAAATCACCAAATGGAATAAAGCCTGCAGCAGCAGCACCCACAGATAAAAGAACTAGGGGCAGCATCATTGCAAATCCTCCCTCACCATGTGCAGATCCATGAACCAACGACTCCTTGTTCCAGAAAATAGAAAAATATAAGCGAAACATATAAAAAGCCGTTAAGCCAGATGTAATCAAAGCAATCCAATAAATAGTCGCATTGTGCTGGTAAGCTGCTAACAATATTTCTTCTTTGCTAAAAAATCCCGCAAAGGGCGGTACACCTGAAATTGCCAAACAAGCAATTAAAAAAGTAATATGCGTAATGGGTAAATACTTTCTTAATCCACCCATGTCTTTCATTTCATTACTATGTATAAAATGAATTACAGCACCTGCTCCCAAAAACAAAAGGGCTTTAAAGAGTGCATGGGTAAACAGGTGAAACATTGCAGCAGTAAAACCAAGTCCATTTTCTCCACCTGAGCCAGATACTCCTAAGGCAAACATCATAAAACCTATTTGCGACATGGTTGAATAAGCTAACACCCTTTTAATATCAGTTTGCGTGCAAGCGATTAGCGCAGCGAATAGAGCGGAAATGATACCAACATAAGCAACCACTTCAAGTGCAGGTGCCGACATGCTGAAAACAGGAAACAATCTAGCCACTAAAAATACTCCCGCCACTACCATAGTGGCCGCATGTATTAATGCGGAAACGGGCGTGGGGCCTTCCATAGCATCGGGCAGCCAAACATGCAGTGGAAATAAAGCACTTTTACCTGCCCCACCAATGAATACCAAAACCAATGCCCAAGTTAAAGCAGAAATACCCATAAAAGATGCCGCAGTAACTGTCTGGAATTCGGGAGTGGAGGTGGTAGTCAATTTTAGAATAAGGGTATGAAAATCCAATGTTCCTGCATAAAAGGACAATATCAAAATGCCAATTAAAAATCCTAGGTCGGCAAAACGGGTAACAATAAACGCTTTTTTACAAGCTGCCACAGCACTGGGTCGATCGTAATAATAGCCTATTAATAAGAAGGAGGAAACCCCTACTAGTTCCCAAAAGATATACATCTGGAAAATATTGGAAGCCATCACCAGCCCCAACATCGAAAAAGTAAATAATCCAAGAAATGCATAATAGGTGGGAAATCTTTCTTCCCCCTTTAAGTAGGCCAAACTGTAAATATGTACCATTAAAGAAATCAACGTAACCACTACCAGCATCATCACCGAAATAGGATCGAGCAAGATCCCCATATCAATGGATACTCCCGGTGAAAACTGAAGCCAGGTAAATTGAATCGGAATAATTTTTTGATACACTCCCTCCAATTTTCCATACTTAAAAAAATATCCATAGGCGGTGTGGAAAGACAAAAAAGCGGAGACCAATACAAGTGCCGTTGCAAAAATGCCCGATGATAGCTTCATATGTTTTCTTCCAAACAAACCAAGCACCAAGAACCCCAGTAGCGGAAGTAAGGGAATCATCAATAATGCCCATCCCAGATCTACTCCAAAAGAAAAGACCCCGAGCATTTGGATTTGTAACAATTCATTCATCATATTATAATTGGGCTTTCCCTTTTATTCAGCCATAAAAAGGGAAACTTTTAAAATTTTAAATCCGCTGCGTTTTCTACATCGATTGATTGGTGACTTCTGTACAAATTGATGATGATTGCTATTGCTACCGCAGCTTCTGCTGCAGCAATAGCAATAA
The DNA here is from genome assembly GCA_044339235.1 of Ferruginibacter sp. GTDB lineage: Bacteria > Bacteroidota > Bacteroidia > Chitinophagales > Chitinophagaceae > Ferruginibacter. Next base: position 35,396 of record JBIIVV010000001.1, read on the forward strand.
TAAAAATTGAAAAGAACAATCCATCCAATTTATTAGGCCATACATATTTATTGAATGCAATAAAATTAATGTTCACACTATTGAGCACCAACTCAATACTCATCAACATAGTAATCAAGTTGCGGCGAGTAAGAAACCCGAATACCCCTATAAAAAAAAGGGCGGTGCTAATAATCAATACATGGTATAATCCTGGTTCCATCATACAGTTTCGGGTTTAGAACGTAAAGCAATTACAATACAACCAATCATTGCCGCAAGCAGCAGTATACTCACCACTTCGAAAGGCAATGCAAATCCATTGGCTTCTACTCCCAACATTTGATTACCGATATTCTCCATGCTGGGTAAAACCGGCCGCTCAAAGCTTCTGCCGAATGTATGCCGAAAAATCTGCAACAATGTTAATGCAAAACCACAAAAAGCTGCCAGCACTGAAAATAAAATTCTTCCTTTATTTTGCTTGGGCAATAACTCTCCTGCCTGCTGTGTTAAAAAAATGGAGAAAATGATTAGCACCGTAATGCCACCTACATACACCACAATCTGTACAGCTGCAATAAATTCATACTGCATCCAGAAATACAAACCTGCAATACCTATTAATGAAAACAATAAAAAAATGGCTGCCCGAAATATTTTTCGCGTAGTTACCGATAGGATTCCGCTCACCAAGATAAGCGTTGTCAGTAGGTAAAAGATAATAGTTGATCCGCTCATTGAAAAATGGTTGTATAAAATTGTAAACGCTATAAATTAAAAAAATGTGTTCCCAGCTGCGCATGTGATTTTGCTTATTCCACTCCTTCCCTGACCTTAGACTCGGGTTTATTTAAAACTTTCGTAAGCTCAGCCCTATTAAACACACTATGCTCAAATGTTTGTGCCATTTTAATGGCATCTGTAGGGCAAGCCACTACGCAAAGATTACACATCGTACAAAGCTCTAAGTGATAAACAAATTTGTCAATCGCTTTTTTCTTTTTCCCTTCGGGACTGATGTCGAATTTGGTAATGATTTTAATGGTAGCATTGGGACAAGCCAGTTCGCAAGCTGTACAGCCCGTACAAGCATGTTCGTTATTTTCATCATGCCCCATCACTACTTCTCCCTTAAACCTATCCGGAAAAACCAGCGTATCCCTGTTATCTGGATATTGCTGGGTAATAATTTCATTGTGATGTGTGAAATAATAAAGCGTACGTCGAAGACCTATGGCCAATGATTTGAGTCCGCTAAAAACTTCTTTGATATATTTTACAATAAACATAATTCGCTATCAATTTTTATCTTTTCATTGAGGTCTCCTGAATTCAGCAGACTTACATATTGCTAAAAATGCCAACCCAATATTGCCATCAGTGTAACCAGCAGTAAATTAAACATACTGATAGGCAATAAATATTTCCATTCCAAATCTAGCAACTGGTCAATGCGCAATCTTGGAAAAGTCCACCTAAACCACATGATTAGAAATATCAGAAAAAATGTTTTTCCAAAAAACCAAATACTGGAGGGAATAAAATCCATCACATGATTAAACGCTTCCCAATGGCCAATATGAAAAGGCATCCATCCACCTAGAAACAAGGTGGCGCCGATGGCACATACAATAAATACATTGATATATTCCGCTAAAAAAAACAATGCAAACTTCATTCCTGAATACTCGGTATGAAATCCTGCGGTAAGTTCAGACTCAGCTTCTGCTAAATCGAAAGGAGCCCGGTTGGTTTCGGCGGTTACGGCAATGATAAAAATAAGGAAGGCAATAAATACAGGGATATGTCCCTTAAAAATCCACCATCCATCTGCCTGTGATTGAATAATGTCATTCAAATTTAAACTGCCAGACAATACCACAATTGCCATAATAGATAAGCCGGCAGATAATTCATAACTCACGATTTGTGCACCACTTCGCATAGCCCCCATCAATGAATACTTATTGTTACTTGCCCAGCCCGCCATTAAAATACTGATTACCATTAGAGAAGAAATTGCCGTTACATACAACACTCCAATATTGAGATCCCACAATTGAAAATTACTGGCAAAGGCAATCGGCGCCATTAATAACATCGCTACCATCATCGCAATAATAGGCGCGAGATTAAATAAAAATTTATCGGCCCCATCAGGTGTCATACCTTCTTTTACCAACAACTTAACTGTATCCGCCAGCGACTGCAACATCCCTCCAGGCCCAACCCGATTAGGTCCTAAGCGAATTTGTATCCATGCTGCCACCCTTCTTTCCATGAGTACCAACACCAATCCCAGCAGGGCAAAAAGCGTGATTACACAAATGCCGGCAATCACCATTTCGATTACCATTGTCCAAGTAGGCGAAAAGGTTTCACTCAGCCAGCTATCCAGTATGTTTGATATTTTTGAGAAACTCCACATTTTATAGTGCAATCATTTATTTTTTTTCAATAAAAACAGATCGTACAAATTAACAATTTTACATTTCAGTCATCCTTGTTTTGGGATGAATGCGTTTCAACTTATCGATCGATATCTGGTATCACCAAATCCAATGTACCCATCATTGCTACCAGATCGCCTAGCTTACTCCCTCTGGCCATATGATCCAGCGCAGATAGATTAGAAAATCCCGGTGAACGAAATTTTATTCTGTAGGGGGTAGACGCCCCTTCGCTCACAATATACACTCCTAACTCGCCTCTTGCTGTTTCTACTCGTTGGTAAAATTCTCCCTTGGGCAGTTTCAACACTGCTTTTGTTTTGGCTTGAAAATCACCTTCGGGAATATTGTCAATGAGCTGTTCTATAATCCGAACGGATTGATTCATTTCTCTTACTCTAACCATGTATCTAGCAAAAGAATCGCCACCGGTTTCCAATATTTCGTCAAACTCAAGTTGTTCATATATTTCATAAGGATACAACTTTCGGATATCACATGAAACGCCACTACCCCTAGCCGTTGGACCGGTGCACCCAAAAGAGATAGCATCTTCAGCAGATAAAAAACCAACGCCCTTCATCCTATTTTGAAAAATAATATTTCCCGTAACCATTTCGCTGTATTCATTGATTTTGGATTTGTACAAGGCTATAAAATCCTTCACCCTACGTTGAAAATTTGGATGTATATCTTGCATCACGCCACCTGGCACCATATAATTCATGGTAAGTCTTGCTCCACAGGTTTCCTCCATGATGTCATTGATAGCTTCGCGTTCGCGGAAGGCATGAAAGAAAGGGGTGAAAGCTCCCAGGTCCATCGCCATTGCACCCCACCATAGTTCATGTGATGCAATTCTTGTTAATTCATCCATCAAAATTCTTATCACCTGTGCTCTTGAAGGTATTTCTACCTGCATTCCTTTTTCTACACATAATGCACAAGCATGATTATTAATATGAGAAGACAAGTAATCCATCCGGCTAGTTACGTATATGAATTGACGGTAGCTTAAGCTCTCGCACATTTTTTCAATAGAGCGATGGATAAAGCCAAGGTGTGGCTCTACTTTTTGAATGGTTTCACCATTGATGGTAATCACTAAGTGCAACACGCCATGGGTGGCAGGATGCTGTGGTCCTACATTAATGATAATATCCCCCGCGGGTGTGCTGCCTATTTCTTCAACCATAATTTTTTTCTAAAAAAGCAACGTGAACGTTTTATTATAAAATGTTGTTTTCGAATCTAACTTATTCAAAACAAATGTTTTTTCAGCTTGCCCCTTTCTTATGATCGACTACAATTTAATCATGTTAATGGGGTCTTCAAAATCCTTCAGCATAGGATTCTTACCTTCCCATCCATCTGGCAAAATCAGTAACCTCAAATCAGGATGGTGCAAGAAATTTACCCCAAACATTTCATACACTTCGCGTTCATGAAAATTAGCCGTCTTCCAGATATCACTCACCGTTTCGATTGCAGGATTCGTTTTCTCCAATTTTACTTTCACCACTATATTGTGGCGATATTTGGTAGAATCTAAATGATATACCATGGTAAGATGTGTTTTCCAGTCAATACAAGTAAGACAAAAAAGATAATCAAAACACAAGTCCTCCTGCTGTCGGAGTTGTGTTGCCAATAAATGCCAATTGGCTGATTCCACCAGCAGGGTGAGCCACTGAGCACCCTCTTCGAAAGCAACTGTAGGCAACAGTTCCGTAATTTTTTCTTGTACTATTTCGTTGGTCATATAAATCAAAATCAATTAAAGCTGGTGCAATATATCTCCGCCAGTTGCCGGCTTGGGCACCTGAATCTGCTCTCTAGTTAATCCACTCTTTATTTTTTGTTGTAAACTGATTAGAGCATGTAATAGCGCTTCAGGTCGGGGCGGGCAACCGGCAACATATACATCAACCGGTATCACATGGTCGGCTCCTTTTACCACTGAATAGGTATTGTAAAAGAAGGGTCCGCCACTAATGGCACAGGCTCCCATTGCAATTACATACTTGGGGTCTGCCATTTGATCATACAACCTTTTTAAAACCGGCGCCATTTTATTGACGATCGTACCTGCAATGATAATCACATCTGCCTGACGGGGAGAAGCCCTTGCTACCTCAAATCCAAAACGCGAAAAATCATATTTGGCGGCAGCTACCGACATCATTTCAATGCCGCAGCAACTGGTAGCAAATGTGAGTGGCCACAATGAGTTTGAGCGGGCCCAATTGATCACATCATCGAGCTTACTCAATACAATTCCACCACCCGGTGTCTCATGAATTTGACCGGGAAAGTCTACTTTCTCTGAAGTTGCGACTGAATTATTAGAAGTGATGCCCATTGTCTTATATTTCGATTGATGATGCTTATATTAAAAATATTTCAAAAAACCGGCCAACCATCCGCTTCATCCACATATAGCTAGAACACTTGTTAAGCAAGGATTACACCCACTTCAATGCGCCTTTTTTATGCGCATACAAAAAACCAAGCATTAATATAAAAAAGAAAATTAAAATTTCAACCATCGCCATCCAGCCAACTTTTTTAGCTACTACCGCCCATGGAAATAAAAAGACAAGTTCCACATCAAAAATTAAAAATATCAACGCAAATAAATAATACCCGACATTGAGTTGTGTCCAGGTTTTCCCCCTAGTAGGAATGCCGCATTCGTAAGGCTGCCCCTTTTGAGGATTCGAGGTAGCTTTAGTTACAATTTTAGAAACCAACATTGCAATTGAAGAAAATGTCAATGCTGCAATAATCAAGACAATCATAGAAGAAGCTCCCATATAAAATCAAATTAATTTGATGATTCATTAGAAACACAAGTTAGCAAAAAACAACAATACCCACTCACCAAAAAAACACTGCGCTCGTCATCCTTGTTAATGATTGCAGTCATACCCACTATTAATTATAATTGCATTGTACAATAGTTTACACTAACTGATTACCCATAAATTTCAAAATGGATTGCCTTTTTATCGTACCCCATATCAATAATTTTCTTCCTTGCCTCATCAATCATCCCCTTCCAACCGCATAAAAAGAATTTTGCAGGCTGCTTTTCTTTGCACAATAATTCATATGCCGAATGAACATAGCCTGTATGCCCCTCCCATTTTTCCCTTGACAAAGTGGGGATATATTGAAATCCCGGTATTTCACTTTGAAGGGTTTTCATTTCTTCAAAGTACAACAAACTGCTTTTTGTTCGGCAACCAAAAACAAGAAAAATGTTTTTATGCGCAATCTGCTTGTTTTTAATATTATGAATCATGCTCCTAAATGGAGCAATGCCCGTGCCGGTGCAAATAAGTACGAGATCTTCGTCGATTGGCTCCTGTAATGTAAATACCCCCTGAGGTCCACGAAGGGTTATTTCAGAACCCACCTGAACTTCGTTAAAAAGGTAGGGTGTTCCGGCCCCATTTTTATCTAGCACAATCACCAACTCAAATACATTGGTTCCGTCCGGACAAGAGGCAATAGAATAACTGCGCCAACGCTTATTGGGCTTTTCATGAATGGGAAGATCTAGTGTTACAAACTGACCTGGAATAAAATCAAATGACTCCAATTCCGACACCTGAATCCAAAACCTTCTAGTATCACTTGTCTCATTTTCAATCCTTAACACCTTTCCCACTCTCCAAGGTTGTAATGCCATAATAAAAATTTAATCCACCAATTTACCGATTATGTCCAAAGTATAGCCATTATTTCAAAAAAAAAGCTGTTGCAAATTGTAAAGCGCCGAAAAAGATGGTTATTTATTGTTACGGGAATGATTTCCTATTGGCTACAGAGTCAATATTGGCAGTATTAAATGGCGAATGAATCAAACGAAAGCAATCTGCATTTAAAAAAATTAACCTTCGAGCCGTATCTTTGCAAACGGATGAATTTGGAATTGTTGTTGAAAGAATATAAAAATGACCCCCGCTGTTTTAAAATTGCGGACAGGATTACTTTGTCTATTCCGCAACAAATTCATCTTTCCGGACTTCGTGGAAGCGCTACAGAATTTGTACTTTCCTCCGTTTTCAATCATCCAGCCACCAGCCAGCTCAATCACCTAGTCATCTTAAGAGATGCTGAAGAAGCCGCCTATTTCCATAATAGCTTTGAGAACATTACCCAAGCATTGGATATTTTTTATTTTCCCGCTTCTTTTAAAAACAAAAAAAACTATCGCCTTCTTAACAGCAGTCATGTGATGCTTAGGACCGAGGCATTAACCAAAATAGCTGGCGGTAGCAATAAGAAGGTATTGATCACCTATCCAGAAGCGCTATTTGAAAAAGTGGTGTTACCGACCACGCTTATCGAAAATATTATTTCCATCAAGCAAAGTGAAACATTAGATGTAGATAGGATCTTGGGAAAATTTATAGCGTACGGCTTTGAAAGAACTGATTTTGTATATGAACCCGGCCAGTTTGCAGTACGGGGAGGCATACTCGATATTTATTCTTTTGGCAATGAAAAGCCCTATCGAATTGAATTATTTGGGAATGAAGTG
>JBIIVV010000279.1:0-4045 GCA_044339235.1 Ferruginibacter sp.
GCGATAGGTAGGGGGTATCCCTTTTTAGAGTTTTTTGGATTGGCCTTGTTGGAGGTAATTAAAATGAACAGTTTCTTAGTTTGGTTGTATTTATTGTGTAAATAAGAAAAGTATGCAGCAAAATTTAGGTGGTGACAGGATACTCTCGATTGATATAGGAGGCACCTATATCAAGGGGACTATTTTAAATATAGATGGTGAAAAGCAAATAGGATACCATACCGTGGAAACACCTCATTTGCCTGGGCCTCAAAAATTAGTAGCTGCAATCCGAACACTAGTAAGTGATTTTCCCCCTTTTAATAAAGTTTCTATAGGATTCCCTGGTTTTGTAAAAGATGGTATCGTTTTTACAGCTCCTAGTATTGCTCCTGCTAAGTGGGTACACATTAATCTAAAAGAGATTTTAAAGGATGAATTTAAGTGCCCCGTCAAGATAGCGAATGATGCCGATATGCAAGGGCTTGGGATTATTAGTGGGAGCGGGTTCGAAATGCTTATTACATTGGGTACCGGTTTGGGGTCGGCCTTGTTTTTGAATGGTACATTACTTCCTCATTTAGAACTTTCTCAGCATCCAATTGGAGCTGATTTAATTTATGATCAATACATCGGCAGAAAAGCCTTCGAAGAATTAGGTCAATTGATGTGGAATAAGCGGGTGGAAGAGGTATTGAGGGTGTTAAAGACGGTATTTAATTATGACCATTTATATATCGGGGGAGGAAATTCCCGCTTTATCACGCTTGCCCTTGATAGCAAAACCACCTTGGTATCGAACGAAGATGGTATAAAAGGTGGAGCAGCGTTGTGGAAAAGAACCAGTACATTTGAATTCCCCCCTCAGCCAGCTGTTAAAAACTGGAGTAGAGAGATTAGTTTAAAATAACCATTTCTATAGAGCTGATTCAATTTTTTCGATTCCTCTCCAGCTATTTCTATTCCGTTTTTTTTATAGTGCAATTATTTGCTATTAATTGTATTTCCATCCTCCATCAAGCCAAATTCGGATGACTCTTGTAGCAAAAGCCTGTGATCTATACCACTTGTAGTATCTTTATTTTTAAAGTGTTAGTTTAACAGGGAATAGTTGACATGGAAAAAATAAATACGGTGATAGTTGGTCAGGGAATTGCCGGTTCGCTAGTTGCATTTATGCTTCATCGAAAAAAGATTCCCTTTTTAGTAATCGATCCAGCTACGCAGCATACTGCAAGTAAAATTGCTGCAGGAATGTTTACCCCGTTGAGTGGTAAAAGAAAAACCATCCTTCCCTTGGTGTTAGAACAAATTCCTTTTGCAATAAAAATTTATCAGGAGATATCGCAGCTTCTCGGATATAATATTGTTCACCTTTCCAATATTTACCAGGTATTTAATTCAGCCGAGGAGCAAGCAGCGCTTCAACTCAAATCGCTTGAACCTGTTTACTCAGGCCATATAGTACCTATTTCAGGAGCCTTACCCGGAATTCATCAGCAAAATGGAGCCTGCGATATTACTCATTCCGGCTGGGTGAATTGCGAATTATGGATGGATCTTTTTAGAACTTGGTTGAAAAAAAATGATCAATTATTAGAGGCATCATTTATACACCAGGATTTACAGATAACTGAGGAGAAGCTAGGATACAGAGGGCTGGAATTTCAACATATCTTTTTTTGTGAGGGATACCGAGCTATCCATAATCCATTTTTTAACGAAAAAATTATTCCTTGCAAGGGTGATGTATTGACTATTGCCAGTAATCATTTTGCTACTAATCAAATCATAAAGAAAAATGGCATCTATCTGGTTCCATCTGAAAACAATGCATTCAAAGTAGGGGCTACCTACCAATGGAATAATGATGAAGAAGCACCGGAGAAAGCTAGTAAATTATGGATCGAAGGTCAACTGGAAAATATGCTTATTAATCCATTCAATACAGTGGATCATCAATCTGCCATCAGGCCCACTACTCAAAATCGGGAAGTAATTATTCAGCAACACCTACAACATAAGGGAATGTGTATGCTAAATGGGTTGGGCACCAAGGGCGTTTTGCAGGGGCCTTGGTGGGCCGATCGTATCGTAGAACTTTGTATGCAGTCAGGTTCGGAATAAATATCTTTTTTGATAGGGTGGGTTATTTATAGAAATGACATGGGTATTGGTTGGATTGCCAAACCAGACAATTGCAGTTACCCATCTTATCTTTCGATAATACAAGGGTTAAAGAATTAAATATTAAAGAATATACCTATTCCCTTAAATGTAAAATGAGCTAAATAATAAACTTTGAATTTGTTTAACTACAAAACCCTATATTTGATTTAGAAAACCCATCAGATTATAGAGGGGGTGATACATCTTGAATTCTACATATGTAAATTTGAATTTAGTTTATATAGCAACTTTAATTAACCTTATTCTAATAAAAACCTATAATTATTTTGACTTACTTTTCGATAAAGGAGCTGGTCGAACGTCTTCAAAAAGGGGATATGGAGGCATTCAATACTTTGTATTGGAAATACCATAGTGCCTTGTATTCCAATATATTAAAGCTTTGTCGGGATGAAATAGTTGCGGAAGATCTATTACAGGAAACCTTTATTGCTTTATGGGAAAAGCGTCATTTGCTTGATCCAAATCAGGAAATTTCAGGATGGTTATTTGTAGTAAGTTATAATAAATCAATGAGTTTTTTAAAAGGAAAATTAAAGGAGTCGCAGGTAAAATCGGCCTCGCAGCAAATAGATGATAGTATTGACGATAGTGTTGAATTAGTGAATAATCAAATCAGTTTACTTGAAAAAGGGGTTGAACAGCTTTCTCCTCAAAAAAGAAGGGTTTTTGATTTGTGTAAGCTACAAAGAAAAACCTACGAACAAGCTGCTCAGGAATTAAATATATCCAAACACACGGTCAAGGAATATTTGTCGGATGCGATGAGTTTTCTCAAAGAATTCGCTAAGCAATCCCCCAGCCATGGGTTAAAAAACTTGCTTATATGGGCTAGCGTTTTTAAAATACTATTTTTATAAACTGGTTTCCTTTTTTATTTCTCATCTAATAGGCCCTTTTTTTGTTTGGGGGCAATCAATCTAAGAATCTACTCAAATTAGGTATATAATATTTTACCTCCCCCCCTTTTGAGTCATTTTGGAGTATTTAATTGTAAATAGCCAACTTGATGAATGAATCTTACTCAATAAAGCAGTTACTGGATAAATCTGAATGGACACCTGCTGAATGCCGCTGGCTATTAAAATATTTGGAAAATTCGGGTGAAACTGAATTGAAAAATTTAATGCAGCAATACTTTTCGGATGACCTCGAAAATGGTAAAGCCATTGACCCTGTCGTTTCTGAAAGGCTATTAGGGGCTATTCAGCATCATGTTGTAATACCCCGAAAGTATCAAAAAACAAAAATTGTCAGTATGTGGACGATAAGGATTGCAGCTGCTTGTTTGGTTGGTGTTATTGCCTTATCGACCTTAGTTTGGGTTAAACAGCATTCAAAACAACCCATTGCTGAAATTAAGCAAATTGCCAAATCCAATAATAATGATGTAAATCCCGGAGGTAATAAGGCTGTTTTAACATTAGCAGATGGATCTACAATAATATTGGACGATGCCAAAAATGGAGCTCTTGCCCAGCAAGGAAACACAAAAGTGGTTAAAATCGATGGCAAGCTAAATTACACTGTTTCTGAGATGTCTACCCAGCAACCTGTGTTTAACAACATTAGCACTCCCCGCGGAGGTCAATATCAGGTAGTATTACCAGATGGAAGCCATGTGTGGTTAAATTCAGTTTCCTCGCTTCGTTTTCCAACTTTCTTTAATGGAAAGCAAAGAAGAGTGGAAATAACTGGCGAAGCATATTTTGAAGTAGCCAAAAACCAAGCAATGCCATTTATAGTGAGCGTTAATGGTGCTGAAATTGAGGTGTTGGGCACGCATTTTAATGTGAATGCATATAGCGATGAATCAACCATTCGCACTACGCTATTGGAGGGTTCTGTAAAGTTTGCAAAAGACGGAAATTTTGCA
>JBIIVV010000077.1:0-13796 GCA_044339235.1 Ferruginibacter sp.
ATGACTCATTTCAAATCGTCACCGACCTTTTTTCTTATGAAATACATATGTACCAAGACTTTCAATGAACTAATAACTATTTTTACCGGACACTAGTGAGCTAGGATATATAATGTAATTAAACTGCTTTTTTTAAGCCGGAATAAAGTCAATGTGAAGATAGGCCCCAGTGGTATTTGGGTTGGTTACTATTTGTGGCAATCCATTCATTACATCCAGACTTTGCCGATGTGTATGACCTGCCAGTACGCCTAACAAATTGGGCGCATTAATGACTTCTTTGTAGAATGCTAAAGTTGTGGCAGTATGTCCTTTTTCTGGCCATCGTTCCCTGCGTTCGAGCAGATAGTTTTCATCGGACTTTGCTCCCCAATCAGGATGTCCGCATCCAAAGCTAACCGGCCTACCGGGGGCATATAAGGGGATGTGTACCATTAGCAAAACCGGCATTGCGCTTGCTATCTGTTGTTGGAAGAAGGAGAGTTGTTCAGGTAAGATTTCATAATTAGAATTATCAATCGCTACCAAACGTATCCCGTTGATTTCACGAACCGTCATTAAGGGATTGTCGTTTTGATAAAGCGGTAGCAAGCGTTGTTGTATCCAGGTGCTGCGAAGGCTTTCGAGTGAACCAGCCATTCCTTCATAATGCCAGTCATGATTTCCTGCAACATAAAGATAGGGCAAGCCACTAATTTTCATCTGTTCACTCACCCATTCCACTGCCGCCTCAGAGGGAAAACTCATTATATCTCCAATCAATGCTACCAGTGCCACACCTTCTTTTTTAGCGACGTCAAGTGATTGCTGAAAACATTCTGCAGGAAAAGTAGGCTCACCGGTTTGAAAATTTTTAGTATGGTTGTATGCCTTTGCCATTCGGCCACTATATTGTTGGTAGCGTTCGCCACGAGCGTCATCTGTAAATAGATGTGTGTCAGCAATCATTAGGATACTGAAAGGATGGCGAACCCCTGCATTATAAAACCGAACTCGGTTGGCATCAATGGCAAAGGTTCCCCGATCCGGTTGGATAGGCTTTTCGGCTTTCCTAAAATTAAAACCAAGTGAAACGGTGGATAATAAATAAATCAGGTCGCGTCTTTTCATTTTTTGTAAAAGTTGGATTTTAAAAAATGGATCATTCACTGGTGAATCTAATCTCTAAATTAAGTCAACCATTTTCAACTTGTACAATTTTTTTTAATTCTCCCTATTTTTCCATCGGCGAATGTATTAGGGGAAGTTTTCTTAGCTAAATTTTGTATTTTTGAGTACACTGATGATTAAAAATATAACCTCTTTTATCAAATTTAAACCTGCACTGGCTGTAGGTTTTCTGTTTTCTACTTCCAGTTTATTGTTCGGTACATGGGTTGCTTGTATACCAGGTATTAAAGAAAGGTTGGGCTTTACAGATGGCAGTCTTGGGCTATCCTTATTGCTTTCCCCACTAGGTGCAATTACCGGAATGTTGCTTTCAACGAGGGTATTCAGTAAGGTTTCAATAGGCAAATGGATGCTGAATGGTTTTTATTTAGTTTGTATTATCATGATATTTCAGATCAATTCAGTAAACCGCCTGATGTTTTGGATTTGTTTATTTTTTTACGGGTTAGTTAGTTTTTTGAATGGATTAGCTGTTAATGCGGCTGTTAATTTAATGGAAAAAAAACACAGTCGCCTTTTGATGAGTACTTGTCATGGCATGTATAGCTTAGGCGGTGCAGTAAGTGCTGGCCTAGCGGTATTATTGTTTTCTATTCATTTGCCCTCAGGCTGGCAGATCGTGCTGGTAGCATCTGTGATTATTACTGTAATTTTTTTTACAAGAAACCTCTTATTGGATAATCGAGATATCATTCATTCAGGGTCGGGAATTAAAATGCCATCTCCAGCCATATTGGGAATTTCCTTTATCTGTATGGTGATTTTTATGGCAGAGGGATGCGTGGCTGATTGGAGCGCTATCTATTTAAAGGAAATATTAAATTCACCTAAAGAATTGGTTAGCTTGGGTTATGCAGGTTTTAGTATAGCCATGACCATTGGAAGACTCAATGGGGATCAGCTAATTCCAGGTGTAGGTAGTAAAAAAATTGTAATTGCGGGTAGCCTATTGGCAGCCATTGGTTTTTTGATTGTAGTAATGGCACCTGGAGTGCTCATTGCAATTGGAGGATATGTTTTAATTGGATTGGGATGTTCTTGTATTGTTCCGGTTTTGTTCAGTGCCTCCGCCAATATACCCGGCGTAAGTACTGTGGAAGGTTTTGCGATGGTGACTACCGGTGGATTAATTGGTTTTCTTACCGGCCCCTCCTTGATTGGTATGATTTCTGAAAAAACGGATCTTTCCAAGGGCTTGTCGCTGTTAATTTTATTGACAATAGCTGCAGCAATCGTTGCTTGGAGAAATGGCTTTTTAGTTAAAAAAGAAACATTCAATACTGATTTACCTTTTGATGAGCAACTCTATTAATGCACCTTTTCCAATGGATAATTTTATTAAGTTCTGATTGCTTGGATTAGTTAGGCATTTAAAAATAAAAAGGCCGGAAAATGCAGTCTATGCAAATTTTCCGGCCTTTTTCGTTGGGGTAAATGATTATTTAAGCGTTTTCAGCAAGTCCTCATTTAATTTAACATAATCCGGATTTTTTGCTAGTGTTGCCAATTCTAACGACTTGGTTGCGGTAGTGATAGCCTCTTGTTTTTTCCCTAATTTAGCCAAGCAACTAGCCTTTTGGAAGTACATATAATATGCACCTGGGTTTAGTTCTACCGCTTTATTAAACCAACTTAGAGCTTGGTTTAGATCTTTGCCACTTTCCATATAATACATTGCGGCATTAAAATAAGGGAGGTTGTCTTTGGTCATTAAGTTATTAATCTGGCTCATTACTTTGCCGTCCACATCGGTAGAGATGGGTAATGAAACAGTTGTATTTTCCCATTGCAGCGTTAATTCGCAGCTGCTAGATTTTACATTGGTAAATTGCATTGAAAAGGTCTCCACTTTATTGGCTCCCACAGTAGGTTTTACATTTACTCTTACCAAATCGCTCTCCTCTTTGTAAGCGGAAGGGGAAGTTACATCTAGTTGTTTGGTGATAATCAGTATCCAGTTGTTTTTGCTGGGAATGGTAAGCAAACCATATTTTCCGGCAGCAATTTTTTTGTCACCAATTGTAACCTCTTCGCCAAATGTTAATGTAGATGCCTGGTTGGCACCAGTGCGCCATACTTTTCCAAAAGGTACTAATTCCCCAAAAATGACACGTTCCTTGGCGTTGGGCCTAGAGTAGGATAATTCGATGGAGGATAATCCAAAGTTTTGCTTAATCGTTTGGGTAGTGCTGGGTTGGGGTGTTACCAATGTCTGGGCAAAACTCACACTGCCTGCAGTAATCGCTAGTAGTAAAAATATTTTTTTCATTTTTTTTAGTAAAATTAGGGGGTATTGGCTATAATTAAAACTATTTCATCAATAAACTTGGTTTTTACTATAGAGTCAGTCTTTCTCAATCAGCTGCCAAGGTTTTACTTTCATGCCCCATCTGCTAGCTTTCGAAATAGTTTGCAGTAGTCAATGGGGAAGTTTAATAAAGGTTGGGTATGCTAATAAAAAGGTCCGATAATTTTTTTTGAGCGAACTAGTAAATGAGAATAAAAAAAATAAACTTAATTCCACTGAATAGCAAAATAGGTAGTGGGTTTATCACCTATGTTCGTGATATTATGCAAAACCCTACTGTTTAAAAAAACCACATCACCTCCTTTACAGCTTTGGCGTTCGGTACCAATTTGCATTTCGCCATTTCCATCCAACATCAAAATGATTTCTTCATTTGTATGGGTATGTGGTTCATGGCTTTTTTTTCCTTGGTTCAAGGTAGTAACGTGAATATCGAATTTGCTTAGCATCGCGGTAGGTCTGCTAAAAAACTGACGTACACCACCTCTTTCGTGCGTTTTAAAAGCAATATCATTCCAGTTAATAATAAAAGAACCACCTGCTGTCACTGCTCTTTCCTTATTAACAGGGGCAACAGAAAAATAGCTCATTGCATAGTACGAAGCGGTTGATTCGTCAGTATTTGACACAAGCAATACATCACCAGGCATCACACAAACAATGGATCCACGAACTAGTTCAGTTATTTTATCATTTAAAGTAAAAGATATTGGACCATCTTTAACGATGATAAAAAGTTCTGCCGTATTATTATTTTTATAGTTCATTTTTTTGCCCTTCTCTAATGTGATGACTTTAGTAGAATGAGTGGATAAAATGCCACCTGAGCCATTAAATATTGTTTTTATAGTTCCTTTTTTGTTGTTTTCAGCAGGAGTGTTTTCGAATGAATACACTTTTGATAACAAGGGTTGAATCTGTGAAAAAGAGTGGATGCTAATAAAAATGCCAAGGGCCAAAAAAGAAATCTTCATATTAGGTTGATTGGTGTGGTGGTTGAATCTTACCGAAAGACAGGGCGAATGCAGTTTGTCTAATTCTGAAATAGCTTTTTAAATAACTATTCAGAATCAAAGTAAATGTGCAGAAAATCTCAAACTAAATCGAATGAGCTATATAGATGCCAAGCAATGCATTACAGGCGTTTTATTTTTTGAATAACCACTTTTTCGATAAAGTGTTGGCTCTCGCGCTGCTGCATTTGAATTTCCCTAACTACTCCCATTCCATTTACAACGCTTCCAAAGGCGGCATATCCTGGGTCTCTATTGCTATTCAGATTCTTACCATCATCAAACTGGGTTTGATCTCCAATGCAAATAAAAAATTCTGTGTTGCCGGTTCCTGGTATTAACCGAGCTAGAGAAAGGGTTCCGTCAGTATGACTTAATCGGCTTTTACTGGTAGGCTCGTGTTCAACACCCGCTACAGAAGGATGTTGGGAATCGTTGGTTTTCCATATGCCACCTTGTATCAGTCCGGTATTGGCTTCGGTACTTAGCCCCTCCTGGAGAATTACCCTGTAAAATGAACTGTTGTTATAATATCCTGAGTCGATGAAAGAAAGAAAGGCAGCTACTGTTTTAGGCGCTTGCTTTGGAAAAAGTTCTGCTTCAATATCTCCAAAAGAGGTGACAATTAAAATGTGTGGGTTTTGATTGACCTTCTGGTTGCAACCCATTAAAGTAAGCGCAATAATTGCGGAGAACCATTTTTTCATAGATAGAATGATCCGATATTCATCGAGTTTATGAACAATAAAAAAATAAAATTACAATTAAAAATAGCAGAAAAATCCAAGTTTTGTAAATTTACTTTATCTGAACCAAATCATTAAAACACCACCGATAACTTGTAAGTTTGAGTAGACTAACGGATAGTTCTGATGATAAAATCCATTATTGAATGTTCACCAAAGATTTTATTACACAGTTAGTTTTACATTAATTGCATTGGCACCTTTAGGCCCCATTTCAACTTCAAAAGTAACCTTGCTATTTTCTTTAATATTATCTTGGAAGGCATTCATATGAACGAATACACTTTCCTGTGATTCAAGATCCTTAATGAATCCATATCCCTTTGATTCATTAAAAAAGGTAACGGTCCCTTTTCTTATTAAGTCGGCTGGGTCAAAAGGCTTTTGTTTTGGTACACCAATTTCAATATCCTCCACATTTACTTTAATCATTTTTCGTGGATCAGGAGGGGTGGAGGAAAGGTTGCCATTTTCATCAATATAGGCAATCATATCGTCAAAAGATTTGCCGTCTTTGGCATTATCCTTTCTTTCTTGTTTTTTTTCTTCTTTGTCCTTTTTGTTCTTTTGTTTTTTCTTTTCTCGTTCTTTTTTACTCCAGGTTTCCTGTGATTTAGCCATAATGTCTAGTAATTGTTTTTTATTTTATATTATTGGAAAGTTAACAGATCCGTTTCCAATATTGGTGTATTATTACGAATTTATTCAATGTATTTGGCTGAAGGTACTAAATTTCTGCCCTTTTGGCAAATGCATATTGAAAATATTGAAAAAATAGCCTCCAATAGAGACTTTGTGCATTGAGTTTGTATATAATTCTTCGATTTCAATACTTTTCGCTTTCACAGCCTATTATAAAAACATTTTTCACAGGTCCGATAATTCGGCTAATTTCAGGTTTCCTTAATTTCAACCCTTTAACGCTTATCTCTAAGGTATGAATCAAAAGCAGTATAGTTTATTTTCCCTTCCTGTGATTGTAGGGTCATTGGGTTTTTTTGTTGATATCTATGACCTATTGCTTTTTAGTATTGTGCGAAAATCAAGTTTCAGGGACTTGGGGGTAGCCGCCTCCGATATGAAAAATATTGGCGAAAATATTATCAGCTGGCAGATGCTTGGCCTAACCATTGGAGGAATTGTATGGGGTATCATCGGTGATAAAAAAGGACGAAAACATGTGTTGTTTGGTTCAATTTTTCTTTATTCATTGGCTACTGTTGCCAATGGATTTGTAACCAATATCGATCAATATACGTTGCTGCGTTTTATTGCCGGACTAGGATTAGCAGGTGAGCTGGGGGCAAGCATAACCCTTACCAGTGAACTATTACCTAAAGAAAAGCGAGGAATAGCGGCTGCTATTATTGCAACTAGTGGGGTAATGGGAACAGTTACTGCCTATTTTGTTCATTACCTGAGTAATGAAAATTGGCGCTTGTGCTATTTTATAGGTGGTGCGATGGGGATTGCCTTATTATTTTTGAGGGTTAGTGTGTTGGACAGCAAAATGTACGATACGGCTAAAAACGCCCAGGTTAAAATGGGAAATTTTTTGATGATCTTGATGAACCGGGAACGTTTTTTTAGGTACCTAAGGGCGATCACTATTGGATTACCCGTGTGGTACGTGATTGGTTTATTAATAAGTTTTTCGGATGAATTTGCTACTCGGTTTGGCATAGTTAATTTCGATCAGCCCAAGGCCTTGATGCTTCAATATGTAGCATTGGTTTTTGGAGATATGGGTGCAGGCTTTTTGAGTAATTATATTAAAAGCCGAAAAAAAACGTTGCTAATATTCTACGGAATTCTTTCATTTTTTTTCATCTTATTCTTTGCTTTAAAAGGTGGAGGGAGTGCTTTCAATATGTATTTGCTATGTATGGGCCTTGGCTTTGGATCGGGCATTTCAGTTTTGTACATTACGATGAGTGCTGAGCAGTTTGGAACCAACCTAAGGGCTACGGCGGCTATTTCAATACCCAATCTTGTGCGCGGATTTCTACCTTTAATATTACTGCTTTTTAAATTTTTGAGGGGAAATTCCATGCTCAATAATTATGTTACTGCCGCATGGGTTACAGGTGTAATCGTTTTGGCTATCGGGCTGGTTTCTGTATTTTTTACCCATGAAACATTTGGCAAAGACTTGGACTTTATTGAAGAATAAATACATTTTTTAGGACCCCCGAAAACAGGTTGAACAGCAATAAATTTTATTCGATTCGATTGAAAACCTACCTTGCATTTTAATCAAGGCTATAACAGAAAGGAGGGGAATTACTTATGTATATTATCGAAAATGAAACACTTCGGGTAGAAGTAAATCCAATGGGGGCTGAGTTGAACAGTCTATTTAATAAGTCAACGGGGCTTGAATATATTTGGAGCGGGGACCCTGCATTTTGGGGAAAGAAGTCTCCAGTTTTATTCCCTATTGTCGGCAATTTAAAGGATAATCAATATTTTGTTGATGGCAAAAGCTATGAAATGAATCGGCATGGTTTTGCAAGGGAAAAAATGTTTAGGGTTATCAGCCAGCAATCTAGCGTTATCCAATTTGAATTGCAATCTGATTGGCAGACCTTACAAGTATTTCCATTTCAATTTACCTTTTCGATTATTTACACTATAGCATCCGGCAGCTTGTCTGTTTGTTACCAGGTGAAAAATAATGGGAAGGAAATGATGCATTTCTCTGTGGGAGGCCATCCCGCATTTCGATTACCCCTTACAGATAAGTTAGGGTATGAGGATTATTATTTATTTTTTAATAAAAAGGAGCTTGCGGGTCGTTGGCCAATTAGTCAAACTGGTTTGATAGAAAGGCCACCGGTACCATTATTAGATAATAGCCAAAAGCTATGTTTATCGAAATCTTTATTTTACAAGGACGCCATTGTGTTGAAGCAACTTGACTCAGATGAGGTTCAGGTGAAATCCGACCTACATGCTGCTGGTTTGAGTTTTTCCTTTAAAGGGTTTCCCTATTTGGGTATTTGGGCTGCCAAAGATGCCGATTTTATTTGCATTGAACCTTGGTGTGGAATTGCAGATAGCGTGGATAGTACGCAGTTACTTGCAGAAAAAGAGGGGGTTATTCATTTGAGTGCGGAGGAGGTTTTTGAAAGAACATGGATGGTTACTACCTGGTAAATTGGGATCCCTTTATTTATCGCAGTGTTCATTTGATAATTGTAATTTTTTTTATCGGAAATAGTCTGTATGCTGATTTTTATTTTTTGCTGATTATATTTGCTCAATATGAAAGCCATAATCACGCTATTTTTAATCATCCTGGTTGGGGGGATGTCTTGCAAAAAAAAACAAACCCCACTTACTAGGGAAGAAGTAATTGCAGTTATCAAACGATTCGATGAGGGTTGGAAAGGTAAGAACCTTTTACTGGTAGATTCTTTATTAGCACCATCCTATATTTATTTTACCCAGTCGGGGGGCACATTTGGCCGTAGCAAGCTGGTTGAAACGGCTGGTTCATCAGAATATCTACTTGATAGTGCTGAGCGAATGGAATACCAGATTGAATTATTTGAAAATACAGCTGTGGTTAGTACTCGTTGGATTGGCAAGGGCGTTTATAAAGGCGTTTATTTCGATGAAAACCAGCGCTGTAGTTTGACCATTATTAAAATTAAGAATAATGTTCAGATTTTATCTGAACATTGTACTCCCATTAATCCCCTTCATTTATTTCATTGATAATCCCGATTGATGTGGCAATTTTATTGAAGCTTTCCTCGATGCTTTGGTCAACTTTCTCTTCTATTTGACTTGTTTTGGGTTAGTCACTCTTTTTTGATTCATTTCCATTGAATGATATTCTGAAAAAAAAGTAATTCAAATATATATTAATTATTTAATAAAATAGGCTGGTTTTACCGGTAGAAGTTCTGTACATTTACAAAAAATTACCATAATGAAAATCTTTGTAGCTGGTTTACCGTACGATTTGGATGATGCAGAATTGGAGGAAATATTTGAAAAATTTGGAACGGTAGCTTCTGCGAAAGTGGCTATGGATAAGGAGACCGGAAAAAGTAAGGGGTTCGCTTTTGTAGATATGCCCAATAGTATTGAAGCTAAGGATGCAATAGAAAGTATGAATGATATTTCACTTGGTAAAAAACCACTGGTAGTGAAGGAAGCCGAAGATCGCAACGCCGGCGCTCGACCTGGTATGAATAGAAGCCCTAATGCGGGTGGTTACAATAAACCTGGGTTTAACAATGACCGTAACCGCTAAAAAATCTGAATGTATCCTTACGGGTATTCAATTTTCAGTTTTCTTTCAAAAATAACTTTTTGTTTATTTAAAGTATGCATGCATCCTGCTAAAGGAGTTTGCCCTAAACATTTTTTGTAGCCAATCATATTATTCTACTTTCTTGGCCACTCGCTGCCTTCCTAAATTACTCCTTGAATTAAAGGTTTATTCCCATTTCAAAATACTCTTTGTAACTAGTAGTTGATAATCTTCTATTTTTGTGTTGGTTCAATTCATACTCACTTGTAATTATTTGCTCAAACATGATTGATTTTTCAACTGTCGCTATAAAAAAAATGGCCATTCATTTTGTTGGTAATAAAAGCAAAGAGGAAGGTGTTTACCTATCAAAAAATGTGTTCACTTTTTTTAAAGAGGAAATTGAAGAAAGTTTTTTACAATATTTTATCGAACCATTTCGAAAGGTTGCTGAGTTTTACAATTTTTATCATCCAGCCGAAATTGAACTCAATGAGGTAAAAAGCTTTGCTACTTCAATTTTTTCTGAAACATGTAGTTTCGAAGAAGTGTCTGAAAAAATTGCTAAAACCTTATATGACAAGTCCGATCATCCCAATATAAATGCCGGCGAATTAATGATAGTTTGGTTTACCGGTTGCTCATTCGATAGCGAAACGGTTGATGCCATTGGTATTTTTAAATCAGAAACAAAGGATACATTTATTAAGCTTCAGCAACTAGGGGGTTCGTACGATTACCAATTAGACGCAGGTATTAATATCAAAGAAATGGATAAAGGCTGCATCATTCTAAATACCAGCCAAGAGAAGGAGATGATTGTAACGGTATTGGATAATACCAATAAGTTGAAGGGAGCAAAATACTGGATGGATGATTTTTTAAAATTAATTAGTTGTCAAGATAGTTTCCATTTTACAAAGGATTATTTAGATGTAGCTAAGAAATTTGTAACCGAAGGGATGTCGGAAGTTTTTGATCTTTCAAAGGCTGATAAAATCGATTACCTCAATAAGTCGATCAACTATTTTAAAAAAAATGATCACTTTGCTGAGGAGGATTTTTTACAAGATGTATTTGAGCACAGTGAGGTAATTGAAAATTTTAACCGGTTTAAGGATAAATATTCCAATGATCACCACCTTGTACTAGACAGTGAATTTGATATTTCCAATAAGGCAGTAAAAAGCCAGGCTAGGGTATTTAAAAGTATCCTGAAATTGGATAAAAATTTCCATATTTACATACATGGCAACAAGGAACTCATAGAAAAAGGAACCGAATCTGACGGAAGAAAATACTATAAAATTTATTATGACCAGGAAGTATAGTACAGCGAATCGCTAATTTTTTATCCACTCTTTTTATTGCGTCCATTACCGCTTTTGTAGCCATATAGAAGTCTATCTCCATTTGGGAACTCAGCATTGCTTATCTTTTAATAGAACCATTATTTTGTTCAATTATTGTTGTAGTACTTTTACGATAAATAGAAATAGCGTTATTCTACAATTGGTGCTAAATTTTATGATGAATTTTGTTGTGTAAAGCAGGGGTTCTACACCAGCTTTCAAAGTCCAATACCTGTATTGTATTTATGTAACAACAAAATCAATATTTTATGAAATCCCTTATCCAATTATCCGACCAAGAGCTGGTAAACCTATACCTAGGTGGCGATTCAGCCGCTTTTTCCACCCTAGTGCTTCGTTACAAAAGTAAATTGTATACTTCAATTTATTTACTCTTAAAAGACAAATACCTGGCAGAAGATATGTTTCAGGATGTGTTTATTCGGGTAATTGATAAGTTGAAAAAAGGGCTGTATAAGGAGGAGGGTAAATTCCTTCCCTGGATTATGCGCATTGCTCATAATATGTGCCTAGATCACTTTAGAAAAGTAAAGCGTTTACCTGCTATGAAAATGAGTGATGATTCAGATTTTTTTGAGCAATTAGATATCTCAGCTCCCGGATCCGATAGCCGAATGATGGCTGCAGAAACTAGTACTCAGGTTAGGGAAATATTGGATATGCTTCCTGATGAACAGCGTGAAATAATAATATTACGGCACTATGCTGATTTAACTTTTAAGGAAATTGCTGCTTTAAAGCATATCAGCATCAATACCGCATTGGGGCGAATGCGATATGGGTTAATCAACCTGCGTAAAACAATTGAAGAAAAACAAGTTGCATTATAAAATCATCCGGTTGTAAATTTTAATTGACAACCGGATGACCCTTAAAAAAACTGGTAAGGTTCAAATTTAGGATTGAATCTTACCAGTTTTTGACATACAATAGTATTGAATTATTCTTCTGGAGGGGCAGGTTTTTTAATTCCAGTTCTTTTATTGATTTCATCTATTGGCATAGTGATCATTCTGCCAATAGGCTGATTGCCTCTATAGACGATCGTTCTAAGTTGAACCGCATCTTTTGGAGGAGTGAGCGCACTGGTATATTTTGGATAAAACCTGTCTGGAAATGAATTGTCGAAACTATAATAAATATCGAGTCCTTCAATTTCGGTAGATAGGCTGATTAAAGGTTCTCCATTATTGTTGGTGCAGGTGAAGATAGGGTCGTACATGCTTCGTGCATAATTTATCTCCCTGATATCATATCGCTTAAATTGTTGCTCCACTCTTTGTACAAAATTGTTCCAGTTCTTTTTTTCTTTTGGCGACCATACAGATTCAGCTATGGCAAAAGCCCTTGGCCATGTCATATATTGAAGGTGTCGGGTATTGGTAATCTGCTCGGTCCATATATTTGCCTGACCACCCTTAATGTACTTAGGATCTGCGCCCAAAGGAGCCGGCTCAAATTCATAGGTTTTATTTAGTCGTAGGGTAGCATATACCCTTGGTTCTACAATTGCATCTCCCTGCATGAAATCAAGGTATGCAAAGGTGGTAGGACTCATTACTACTTCATGTTTTAGATTAGCAGCTTCAATTCCTCCTTTTTCTCCCCGCCAGCTCATTACGGCTGCATTTTCTGCAAGGCCACCTTCTAATATTTCATCCCAGCCGATTATTTTTTTTCCTTTTGAATTGATGATCTTTCCTACTCTTTTTTCAAAATAACTTTGCACCTCATGCATTGAATGCAAGCCTTCTTGTTTCATTAATGATTTGACGGCATCATTATTTTCCCAAAAGTTTTTTGCACACTCATCACCCCCTACATGAATATATTCAAAAGGGAATAGGGCGGCTACTTCGGTGAAAACTTTATCTAAAAAAGTATACACTTTTTCATTGGCTGGGTTTAAAGTATTATCGACCAAAGCACTAAAAGTGCCTTCAGTATGCCAGTCCATAATTTTTTCACCTGAGCGTACCCGGTAGTTCTCAGCTCCGGCTGTGCCCGATAATTCAGGATAGGCCACAATTGCAGCAAGGCTATGCCCTGGCACGTCTATTTCTGGAAGAATGTCTACAAATCGATCTTTTGCATATTGAACCACTTCTTTGATATCTTCTTGAGTGTAAAATCCTCCGTAGTTAAGCGGCTCGTCGGGAAGTGGAGGCCAAAATGTGCCAAAATATCCCGTTTTGTCCACTCGCTTAGATCCTTTGGTAGTGAGGGCTGGTAGGCTTTTTATCTCTATCCTCCATCCTTCATCATCTGTTAAATGCCAGTGCAATATGTTGAATTTATATCTTGCCATTTGATCGATAAAATCCTTTACTTCCTGCTTTGTAAAAAAATGCCTAGAAACATCAAACATTAATCCCCTCCATCCAAAACGCGGATAATCCGTTATTTCTGCACAAGGAATTTGCCATAAGGTAGAACTTGCTACCTGATTATTTTCAATGGCTGCTGGCAACAACTGAACAAGGGATTGAACACCATAAAATAATCCGGCTGCTTCATTCGCACGAAGGGTTACAGAACTAGGCGTGACAGATAAATGGTATCCTTCCTTGCCAATCAATGGGTCAGCCTGTTTATTCAGAATTAGCTTGATAGGAGCAGCGGATGACTGGGTTTTTATTGATACATTCAATCCTGTGGGAATACTTAATCTTTGTTTCAAAAATTGCAATGTGGGTTGTAACGCTGCCAAACTAGGTGCCTCAATGGAAATGTTATTTTGAAGCTTAAAATAGCCAGCAGTTCGAACTGATTTTACAGGCGCTGGTAGTAAGTTCAACTGGCTATCTGATTGTTGGCCTATTGCAATTGTTACAGTGAAGTAGCTGCATATCACCAATATGTATTTTTTCATTTAAATCTTTTTTTATATTTATAATTTAGCTCTCTTAACAAATCTAC
>JBIIVV010000280.1:0-4030 GCA_044339235.1 Ferruginibacter sp.
AAATGCCGCAAACCTCGGGTTGACTGGTGATCCATATTCAAAATTATTTAATAAAATGTAACAATGCAGGCAGCAATGCAAGTAAAACATGAAAATACTTCAAAATTTTCAAATACTTGTACTCAATTACATTTAATTCCCTAATTTAGCAGAATATAAAAGTGGTAAAAGTGAACTTACATATCATATCCCTCCATACTTCAATAGCTGCAACAGCTATCGATACTGCTTTTACCAGCACTTCTACTACGACCCGTTAAGGGTTGTGCAACTTCATATCACCATTGGGCTATTTGCTTTTTTCAAGAAAAATAATTTTTGATATCTACTATTTACATTTACACAAATAAAAACTCATGCAGGTTGTAAAATTTGGAGGAAGTTCGGTTAAGAACGCTGAAAATATAAACAAGGTAATTGCTATTGTAAACGAAAAAATAAAGCAGGGCAGAACCGTTGTGGTAGTATCTGCACTTGGCGGCATCACCGATATTTTGTTGCAGTGCTGCAAACTGGCATCCGAAGGCAATGAAAGTTATAAGGATAAATTGTTGGAGTCCGAGCAGCGGCATTTGCAAACAGTAAAGGAGCTACTTCCAATTACACAGCAAAGCAGGGTACTGAGTTTGGTGAAAACTTTGTGCAATGAAATTGAAGATATCTGCACGGGTATTTTTTTATTAGGTGAATTATCGGATCGTACGAAGGATCGAATGGTGAGTTATGGAGAAATTTTATCATCGCATATTATTGCTGCAAAATTCAAATCTGAAGGTGAGGGAACTGAGTGGAAAGATGCAAGAGAGTTGATTATTACCGATTCAAATTTTGGCGCCGCCGCAGTAGATTTTTCGGCTACCAATAAAAAACTGCTTGACTATTTTAATGGATCTGACGCGTCGTTATTTATTTTACCTGGTTTTATTTCATCGGATGAAAATGGTACGACCACTACCTTGGGTAGAGGAGGGTCTGATTATACAGCCGCGATTATAGCCGCCGCTCTGGATGCTGCCGTTTTGGAAATATGGACCGATGTATCCGGTATGATGACTGCAGACCCTAGGCTAGTAAATAATGTAAAAATAATTCCGCAGATTTCATATCAAGAAGCAATGGAATTATCGCATTTTGGGGCCAAAGTTATTTATCCACCCACCATTCAGCCGGTGAGTAGTAAAGGGATTCCAACTTGGATTAAAAACACTTTTGCGCCGCAGGATATTGGCACGGTGATTCAAAAAGAATCGACTGTTAGCGGAAGTAGTATTAGAGGTATATCCAGTATCAATAGCATATCGCTGCTGAGTCTGGAGGGAAGTGGGATGGTAGGGATACCTGGTTTTTCTAAAAAATTATTTGAAGCCTTGGCCATTAAAAAAATAAATGTAATTCTTATTACTCAAAGCTCTTCTGAACATTCCATCAGTGTGGGGATGGATTCGGCCAGCGCAGATGAGGCAAAAAGCGCTATCGATGCCGCCTTTGCGTATGAGATAGCTACAAAAAAAGTAGATCCCATTATAGTAGAAAGAGAATTGGCAATCATTGCTTTGGTGGGTGACAATATGAAAAGTCATCCAGGCATCAGTGGAAAAATGTTTGGAAATTTAGGCCGCAATGGCGTAAATGTAAGAGCCATTGCGCAGGGGTCATCCGAGCGAAATATTTCTGCAGTAATTTCTACCCATGATGTAAAAAAAGCCATCAATGTATTGCATGAAGAATTTTTTGAGACGATTTATAAAGAGGTGAATTTATTTATTACCGGCGTTGGAAATGTTGGTGGGAAATTGGTAGCACAAATTCTCAAACAACAAAAATATCTACTCGAAAAACTACACTTGAAAATCAATGTGGTGGGGCTGGCCAATAGCAAAAAAATGCTTTTCAATGATGAAGGGATCAATCTCAACAATTGGAAAGAATTATTAAATAATGGCGTTGAAATGAACATTCAGGGATTTATAGATACCATTCGAGAGAAGAATTTGCGCAATGCGGTTTTTGCAGATGTTACAGCCAATGAAAAGGTAGCAGCCTGCTATGACCAGTTATTGAAAAAAAGCATTTCGGTGGTAGCCTGCAATAAAATCGCCTGTTCTTCTAGTTTTGAGTATTATACTGAACTGAAAAAATTAGCAAGGGAATTCAATGCGCAGTTCTTCTTTGAAACCAATGTTGGCGCTAGTTTGCCGATTATTGGCTCATTGAATGACCTTTTGCGCAGCGGCGATAAAATTCATACCATGGAAGCTGTGTTGAGTGGAACACTCAATTTTGTATTTAATCATTATGATGGTAAAAAAAGTTTTGCTTCTGTAGTAAAGCAAGCACAAGATGAGGGGTATACGGAGCCTGATCCACGACTTGATTTGAGTGGTAAGGATGTAATGAGAAAAATTATGATTCTTTCTCGGGAAGCGGGAGAAAAAATGGAAATGGAAGATATATTGAATCAATCTTTTATGCCGGCTGCTTGTATGGAAGGCTCGGTAGCTGATTTTTACCAGTCAATGGAAGCACATGAGGATCATTTTAAACAATTGTATTCAGCAGCAGCAGCTGCTGGAAAAAAATTAAAATTTGTTGCAAAATTTGACCAGGGAAAAGCTACGGTTGGCTTGCAGCATATTGATCCACAGCATGATTTTTTCCATTTGTATGGAAAGGATAATATTGTACTTTTTTATACCGATCGCTATGTTGATCAACCATTGGTAATAAAGGGTGCCGGTGCCGGAGCGGATATTACCGCATCAGGTGTTTTTGCAGATATTATCAGGGCGGGTAGAATTTAAAATAGCGCTAACTTCCCCCAGGGGATTAAAACAAATCGTTAATACACACAATTAAGCTTATGAATGCAGCTGATCGACAACCAGAACAAAGAATTAACACACCCAATTATTCGGCATCGGGATTTGTAAAGGTATTGGCGCCTGGTACTGTGGCCAACCTTGTTTGTGGTTTTGATGTTTTGGGAATGTGTTTGAATGAACCCAATGACTTGATGGAAGTGAAGTTACTGCATGAAAAAAAAATCATCATTCATAGTGCCGATGGATATCCATTACCATCAGATCCTGCACAAAATACGGCGGGTGCTCCCTTGATTGAAATGATCAATGAGCTAGATACACCCACTGGATTTGAAGTAACCATTCACAAACGAATTAAACCTGGCAGTGGCATTGGTTCAAGTGCTGCAAGTGCGGCGGGGGCTGTGGTGGCTGCCAATCATTTATTGGGTAATATTTTTTCAAATAAAGATCTCGTTCGCTTTGCCATGTTTGGAGAAAAAGTGGCATCCGGCGTTAAGCATGCAGATAATGTGGCACCTTGTATTTATGGGGGGATTACATTGATCCGCAGTATTCATCCCCTAGATATCATTTCTATACCATCACCCGACCTTTTTGTAACCATTGTTCACCCGCAAATTGAAGTACGCACCAAAGATGCTAGGCAGATATTGCGAAAAGAAGTATTATTAAAGGATGCAATTAAGCAGTGGGGCAATATCGCGGGTTTGGTTGCTGGATTTATGCAGGCAGATCTAGATCTGATTGGTCGATCATTGGAGGATGTGATCATTGAACCGGTAAGAAGTATTTTGATACCTGGCTTTGATGAAGTGAAAACCAAATGTAAAGAAACCGGCGCATTGGGTGGTGGCATTTCAGGTTCGGGGCCATCCATTTTTATGCTGAGTAGGGATGAGGCCACTGCAATTAAAGTTCAAACTGTTATGCAAGATATATACAACCGCATAGGTTTAGACTATCATACTTATGTAACCACTATCAACAAAACCGGCGTTAAAATTTTACAAGAGTAAGTATTATGTTATAGTTTTTCTATTGTAGGTTGTAAGAGCTGGATAGTAAGCATACAATTTCAAGTTGAAAAACTATCAGTTATCAACGATCAATTATCAATTATTTAAGTCGCATGCAATATTTCAGTACCAATCATCAATCGCCTGAGGTAGATTTCAAACAGGCTACCATCAATGGCCAGGCTCCAG
>JBIIVV010000281.1:0-4023 GCA_044339235.1 Ferruginibacter sp.
TAGCTTGTACCCTGAAGTTTACTACTTCATACTTATTAACTAACCATAAATTCTACAAAATGTCAAAAATGTTAACAGCTTATTGCATGAAAACAAAGGAAAAAAACGTTCCAATGCAGGATGCAGTGATAACCAAAACAGCCCGTGGCGGATACATGGCTCAGGGTAATGATGGGAAAGGAAATAAAATGACCACCATGCTTTCTGAAGCAACAGCGTTAGAAGCTGTTAAAAATGGCGTAGCTAAAAAAGGCTGGTAATTTTAACCCTACAATTCATTCGAGCCATTCGCTAATAGCGGATGGCTTTTTTTATGTTTTCAATTTGTTTAATTGACTAGGAAAACCGAATTATTGAGTGACAACTCGTTACACATTGATTAAGCCAAGGTGCTTGGAATATTTAACTAGTAAATAAGTAAAAACAATCGCTCCAATTACATCTATTGAATAGTGTACATGCTGAACTAGCACCAGCGAGCCCACAAGCAGGGATGTGAATAATGCAAATTGCTTGTCCCTCTTTTTTTGGAGGCATAAATAAAACATAAACAGGTTAGAAGTGTGGCCTGAGAAAAAAAGATCCTTCGTAATAAATATCCCCTTGCCACCATAACTAAGACTAGTTAAAGGGTCTTTTAAAATAATCAAACCCGTTGGTGGTTCCAGTGGTATAATCGAAATGGTGAGTATTCTAGTAAGAGTGATAAAAATGAGAAAATAGAGGATCATCAAAAAAATGGCTGGTTGTTGAATGCATCGCGTAAGTACCAGTAGAAAAGTGGACCATACCAGTATAAAAATGATTACAGAAAAATCCATCGAAGGGATAAGGTGCAGTAGCCAGTCATTTAGTACGATCCCCTGCCTTGCTTCAATGATTGAGAAAAAACGAGGCAGTATAAGTAGAATGGCAGCAAATAGCAGTACTCCGCCAATCACTTTTTTTCTAAATACAGGACTAGCCCAAGCTTCGCTCCAGCTGCTATTTCTATAATAGGGATATGAAACACTGTTTTCCACTTTGCAAAATTAAAGGCTCTTTTTAAAAAAACCGGTTTTTTAAATTAATTTCTTTGCAGCTTAGGCTGTCCTGATGATAGAGGCCTTCATTCTATCTAGAAATTCGAATAAAATAGTCATTTCAGCCACATCTTCCACTATCAGTATGCCATTTTTCCCTACCTGTTTTAATTTTGCCTTATTGGTTCCTTTTTGCAAAAATTGTAGGATGCCATTGAATGTTTCACTCTGGAAATAAGGAGAATCGGGATTGCTAACAAAGAAACATTTTAGGGTATCATTTTTAAGTATCATTTTCTCAAATCCCAATTCTACGGCAATTTTTCGACAGCGAACAGTAACAAAAAGATCTTCCACTGATGCAGGTATGGGGCCAAAGCGATCTAGCATTTCGGTATGAAAACCGGTCAGGTCTTTTTCGGTTTCGCAATTGTCCAGCCTGCTATATAAACTCAATCTTTCGGTGATACTTTCAACATAGGTGTCGGGTATTAAAATTTCTAGATCGGTATCAATACTACAGTCTTTTACAAAATCATCCTGCTGCTGAATCTCTTCTTTGAATAGGTCTTTAAATTCTGATCGTTTCAACTCTTTGACGGCTTCGTCTAGAATTTTCTGATACATTTCAAAACCAATTTCTGCAATAAAACCACTTTGTTCGCCGCCTAGCATATTACCGGCGCCTCGAATATCTAGGTCCCGCATCGCAATCTGAAATCCACTTCCCAGATCACTGTATTGCTCCAGTGTGCTGAGTCTTTTTCTGCTATCGGTGGGTAGGGTACTCATGGGAGGTGCAAGCAGGTAGCAAAATGCCTTTTTATTGCTTCTGCCCACTCGGCCACGGAGTTGATGCAGATCACTTAGTCCAAACTGGTGGGCATTATTTACAATAATGGTATTCACATTGGGAATATCCACTCCACTTTCTACAATATTGGTACATACCAGCACATCATATTTTTTATCCATGAAGTCAAGGATGGTATCTTCCAATTGGTCTCCATCCATTTGGCCATGTGCAAAAGCAATGCTGATGTCCGGACAAAGGCCCTGTATCAATCCTTTCATCTCTGCCAATCCGTTTACCCTATTGTGAATGAAGAATACCTGTCCACCCCTTTCGGTTTCGTAGTAAATAATATCCCGAATAGCATCCTCATTGAATACCATCACCTCCGTTTGTATCGGCTGCCGGTTGGGTGGTGGGGTGTTGATGATACTCAGATCTCTTGCGCCCATTAAACTGAATTGAAGGGTTCTGGGTATCGGCGTTGCCGTTAGTGTCAAAGAATCAACAGTGGTGCGCAACTGTTTTAATTTTTCTTTTGCGGTAACACCAAATTTTTGTTCTTCATCAATTACCATCAATCCTAGGTCTTTAAATTGCACGTCCTTACTTAGTAGGGCGTGGGTGCCAATGATAATATCAATTTTCCCTTCGGCCACTTTTTGAAGGGTTTCTTTTTTTTCTTTGACCGATTTAAAACGGTTGATAAAATCTACGGTAACTGGAAAATCTTTTAGTCGTTCACCGAAAGTTTTAAAATGCTGGTAAGCCAAGATGGTGGTAGGTACCAGTATGGCAGCCTGTTTGCCATCACAGCAGGTTTTAAACGCAGCACGAATGGCCACTTCGGTTTTGCCAAAGCCTACATCGCCACACACTAATCTGTCCATAGGAGCAGGTTTTTCCATGTCCCTTTTTACATCTTCCACTGCCTTGCCTTGGTCGGGAGTATCCTCATAAATAAAGGACGCTTCCAGTTCAGTTTGCATATAGTTATCAGGGCTGTGCATAAAGCCCGCCTGGCTTTTTCTTTGTGCATACAGTTTGATCAGATCGGTGGCAATATCCTTTACCTGTTTTTTAGTCTTCTCCTTTAATTTGTTCCATACATCACTACCCAACTTATTCATTTTAGGCACACTGCCTTCCTTGCCACTATATTTGCCTATTTTATGTAAGGATGAAATGTTGACATATAATAGGTCGCCATCTTTATACTGTATCCTTACCGATTCCTGCATCCTGCCATTGGCTTCAATTTTTTGTAAGCCGCTAAATACGCCTACACCATGGTCGATATGGGTAACATAATCACCGGGTTGTAATTCTCGCAGGGTTTTTAAGGTAAGTGCTTTGTTTTTACTGAAGGCCTGCTTTACCTTATACTTATGGTAGCGCTGAAATATTTCATGATCGGTATAGCAAACCAATTGAAGGTCTTCATCAATAAATCCTTCATGAATGGAAGTAGGGATGGGTGTAACGGGTATCTCGGCTTGTAAGTCGGTGAAAATAATATGGAGCCTTTCAAGCTGTTTTGGATTGTCGGCAAACAAAAAGATATTATAATGGTTCCCTTCAAATTCCTTTAAATTTTTTATTAGCAGGTCGAACTGTCGGTTGAAAGCTGGCTGGGATTGAATCAAAAATTTCACCACGCAAGATTGCGCTTGCGGGTAGGAAGCGTCAAAATAACTTTTTGAACCAAATTCAATGATATGACGTTGCTTAATTTCTGCTTCAAGTGTTGCTGCTTTTGCAAAGTCATTTTCACCCACTTCGGCCTTTTCATTGATTTCATACGCTTCATCATTGGCCGGCTTATGATTGCTGGGGTTGATATCTGTAAGGGCTAAATACAATTCAAGGTCTTCCTGCTGCTGTTCAATTTTTTCCTTGATGAACTGCCAGTCAGCGGTCCATACTGCCGTATTTTCTGGTAAAAATTCAAGTAGCGAAACCTTATTAACCGAATCGCCTCCAAAGGCTTTTGGGAGCGACTCTACATTTGGAATGATATTTACCTGCAATAATTTGCGTTCGCTCAACTGCGATTCGGGATCGAATATCCGAATACTGTCCACTTCATTCCCAAATAATTCAATTCGATAGGGCTTTTCATTGCCAAAAGAATAAATATCGAGTATGCCTCCCCGTACTGCAAACTGGCCGGGTTCATATACAAAATCAGTTCTTTCAAAGCCGTAC
>JBIIVV010000282.1:0-4021 GCA_044339235.1 Ferruginibacter sp.
CGCTACAATTGCTTAATCTTCCCAACTCAAAGCTCCCTTTTTGATAATATAAATGAAACCTGCTATAAAAAGACCTACAAACATCAACACCGCCACAAATCCATGCCATCCCAATTCCCTAAAATTAACAGCATAAGGATAGAAAAAAATAACTTCCACATCAAACAACACAAATAAGATCGCCACCAGGAAATATTTAACTGCCATGGGCTGACGAGCATTCCCCTTTATTTCAATTCCACTTTCAAAATTTTGAAGTTTATCAGCGGTCTGTCTTTTGGGGCCAAAACTATGGGTCAGCAGCATCATTGTAGCGATAAAACCAATCGCAAAAAATAATTGAATCCCAATTGGTAGATAGTTAGATGCATTATTACTATCTATAACTTGAAGAATGAAGAATTGCATTTTGCAAAAGTACGGTAGGGTGAGCAAATAACAAACTTAGGTTTATAAAAAAATCCCCCTTTTGATTAAAAAGGGGGATCAAACTGATTTTATCGAAATTGACTTAGTTTTTTGGCTTAGAAGCTGCTGACTTTGTAGCGCTTGGTTTGTCGCCGGTAGGCTTATTGCCAACTGGCTTAACAGGCTTGGAAGGAGCTGCAGGTGTAGGATTCATATTCATTGACCCAATCGCAGTCCTGTTACTGATGGCTTCTGCATCTGTAGGGTCAACTACCAATACACTATCACAATAAGCAATTGCAGTGGCTTTATCCTTCTTAATATTGGCAAAATAGGCAACAAAATATTTATAACTACCAATTAGCTGGGCCTTATTTTTCACCTTATCTGCTAACCCTACTTCGATAACCCTTTGGAAGGAAGGATTCGCTAACCCTTGTTCCATGGTGGTATCGATTGCCCAGTAGGCCTTTCCAACCATATAATAACTAAACACATCCTCCGGATATTTTTGGCTATACTGATTGAAAATATCAATGGAAGAAGTATAATTTCCTGATCTAAAGTAATTGTAACCGGCATAATACAGGTCAGTTTTGGTAGGCACTTTTTTTACAGTTAGGATTTTGGAATACCAATCTCCTGCAGATTTATAATTTTTCAGTGTTTCGTAATAAATAGCAGTCGTTTTTAAATACGATGCCTTCCCCGCTTCAAGTGTGTCTAACTGAACTGCTTTGTCAATAAAAGTTCCAGCCAATGAATCATTACCAGGTAATTTAAAGAGTACACTAGCGTAGGTAGCATAGTCACCGCTGCCAATTTGAGTTTGGTCTGCTTTAAGAATGTAATTTTCAAAAGCTGCCCTTGCATTCAGCGAATCTCCCAATCGGTTATATGCGTATCCCTGAATTCCATATAATTTAGGGAAAGGGGTAGCAGCGCCTGCAATACACTGGGCTGCAAGCGTTATGGCTTCCTTAAACAATCCTTGGGCATATTTCATAGATGCCCTATAATAACAATTTTTGGGATCATCATCTGCATATTCCAAGTATTTATCAAGGTAACTAGCTGATTTTGTCACGTCAATATTGTAATATAAATCAGACAAATTTTTATACACGGGTGCGTAAGTAGGATCTTTTTCAATAGCATCATTGAAATATTTCATATAAATTTCCTGCTGCGCATATCCTTGTGTTTGGTAAATTTTACCAATTCTATATAGTGACCTGGCATACTTAGGATCAATATTTAGGGCCGACTGATAAGATATTTGTGCGTTTCCCCCATCCAACAGTATTTTGTAGGCATCGCCCATGTATATATAGACTGCGGGCTCCTTGAACTTTTTCAAGGTAGTGGCAATTTTTAGTTTTTCTATCGCATAAGTAGGATCTGCAAATTTATTGTCAAAGTCTGAGTTGGCCATTCCCACTGCAGCAAGTACTTCCAAGTCTTTATTCTGACTGAGAGAAAGCGCTGTTTCAAAACGATTGCGGGCATCCTGGGTTTTGCCTTCGCGTAATTCGATGTTTCCCATCGCTGCAATCAACAAAGCGTTGTTACTGTTTGTTTCTAGCGCCTTGCGATAGAGCTCCTTGGCTTCTTGCAATGATTTATCCGAATAATCAGCCGCCGCCATAATGGAAATACCCATCCAATAAACGGCTTCTGGGCTTACCGGTGTTACAGCCATCAGTTTTTGAAACACATTTTTAGCACTTTGGTATTTTTCAAAATACATAAACTTCTTACCCTCTTCAATAGTTTGGGCTTTCATTGCACTTGAAAGCAATAATGTAACTACAATCAGCATTCCAAATTTGATACTATTCATTTTCCTTTTCTGTTTATTAGATTTTGCAATGATATTAATTTAAAACCAAAACTATTTCAAATGTCTGCTTTTATTTTGCTAATTTTTCATTGATTTTCACATTGCGAATACCAAACCCTATTTTACTAGGTCCCAAATAGGCTCTTCTGAAAATTAATTGCCCCCTTTCATACTGTAAAAAATTTAAGAACCCTGATCCCAGACCTGAATAGTTTTCCTTCAAAATATAGTACAAACCACGAATTAAGGGATACCTTTTGGTCATGATACCATACTGTGTAGGTTTCACATAAGGAGAATCGGAACAATATTCACATTTAACATATACCATTTTAAGCTGCTGTAACATTTTTACTTGAGCTGTATCTTCCGGATTACCAATCCAGCTGATTCCCACCAATCCAATGGCATTGTCATTGGCTGCAACATAATCCAATACCGCTTGACTATTTTTAACCGCTCTTACCACACCCGTATCAAATTTGGCTCCCTTCAATATGCTGTCAATGGCAAACCTCACCGTACTGGTAGCATTTAACCCGTCAAAAATGACCTGTTGCTTTTTTCCCATTAAACCAGTCAATTGCTGCTGCAATCTTTGGAGGGTAAAAATGGTATCCTTGCTTTTTTTATTTACTACGATGGCTATCGCATCCGTTGCTAGCTCATCCCAACGGGGGAAATAATTCAAGGATTCCTTAAAATATTTTTCTTCCTTTCTTGTCAACCCCCTGGTTACAATCACCATTTTGGTTATGGAATCATTAAAAATGTCATTTAAACATGCTGCCTCCGATTTGTAATGGGGTATGATGGTAGCTCCCGGATTGGACCCTTCAAATACTTTTATCTGCTCGTCCATTATCGGTTTGAAAGACTCATCCACACTGATGTGGATGGTACCGCTGGTAAGGGTATCCGTTACTTGTTCAGCTTTTTTGGTGTTGCATTGAATCAAGCCAACACACAAAACGAATAGCCATCCAAAATTAACAATGCTGTTTTTTTTGCAATCTATGTTCATCAGTCTCTGTAATAATTTTTCTTATACCCCCTATAGATTCTGAAAGCACCATACATCCAGCATATCACAGCAAATAATTTTATCAATGAAGCGTCATACTGATTGATAAACCCTTGAGTCATTTTAACCGGAAACATGAAAAAAAATCCAACTAGTACCATAAAACCACCCATGCCATAATTGGTAATCGAACGCATGCGAATAAATCCCTTCTCCCTTTCGCTTAGCTTTTCTCTTTCAAATTCTCCCATTGCCATTGTATAGTTTTAGAAACAATCCAAAGGGAGTTTGATACCCCCTCGATTAAAGGAGCAAATTACAAAATAAATTACTTAAAACTACCCTTGTAAAATAAACTTAACCGGAATGTAATCTAAGCTTCGAGCATTTATCAGTTTGGACTTGACTTTTAGCAGGACCTAAAGCAAAAAAACTTATTAGTTACCACTCAACCGCATCCAATTTAGTCATTGTCATTTTTCAATTAGAGAAGACGACCCCCTCAATCAAAGCCCAATTCAATCAACTTTCCAAGTTAGATTGATTAAAATCGAATAGAAAATTTCGAGCCTTTACCCCTAGGGCTAATTGCTTTTACCCCTAAGAGCTTATATTTGCTGCATGACTATTTTGATGGTATGCCTAGGTAATATTTGCCGAAGTCCACTGGCAGAAGGAATACTGAAGGAAAAGTGCAAAAAAGCAGGGTTAAACTGGAAAGTAGAAAGTGCTGGCACCAATGGATT
>JBIIVV010000078.1:0-13705 GCA_044339235.1 Ferruginibacter sp.
GGCATGCAGTTGCTCTTCAGATAAAAGCTTACTTTCTGTATCACCCTCTTTGTTTTTCTTTGTGATCTGATTACGGATACTAAGTAATGAACCTAGTGAGGTTTTGGTTTCGGGTGAAGGGAGCGGTGGCTGCACGATTGTTGAATCCTGTTTAGCTATTGTATGTTGCGCAGCAACTTTTTTTATTTCCTTAGGAGCTTCAATGATGAGTTTCGCCTCTGCAATTGGTTTCGATTTTGAAACAACGGAGGGGGAAGCTGCAATGGAAATGATCGGCAATGCCCTAAAAGCGACTGTTTTCGCACCTTCAATCAGTTTTTTTTTACTTACTACTCCATCATTACTTACTAGTTCCAATGCCTGTTGGAGGTAACTTAATTTAATGATGGTTAATTCTACATGCAAACGTTTATTGCGCGCCTGCTTATAATTAATCTCTGCTTCATTTAGAATATTCAGCGCGCTTACCGTAAAAGCAGGGGAAATTTTTTGAGCGGTTTGTAAATATTTTTGTTTAAAATCTTCTGCCACTTCCAATAGCATCGCTACTTTTGGATCGCGACTCACAAGCAGGTTACGCAAAAATTCAGCAAATCCATTCAATACTAAATCGCCTTCAAAACCCTTGCGATTGATTTCGTCAAACATGAGTAGCGCACTACTTAAATCCTGCTGTTGCACAAAATCTAGGAGTTGAAAATAGTAATCCTCATCTAAAATATTGAGGTGTTCCAGTGTATTTTTATAGTTAACTGCACCATTGGTAAAACTTACTATTTTGTCTAGGATACTGAGTGAATCTCGCATACAACCCTCGCTTTTTTGAGCAATTACGTGGAGGGCTGTTTTCTCTGCTGTAATGGATTCCTTGTCACAAATTTCCTGTAAGTGCTCAACGGTATCATTATTGGTGATGCGTTTGAAATCGAAAATTTGGCATCGACTTAAAATGGTAGGCAATATTTTATGCTTTTCAGTGGTCGCCAGAATGAAGATGGCATAGGGTGGGGGCTCTTCAAGTGTTTTTAAAAATGCATTGAAGGCTGAAGAGCTAAGCATATGAACCTCATCCACGATGTACACTTTGTATTTACCTGCCTGTGGAGCAAAGCGAACCTGTTCAACCAAGCTTCTGATATCATCCACCGAATTATTGCTGGCCGCATCCAGTTCATGTATATTCAAAGAGGTGCCGGCATCAAATGAAATGCAGCTGTTACAATTATTACAGGCTTCGCCATCTTTGGTGCGCGTTTCACAGTTGATGGTCTTTGCCAAAATTCTAGCACAGGTAGTTTTACCCACCCCTCTTGGGCCACAAAATAAAAAAGCATGCGCAAGCTGATTATTTTTAATGGCATTCTTGAGTGTGGTAGTAATGTGCGATTGCCCAACTACCGTTGAAAAAATCTGCGGTCGATATTTCCGTGCAGAAACAATGAATTTATCCATATCGTGAAATTGCCCAAAGGCAGAATTAGTTTGACTAGTTATTATAGATGCAAGTTAATAAACCCTTCCCTCTTTTTGATAAAAAGCTATCTGCCTTAAAACTACTTTATAAGCTGTTCAGTGGAATATTTCATTCCTTTATCAGCAATCAGTAGTAGGTATTTGCTAAGACAGCATCGGATGTCGTTTAAATTCTTTTGTTCTGTCGAATAAATACCGATAGGTGGTAAGGTTTCTACTGCGAAAGGTGTCACCTAGCCCTTCGGCCACATTGATCATTTTGGGGTTAAAATCTCCAATCCATTGCATTTCATATTGGGTATAAGCTACACCTGGATGTTGGATGAGTTTAGCGGCTTCGCCGATGATATAGGCATCAATACCTTTTCCCTGCCATTCAGGAACTACTCCAAATACGATTCCACTAAATTTTTTATTGGGTTTAAATTTTTTAATCCATAAAAATTTTAGTTTATGAAATAGACCAAACTTTCCATTTAAATATTTAAACCACTGATTTAAATCTGGGATATTTACAAACATGGCAATCGGCTCATTTTTGTGGTAGGCAAACCAAATTAGCTTTTCATCCATTACCGGCTTCATTGTTTTAAAAAGCAGCAATACTTGTTCTTTGGCCATTTGTTTTAAGCCACCATGCCCTGCCCATGCTTTGTTATAAACAGTTGCGAAGTCAGCTGCAAATGATTCGAGTTGATCTTTTTTTATATGTTTGGAACTAAAGTCGGGGTTGTTGTCGTATACAGCATGCCGCTCATGGATCTTTTTTTGAAGTGGTGCTTTGGGGTGAAGTCCAAAGCAAATCTGGTGAAAGAAAGCTTTGAAACCATAGTTTTCAAGCAATTCTTTGTAATAGGGCGGATTGTAATTCATTCCATACATCGGTTCATCAAAGCCTTGGGTAACCAGTCCCCACCATTTGTCTCTTTCGCCAAAATTGATTGGGCCATCCATTGCTTCCATACCTTTTTGTATCAGCCAGTGTTTGGCATTATCCAGTAATAAGTCAGCCGCCTGCTGGTTGTTGATGCATTCAAAAAAACCTACCCCCCCCACAGGGACGTCGTCACCTTTGTTTTTATATTTTTGGTTGATAAAAGCTGCAATTCTGCCTATGAGCTTTCCCTCATCATCTGTTAATATCCATCGTTCAACTTGTCCAAAGCGGAAAGCCTTGTTTTTTTTTGCATCAAAAACCTCATTGATATCCTTGTCAAGGGGTCGAATCCACTTTGGGTCGCTTTTATATAATTCCACTGCCACTTGTAAAAATTGTTGAGCGGTGGCACGGTCGTTTACTGGAATTAGCTGCATATATAAGTTATGTAGATGGCAAATGTAAGTTTTTAGCAGAAGGGGAACTTAAAAATAGGGGAAGATTTTACTTTTTGGTCCTGTTCTTTTTATAGGAATAGGCTATATTGAAAATGAATAGTACTTATCGATAAAGTGGACCTGGGAATAGATTTTATTAAAAAATGTAGGATCAAAAAAAAGAGAACGATTTCGTTCTCTTTTTTGTAGTAGTTTCCAGGCTAACCTGTGGAAGTAACAATTTTTTATTTATTCGAACTCATCTTTGCTTCTATGCTAAGGGTTGCATGTGGTACAGCCCGTAATCTTGCTTTATCGATGAGTCTGCCTGTAACGCGGCAAATGCCATATGTTTTATTTTCAATGCGCATAATTGCTTTTTCGAGATGATCGATAAAAGTAATCTGGCGACTGGCCATTTGGCTCAATTGCTCTCTTTCCATGCTAAGACTTCCGTCTTCCATGGTCATGTAGCGGTTGTCGCTTTCATCACCTCCCAATTCATCTTTACGGGTAATTAGGCCATGTAAATATGACAATTCTTTTTTAGCAGCTTCCAGTTTGCGGTGGATTAGCTCCCTGAATTCATGTAATTCAACATCGCTATAGCGCTGAGAAGGAGCTCCAGGATCTCTTTGAGCTTTGTCTAATACAGATTTTGTAAATTCGGGTTGATATTTACGAACTGTTTTAGTCGAAATCTTTGGAATCACTACTGGTTTTGGCGCCGGCACTTTAATGTCTTTTGCTTTTACCTCCGGAACAGGTTTTACCGAAACAACTTTAATAATTGCAGGTTTTACTGCAGGGGGTGTACTTTCAACTTTTTTCGCCATAATTATACTAGCTGGTTTAGCAGCTTTTGGGGGAATACTTTTCACCGATTGAGCTTTGTTAATAATCGGTTTATTTATAAGTATTGGAATTTTTTTTGCAGGAACAGCTTTTGTGGGAGCTGCTTTTGCTGGGGGTTTTATAGATTTCGGAGCAGGTTTGTTTACCTTTTTAGGGGCTACTTTAGCTACTGCCTTTTTTGCGACTGATTTGACTAATACTTTTTTAGCGGCAGGCTTAGCTACCACTTTTTTAGCTAAAGGCTTAGCAATCACCTTTTTAGCTACAGGTTTAGCGATTACTTTCTTGGCTACAGGTTTAGCAAATGCTTTTTTAGGGGCAGGTTTGCTTATCTTTTTTGGGATAGGCTTAGTTACTACCTTTTTAGGGGCAATTTTTTTTGCTGGAGCTACTTTAACCACCTTTTTAGGGGTGGATTTTACTGGTTGAGTGGCTTTTTTTGCAATAGGTTTTCCCGTTTTTTTTACTGCTTTTACTGGCAGCTGCTTTTTTGTCGCCATACTAATTTGAATTTTTAAGTACGTTCACTTTTAATATAGCATTATTCACCTCAATTTCGGTTCCCTCGTTTAATATAGGGTAAAAAGCAAGCGAATCTGCCAGGATTTCCGCGCAAATATAAACTTTATATTGAATTAATGAAAGTTGTACCCCTGCATTTTCCAAAACAGACACATTTATCCTGTCTGTAAGCTCAAATCCGCTCTCTTTTCTTATATTTTGAATTTTATTGACAAATTCTCTAGCATCTCCTTCCTTTTTAAGCTCTTCTGTGATGGTAATATCGAGGGCTACGGTCAAGGAACCCTTGCTGGCTACTTCATAACCGGTAATTTCATCGGTGGCCACCTCCAGATCTTCACTGCTTATAATAATGGGATCTTCATTTTTTGCTACATAATCAGGGTTTAGCAAGTAATCCCCTTCTAACACCTTGTCAATGACTACATTACTAAATTTGCTGATTTCATCGGCAGCCCATTTCATTTTCGGGCCCAGCTTTTTCCCGAGAGTTTTAAAATTGGCCTTTGCCTTTTTCTGAATGAAATTATTTTCGGCGCCTAAAATTTCAACTTCTTTAATGTTAGTTTCAGCTTTTATGATATCTGCCACTTTTTCTATTCTTTCTGCCATTGCTGAATCCATTGCTGGAATCAACACTTTTTGAAGTGGCTGGCGAACCTTAATATTTACTTTTTTGCGAAGCGATAATATTAAGGACGAGGCATCCTGGGCCAATTGCATTCTTTTTTCTAGATCGGCATCGATGGCCGCCTCGTTAATGGATGGGAAATCGCTATGGTGAACAGATTCAATCTGATAACGCCCAGAAACCTTGTTTAGGTTCAGAAAAAGCCAATCTGCAAAGAAAGGGGCAATGGGGGCCATGAGTCTTGTCAGTGTTTCGAGGCACTCATATAAAGTCTGGTAAGCAGCAATTTTATCATGCTCGTATTCTCCTTTCCAAAACCGGCGGCGACATAATCGAACATACCAGTTGCTCAAATGAGCATCCACAAAATCCTCGATGGATCTGCCTGCTTGTGTCGGCTCATAGTCATCCAGATTTTGCTGTACATTTTTTATTAAAGTATTCAGAGAGGATAAAATCCATTGATCAATCTCAGGTCTTTCATTGAGTGGAATCAAGGCTTCTTTAAACACAAATCCATCCACATTGGCATACAATGCAAAAAATTGATAGGTATTATAAAGTGTACCAAAAAATTTACGTTGCACCTCCTTAATTCCTTCAGTATCAAATTTCAGGCTATCCCAAGGCGATGCATTGGTAATGAGATACCAGCGGGTGGCATCTGCACCAAAAGTATTGATGGTTTCAAATGGATCTACCACATTGCCGAGGCGCTTACTCATTTTATTGCCATTCTTATCTAGCACAAGGCCATTGCTTACTACGGTTTTGTAGGCTACGCTGTCAAACAACAACACGCCAAGGGCATGTAAGGTGTAAAACCAGCCCCTAGTTTGGTCAACTCCTTCAGCTATAAAATCGGCTGGAAATGCTCCATTGGCACCTTTGCCATTGAGTGGAGATTTGGCGGAAGCGGCATGGTATTGCCAAAAATTCTCTG
Organism: Ferruginibacter sp.; assembly: GCA_044339235.1. GTDB lineage: Bacteria > Bacteroidota > Bacteroidia > Chitinophagales > Chitinophagaceae > Ferruginibacter. The sequence goes on from JBIIVV010000078.1 coordinate 5,739, forward strand.
TACTTAGCGGACCAAACTCATTGGAACTGCTATCTGGCAAACCCCATTGTGCATAGGGCATTGCGCCACTGTCGAACCAAACATCCACCAGGTCGGGTACTCGTTTCATTGGCAAACCCGAATTGCTTACCAATATAATTGAATCCACAAATGGTTTGTGCAGATCCAAAACAGCTTCATTCAGATGGTGATGATTGGTATCGCCACCCAATTGCTCCGCTGCTTTTTTTATTTCTCTGTTCAACTCATTGATGGAGCCGATGCATTTTTCTTCGGAGCCATCCTCTGTCCGCCAGATGGGTAAGGGGGTTCCCCAGTAACGGCTGCGACTCAGGTTCCAATCAACCATATTTTCGAGCCAGTTGCCGAAGCGACCTGTTCCGGTTGCTGCCGGTTTCCATTGGATGGTTTTATTGAGTTCCACCATACGATCTTTGACAGCAGTGGTTTTGATGAACCAAGCATCCAAGGGATAATAGATAATAGGTTTATCTGTTCTCCAGCAATGGGGATAGCTATGTTCGTACTTCTCTACTTTGAAAGCTCTATTTTCTTTTTTAAGCTTTACACTGATATCGATGTTGACATCGACATAGTTGGGATCATCTTTGTAATTTTTAACAAAGCGGCCACTGAATTCACCGGCCCCATCTATAAACTTTCCCTGCTTGTCTACCAAGGTCAAAATACCAAGGTTATTTTTCTTACCTACTTTATAATCGTCTGCACCAAATGCAGGGGCGGTATGTACAATGCCGGTTCCATCTTCGGTGGTAACAAAATCGCCCAAAATAATTTTGAAAGGATTTGCTTCTGGAGTAGTTTCTCTTATAAGTTCAATTGTATTAGCAGCTGAAGGAAGCAGTTGTTCGTATTCAATCCCATCCAATTCCTTTCCCTTGAATTCGGAAAGTATTTTCCAGGGTAAAACTTTATCGCCTTCTTTATAAGCCTCAAAGTCTGCGTTTTCTGCCTCGGGCTTACAGTATTTGCCCAAAAGCGTCTTTGCAAGAATAATATTTATAGGTAAATGTGTATAGGGGTTAAATGTTTTTACCAGCACATAGTCGATATTCGGACCTACGGTTAATCCAAGGTTGGAAGGAAGTGTCCAGGGGGTTGTGGTCCAAGCCATAAAAAAAGCCTCACCTGAAGTTTCCATGGCAGCAAAAATCTTTGCCACTGCTGGGTGTTCGGAAGCAGGGCTTTCTGAGGGATGGGGAAGGCGGAACATTGCCACCACACTGGTGTCTTTTACATCCTTGTAAGTGCCTGGCTGGTTTAATTCATGCGAACTAAGTCCTGTACCTGCAGCTGGAGAATAGGGTTGTATGCTTACACTTTCGTATAAGTAGCCTTTTTTGTGCAGCTCACTTAAAGTCCACCAAAGGGTTTCTACATAATTGTTTTCAAAAGTGATATAGGGGTTTTTGAGGTCCACCCAATAGCCCATTTTATTGGTAATGTCGTCCCACTTGTCTTTGAATTTCAGTACTTCTTTTCGGCAGGTGGCATTGTATTCTTCTACCGATATTTTTTTTCCGATATCCTCTTTGGTGATGCCTAATAATTTCTCCACGCCTAATTCAACAGGTAATCCATGGGTGTCCCAGCCGCCCTTTCTTTTTACCTGAAACCCTTGCATGGTTTTATAGCGGCAAACCAAGTCTTTTAGGGTTCTTGAAATTACATGATGTATGCCCGGCATGCCATTGGCACTGGGTGGTCCTTCGTAAAATACAAAGGGAGGCTTGCCTTCCCTCAGCGCTACACTTTTTTCAAATACATTGTTTTTCTCCCATTGATTCAATAGTTCATTACCGATGGCCGGTAAATTCAATTGCTGGTATTCTTGGTATTTGGCGCTCATATCAGGTTGCTATCAGTGGTATAAAATGTGCGCAAAGGTAAGAAATAGACTTGTTGGAAAAACAAACCCGTCCGGCTAAGCACCTTTCAATTGCTTTTTGGAGGCAGTAAAGAATATTCTTTATTTGTTTTTGCCCCCTTTAATATTAATGCCTGTCTTTTGCTTCCTTTATTTTCTGCTTCAACTAATCCATCGAACGTCAGAATTTTATCGATAAAGTACTGATAATCTGTCTAGGAGCTATTGGATTGATGCTGTAGTTTTCGTGCACATAATAATTGTAGGTGTTCATTAAATTCGACAACTTTACTAATAGGGTGATTTTTTTATAGCTATATCCAGCCGATAGATCGAATGTGGTAAAACCAATAACGGGAATTAATCGGTTATAGTTTTGCGCCTGCCCCTGCGTATTGTTCCATCCCCCCAGTCGGTCGCCAGTGTAAAATCCCGCAACGCCCAATTTGAGCCCCTTCAGAGCTCCTTTATTAAAAGTATAAAATGCGCTGGTGTTGGCAGTATGGGCAGGGGTATTTATCAATTTTTCCCCTTCTATATAATTTCCTTTTGCTTCTTTGGTTTTGGTGTAGCGCATGTTGTTAAAACTATAACCAGCTAATATATTTAAACCTTTTACCAGCTGCGCATTGATGTCTAATTCAATGCCATTACTGGTAGTTTGCCCCGCCAGTTCTTTTAAAGCGATGTTATTGTTTGGAGTAACCCCATCTGCAGCAAACTGCGCTGTTTGAGCTAGGTTATTATTGATGATTTTGTAAAATGTGAGGTTAGCAGAAAGTTTGTCTTTAATCAAGTTGTTCTTCATTCCAAATTCAAATTGATCAATTAAGGAGGGAGACAATGCATTGCCCGATACATCGGTGCCACTGTTAACCGAGAATGAATTGGAGTAGCTTGCAAATGCAGACATGCTTTCAAAAGGTTTGTAGACCAAACCAAGCCGGGGCGAAAATGCATTTGCTGTAGTAGCGATACCCTTATGCGCACTGTCTTTAAGCAAATAAGTGGTAGTGGCTGATAAGCCTTTCTGAATTGACCAGCGCATACCAACCAGTAATTTAAGTTGATTGGAAATATGGATAAGGTCTTGCACATAAGCACCAAGCCTATTAATCGGCGTTTCCAGCCTAGTAATTTTTGATGCCGAAGGAATATCGGTTCTTGCGATGAATTTAGTGGGATTCAGAATATTGACGGTGTCATACACAGTAGGATTATTGAAAGCATACGTACTAGTAAAATACTTGTCTCCATCTATACCAGTTAATAATTGATGCGCTACAGCCCCCGTTTTAAATTTACCCACTAGGTCGATATTACCTACGAAGTACTTTTCCTGCGATTCGATTTTATTGAGTGGACGAATCCAGTCGCCATTTGCAGCCGCCTGTATTCTTTCGGTGGAGTAATAATCCCTTGAGTATAATTGATAGGAAGTACTGGCATTGACAGACCAGTTATTGTTGAGTTCATGTTTTAGGGTGACAGTAACGGTAGTTTGTTTGGCTTTATTGTATTGCCATTGTGTACCTACGAAATTTGAACGGGGTACATCCGGGATGACGGTATTATTAAGCGTTCCAATTCCAAAGTCCGGAGTAAAATCATGGTTGAGGTGATCGCCCTGGGCTATCAATATCGTTTTTTTGCCAATTTTAAATAGCAGGGATGGATTAATATAATACCGATTAGATTGTACAGTGTTACGGTAACTATTGGCCTTTTCGACCGTGCCGTTTACCCTGAAAGCGATTTTTTTTGACAGCGGACCAAATATATCAAAACTAGGCTTTAATAATCCGTAGCTGCCCGCCCTAAGCGCAACTTCTCCGCCAAAGAAAAACTTGGGTTGCTTGGTCACCATGTTGATAATTGCTCCAGGAGCCACATTGCCATACAAAATAGCGGCGCTTCCTTTCAGAATCTCTACTTTTTCAAGAGAGCTAACTTCCGGCATAGTACCAGTATTGATCCTTGATCCATTTTTAAACATGTTGCTACTTGAAAAACCATATCCCCTCGCCGAAAAACTCTCTTGGGTGTTGGCCCTGGTGGTAGACAAATAAACGCCGTTCACATTTTTGATGACATCACTTAGTCGCTGCGATTGCTGGTCTCGGATGACAGATTGCCCCATCACCGAAATGCTTTGCGGTAGGTCCATCGGATCGATGGAAACTTTGCCAATCGATACTAGCTGGTTATTGAGTCCTTTTTTTGAATTAATGATTACTTCCTGCAATTCGCTGGTATTTTCATTGAGCACAATATTTAATTGGGTGGCTTTGTCTAGCGGAACAATTACTTGCTGTTGCTTTGTCTGAAGGCCTATATAGGATGTAATGAGAGTATAACGGCCGTCAGCAATCGGGTTGAAACTAAATGCCCCATTCAAATCGCTTGTGGTATATTTTTTAAGTTCTTTCAATTCAATATTCACATTCGCCGCTGGAGCCCCATCCTGTGTGATAATTTTTCCAAAGAGGTTGCTTTGGGATTTGCCTAAAAATGCCATCGATAAGCAAATTATTGAAAAGGATATTTTTCTGAACATATGTAGAAAGCGGTAGATAGTGAGTGATCTTTTTTGCTGACTGCAAAGAAAAGCTACCTTCCTAAAAACTATTTATACATTCGGGAATTGCATTTACGCAAAACGAAAAACAAAGGCATTATCGGAGTAAAAGTTCACATGGCTTGATACCAGTATGCTTTTTAAATGCAGTGCTGAAGTGAGAGATGGAGGAATAGCCTAGTAATAGGGAAACCTCTGTTACGCTGAGTCCTTTTTCGTAAAGTAAATATTTTGCATGCTCCATGCGTTGGCTTTGGTAAAAATCAAAGATGGTGGTTCCGAATAATTCCTTAAACCCCTTTTTGAGGTAGCATTCATTGATGGCTACTTTTCGACTGAGTTCCTTGATGGTAAGGGGTTCGCCAATATGTTGAAGCAATACCTCCCTTGCCTTGATTATTTTTTCACGGTCATCTGCATTGGCTAAAAATTTGCAGGTAAATATTTCTTCTTTATCCCCTAGCATGCAGTCCATACTATACAGCAGTAAAATTTGGGTTTGTGCATTGATGAAAATATTTTCTAGGGTATCGGTGTAAGTATGATTGAGCAGCGCTTCAATGGCTTTTCTAGTTTTGCCGCAAAGGGGTAAGCTTTTTGAAAATGAACTGGTATGGCTAAAGGACAATACTTCATCAGAAATATTGAGTTGCTTCTTGCCTTTTACAAATTGGGTAAGGTAAGCAGGTTTGAAAACAAAACTCAAAACATCCACACTGTCTACTTTTTCAATGCAGCCTTTAGAGGCATTGAATTTGCAGGAGTCGCATTCTATTTGTTTTTGGCGGCAATACACATTTCCCGACACACAGAATTTCAATTCCAGATAGTTAGCAGTGGGGTTATTTTTTTCGTAATGGTAGCTCAGCATACCGGTATCTTCAAAACTCCATTGCAGCTGTTTTTTATAGCGGGTAATGGCATATTGAACCGATCCAGGAACGGAGCGATCAATATCCTGCAACACATCCAACTCATTAAAAAGTAAGGCGGGTTGTTGGGGTATGGCAATAGGTTTTTTAGTTGGATGCATCAATTAATTTCAATGCAAAGATAAGCCAAAATGGTACATAATAATTTGTAATATGTCAGGTTGGTGTCATTTAAAAAGGGTTGGCTATGTACTTTACCAAGCGTCGGCGCTTACCGTCAAACATAGTTGTGGTCAAAGTTGAACTTAACAGTCAGTCGTCTTTTAAAATCAAGCAGCTTCGGCCATGTTATTTCTGCCTCTCTCAGCAGCTATTCCCCATTTCCCAAAATGCGCCAAATACTGTGGAAATCTTTGGGGAAACTAATCCCTAGGAGATGCCTTTAGGCTGCCTAAAACGAGTGCTTTTCCTTATATTTGCAACCATATCAATTTTGATAATTTTAAAGCGAATTTGCCTACCAACATGAGCACAGAAAAGGATGAAGTAATAATACCAGACGTTAATGGCTATGGTGCCGACAGTATCCAAGTTTTAGAAGGATTAGAAGCAGTGCGAAAAAGACCTGCCATGTACATTGGGGATATCGGTGTAAAAGGTTTGCATCACCTCGTTTATGAAGTGGTAGATAACTCCATTGATGAAGCGCTTGCTGGTCATTGTCACAACATTATGGTTACCATTAATGAAGACAATTCGATTACCGTTGCGGATGACGGACGCGGTATCCCAACAGGATTGCATACTAAGGAAAACAGGAGTGCATTGGAAGTGGTAATGACGGTATTGCATGCGGGTGGTAAATTTGATAAAGATTCTTACAAAGTATCCGGAGGATTGCATGGGGTAGGAGTGAGTTGCGTGAATGCACTGAGTAGCAAATTGCATGTTACCGTTAACAGAGATGGCAAGACTTTTGAGCAGGAATATGCAAAAGGGTTTCCGCAATATCCGGTTCGCGAAATAGGAACTTCTGACACCCATGGAACAACCGTACAATTTTGGCCCGACCTCTCCATTTTTACTTCCGGAATCTATAACAGAGAAATTCTCGAAGGCCGTTTGCGGGAGCTAGCTTTTTTAAATAGAAAAATCACCATTATCATTCATGATCTGCGGGAAGTGGATGAAGATGGAAAAACATATGTTAAAACTTTTTACAGCGAAGGGGGTATAGTGGAGTTTGTAGAAATGCTGGATAAAAATGCCAACCGCAATGCCTTATTGCCTACCGTGATTTATTGCGATGGGTATGATGCCAGCAGTAATGTAACCGTGGAAGTAGCCATGATTTATAATACCGGTTACCAAGAACACCTTTTTAGTTACGTAAACAATATCAATACCATTGAAGGGGGAACCCATGTGGCAGGCTTCCGTCGTTCCATCACCCGTGTATTCAAAAGCTACGGGGAAAGGGAAGGTATGTTTGAAAAAGCCAAGGTAGAGATTGAGGGAGATGATTTTAGGGAAGGGTTGAGTGCTATCATTTCTGTAAAAGTGCCAGAGCCACAGTTTGAGGGGCAAACCAAAACCAAATTGGGTAACAATGAGGTAATGGGTGTGGTGGATAGTACTTTGAGCCGTGTTTTGAACGCATACTTGGAAGAAAATCCGAAAGACGCCAAGACAATCATTCAGAAAGTGATTCTAGCTGCACAAGCAAGGGCCGCGGCCAAAAGAGCTAGGGAAATGGTGCAGCGCAAGAGCGTACTTACAGGGGGTGGATTGCCAGGTAAATTGGCCGATTGTAGTGATAAGGATCCTAATCGTTGCGAATTGTACCTGGTGGAAGGGGATTCTGCCGGTGGTACTGCCAAGCAGGGTAGAGATCGGAGTTACCAGGCCATTCTTCCATTAAGAGGTAAGATTTTGAACGTAGAGAAGGCGATGGAGCACAAGATATATGACAATGAGGAAATTCGGAATATGTTTACCGCATTGGGTGTAAAAATTGGCACTCCCGAAGATCCCAAGGCATTGGATCTTTCCAAGCTGCGTTATCATAAATTGATTATTATGACTGATGCCGATGTGGATGGCAGTCATATCGCTACGCTGATATTGACCTTTATTTTCAGGTATATGAAGGAGTTGGTGGAGCAAGGGTACGTTTATATTGCTCAGCCGCCATTGTATCTAGTTAAAAAAGGAAAGGACCAGGATTATGCCTGGACCGATGCAGAGCGCAAAGGATTGATTGCAAGATTTGGGCAGGGAAAAGATGACAGCGTTACTACTCAGCGCTATAAAGGTTTGGGAGAAATGAATGCAGAGCAATTGTGGGAAACAACAATGAATCCTGCTACCAGAACCCTTAAGCAGGTTACCATTTCAAGTGCAGCAGAGGCGGATCTTGTGTTTAGTATGCTAATGGGCGATGAAGTGCCACCCAGAAGAGAGTTTATTGAAACACACGCCAAATATGCAAAGATTGACGTGTAAGGATTGGCTTCATTTAAATTATTTCATATAAAAACAGCTCCTGGACATACCGGGAGCTGTTTTTTTGATTTTTCGGCAGAGATATCTACTAAACCCCTAAACTCCTAAACCCTAACCCCCTAAA
>JBIIVV010000283.1:0-4009 GCA_044339235.1 Ferruginibacter sp.
GGATTTTTTAGCGATAATGTTGCTTTCTGGTTTGATAATTTGTCGAGCAACTGGACGGTTAAAAATAATATTTACTTCGACCTGGAACAGGGAGATATGAAAACCTGTGGAACCTATTTAATTAACAATGATTACTCAGATAATTTTTTGATTGAGCATCCCAAACTGTTGCCTGAAAAATTTATCGAAGGGCTTCCGAGCTTTGAGTGTTCTAATCTTCAGATTACCCTAAATGGCAAGCCGGTAAAAGGGATGTTGCCAACAGGCAGTTTACTGAAAGTCAAAGCCGATATTTTAAATACTGGTAGTTCAGGAGTTGCTCAAGTGTCATTGTTGTTAGATAGAAAACCCATTGACACCAAGCCTTTCCCGGTTGTTAGAGGGAATACCCGTACGATCGAGTTTGAGATTCGGTTGAATAACCCAGGAGGCCAAGAGCTTGCAATAGGAGAAACCAGACCCCAAAAGGTAACAGTAGAAGGGGAAAAACCCAAGGTGTCTTTCAACCAGCTTCATCTCTCAGAGGGACGTATTTTAGCGGGCGAATCTGTACATATTACAGCCATGGCCACCAATCTGCAGCAGACCGATATTCAGACGGAGATTCATCTTTTCGCTGCTGGAAAACTGGTTAAGACTGAGACAATAAAATTGAAAGCAAAGGAGGTGAAGGAAATTTCTTTTGATCTTGTTCCAAAAATAGGGCTATTCCCATTGCGCATTGGGAATAGTGGTGAGCAGACTTTAACAGTGCTTAAATGCAAGGAACTTGATTTGTCCAAAGAAAAACTGCTGACCTATCTTTCTTCAAAATCAAAACCTGCAATCGTGGAGGTTTTTCAAAACGAGAACCGATATGTTTTAAAAGCAAGTGGATGGGATTTTTATCATGCAGAAGATGCCTATGCTACGGTATATCTGAAAAAGTTAAAAGGTGATTTTGTATCGACGGCAAAAATAGCAGCCTTTGGAAATCGCACCAGCGAATGGTATCGAAGTGGCTTGTTTGTCCGTAATGACATTTCCAAAAGTTTCGATGTAGATCGTGGTAGCTTAGGATCTGTATTGATGTTTAGCACTCCGGGTAGGGCTGGAATTGAATACGATGAGTTTGGCAACGGCTGTATGCATAAGGCTTCCAGCGAGAATTTGCCTGAAAACTCACCTACTCCGATATGGATTAAGCTGGAGCGTCATGGCGATCAGTTTACCGGTTATGTTAGTCTAGATGGTAAAAATTGGATCATCAAACGCCAGACAAAAAATATTCCAGGAATAGCAGCAGCAGTGGATTTGGGATTGGCGGCAGGCTCGCCCGATCAAAAACAATATACGGTTGAGTTTGTAGAATGGAAGGTTAAAATTCAAGACTAAGCATTTTGCGGTAACATTTTTTATGCCCTAATTTATCTGCTATGATGCGCAGATAAATTAGGGTTTTTAGTGCGTAGATAATTTTTTGTAAAAAGTGGTTTTTGACAAGATGGAAAAAACCCTAGTTTGATGGAGACGGGTTAATTGATGGTGCCTTATTCTCCAGTTGGTAAATATTGTAAAGATAAACCGTATACGAATCTTTTTCGGGTGCAGAAAAATTAGCTAGGCTACTTTATAATAAAATTATTTGCGGTAACACCATTTCGTATTTCTTCACTCGCCCTAGTGATAATGGTATCTCCATATTTAACAGCACCAAATATTTCTGTTTTGCCTTCATAAGTTCTTCCGGTTTTTATGGGCACCCAAAGATTTGAATTATTATGTATCGAAATAACAAATACACCGGTGGTAGAATTTAAAACTGCAGAAGCTGGAACTACATAAGCGTCAGCATTTGAACTTAGTGGAATCAATACTTCTGCTACCATTCCAGGCAATAACTTGTGATTTTCGTTTATCACATCCATTTCTATATGTTGAGAACGAAGTTTAGTATCTAATGCACCAGCAAGTCTAGCTATTTTTGCTTGATACTTTTCACCTGGAATAGAGGCCAGATAAAAAACAACTTCACTTTCTGTACTTATATAGGCAGTATATGCCTCAGGCACACTAACTACTAATCTCAACCTATCCTGCTCTTTTAAAGTGAACAATGGCAAATCAGATCCTTTTCCAGACGGCCCCACATAGGCGCCAGCACTTACATTTCTGGCAGTTATAACACCGTTGAAAGGAGCTTTAATTTGTAAATACCCTCTTGTAGTTAATACCTCATGATAATTAGATTTTGCTGCTTCTAATTGAGCTAAGTCAGATTTTTGTTTCGCATAGGCTTGATCTAGATCATTTTTTGATATGGTTCCAGGCGTTTTATTTGTTTCGACCAAACGATCATAAGTTGCCTTACTAGCAAAGCAGATTGCTTCCTGCGATTTTAATTTTGACTGAGCTGTAGATAATTGAGCATTTATTTCTGGAGCTTCTAATTCTGCCAGCATCTGTCCAGCTTTTACCTCAGACCCTACATCTACCTTCATTTTTTTAATATAGCTATTCAATTTTGCATATAAATCAACTTGTTGAAATGCGATCAATTCTCCTGGAATTTTAAACGAGGAGGTTAAATCGCCTTTATTTAAAATGAAAGCTTCTGCAACAGCTGTTTTTACTATTTCAACTTTTTCTTTTTCAGTATTCAAATTTTGATTCTGTTCATTATTACAACTAACTATTATTATAATGACAAATAAAATCATTGTTCTAGACAGGTAAGCGCTTGCAGAAAAAAGGTATTTCATATTATGAGATTATTTTAAATAGGTATTTATTTTAAATTTTATGTATGTCGAAGAGAAGGAATAAAATGTGAACTGGCTTCATCTTCCGGATCTAACGACACACTTGCTGTGGAGGCTTTTCCTTGTCCCCATGCAAAAGCCAACGGCAGAATAAACAAAGCAGCAAAAGTAGATAAAACTAGTCCTCCAATCACAGCTCTTCCAAGCGGTGAAGATTGATCTCCTGCTTCCCCAATACCCAGCGCCATTGGAATCATACCCACCACCATCGCAGCAGCAGTCATTACAATTGGGCGCAACCTCAATGCTGCAGATTCTTTTGCAGAAAGTATCGCATCGCCATTATGCATCCTTAACTGTTCTGCATTGGTAATTAATAATACTGCATTGGATATTGAAACACCCACCGACATTATCATTCCCATATAGGATTGAAGATTTAAAGTTGACCCACAAAGTATTAATAGAGACAAGGAGCCTAGCAACACTGCAGGAGCGGTTGTTAATACAATAGCAGACACTTTAAAGGATTGAAAATTGGCAGCCAACATTAAGAATATCACAATGATTGCAACTACTAAACCACTTTGTAAACTATCGAGCGTTTCATTCAAGGTGTTACTTAAACCTATTAGTTCAACATTAATACCACGAGGTAATTTCCCAAGCTCTCTGATAGCTTTATTTACATCTTTTGCAGCGCCTCCTAAATCTTTTTTAAACATGTTTGCTGTTACTGTCAAAACAGGCAATACTCCAAGATTATCAGTTTCACCATAAGTGGAATCCAATGTGAAGGTTGCAACATCTCCTAATAGTGGTCGGGCTGAGTTTTTCAATATCGGAATCTCCCCCAGTTCATCTCTACTATTCATTTTATTTTCAGGCACTTGCACTTGGACAGCATAAGCAACTCCTGCCTTTTCATCAATCCAGGTATTTTTTTCTATACTCCGAGATGAAGAAGTGGATGCGGTCAATGACCTTGATATATCTGATATATCTACTCCTAATTGCGCCGCTCTTATCCGATCTATATTAATATTGATTGTAGGGTATTTAGTAGATTGACCAATCTGCGCATCTCGCAAATATGGAATCTTGTTTAATTGCGTTATTAATTTCTTGGCATAAGCTTCATTCAATTTTTTATCCCTGCCTGAAAACCGCACTTCAATAGGTGTTGGCGAACCCTGACTTAATATTTTCTCTGTCAATTCAATAGGTTCAAAGGAGAGTTTAATACGATTATCGATCAGCTTAGTAGT
>JBIIVV010000079.1:0-13671 GCA_044339235.1 Ferruginibacter sp.
TAACTTTTAGGACTTCGCACAATGGTATAATCATCTTCTAATAACTGATACAGCCATTCTTTTACAATTGTTTTTCCATTGCTACCTGTAATGCCAATAACAGGAATGCTAAATTGTTTGCGGTGAAAAGCAGCTAATGAATGAAGCGCAGAAAGTACATCGCTGACTAGTAAGAAATTTGAACCAGGATACATTTCCATGGCCCCCAGTCCTGCAGGCTCCGATATCACAAAATCCCTTACCCCTTTATTATATAAATCCCTTACAAATGAAAGGCCCTTTCTCCTTGGTCCATCCAATGCAAAAAAAATGGAAGACTCGGGAAACAAAAGTTTACGGCTATCAAGCAATAGGTGCTCAATCAATGTGCCGGATTTTTCATGGAGTAAAAATTCGGCACTAACAATTTCCGCTATTTGTTCAATTGAATAAACCAATGGACTATTTTATGATTTTAAAATATAAAAACTTTTTCAGTCAAAATAACCCCCACTTAATTCGCCACCTTCTAATTCATTTTAAAAGATTCTACTCTTTTACATCTGCCGGAACCCCCTTTCGATTGTGATGGATAGAGTAAAAAATAGACCCCGAAATACAAAATACAATCATTAACAATGATACCCAAACCGGTAAATGTATCCATTGTACGACCAACATTTTAACTCCGATAAATACTAGCACAATGGCGATTCCCTGTTGCAAAAAATCGAATCTACTAGCTGCCCCTCGCAACAAAAAGAATAAACTTCTTAAACCCAATACAGCAAAAATATTGGACGAATAAATCAATAGTTTTTTGTCGGGGTCAGGTATAATCGAAAACACCGCTGGGATGGAATCAATAGCAAAAACGATATCGATCAGCCCCAGCATCACCACCACCATGGAAAGTTTGGTAAATAAAATTTTATTGTTTTTTTTGATAATAAACCTTCCATTGGGCTCAGCATTGGTAGTAGGCATAAACCTTTTCATCATTTTAAATGCAAAGCTCTCCTCCGGGTTAAACTCTTCTTCATCGCTACTGGAAAACATTTTAACACCCGTATACACCAAAAATATTCCGAATATATACATAATCCATTCAAATCGAGCAACCAATCCGCTGCCTACAGCGATAAAGAGGATCCTAAAAACAATGGCCATCAAAATCCCCAGCAATAACACTCTAGAATAATCATGATTTTTTACTCCAAAGAATGAAAAAATAATTATGAATACAAAAATATTGTCGATGGATAGCGACCATTCCAACAGATAAGCAGATAAATATTGTAGCGCATCATTTGCGCCATTTTCAAACCAAACAAATGCGCCAAAGGCAAAGGCCAATGCTACCCAAAATACAGTTTGTACAATTGCATTTTTAAGCGTTATGACAGTGTTTTTTTTACTAAGCAAACCTAGGTCAAAAACCAATGCTAGTAAGACTACAGCGCCAAAAACAATATAAATTAACAAGCTATTATTCATGATTTTATTTAATTAATTAGTTTTTTAAATCGTATATTTTATTTTTCTTCTCCATTGGTAAAATAAAGCAAAAAGGCAAACCAAGGAGATCGGTAATAACAGGTTGATTAATTGCCAACTAGCTCTTTGCTCCTCCACCTTTTTTACATCCAATAATCGTAGGGTATAATCCTTCGCCTTCGCTTCCAATACATTGTCATTATTCGCTAGATACTCTGTACAAGTCAAAAAGAAATCCTTATTGGCATACCCCACTTTAGTATACTTATTAGTTCCCATGGGTAGAGGCCCTATCTTATCCGAAACCTGGTTGATCACAATATCGGCATCACTTACTACGATTACTTTTCCTCGGTTTGTACACTCCCTTTTAAATTCTGCACTATACTGATGCAAAGTATCAAGCTGTGCCTGACTTACTCTATTGGCATAGAGGGAAGAAAATTTACCTTCCAACAAAACTGCAACGGGAATATTTTTACGATTATACTTGGTGATTGATTCCTGTGTTTGCAAACTATTCAATTCAATTCTAGCAGGAGTTGCCATGGTATAAGCATTTTCAGAAGTGGAAAGCAGAATTGTTTTGGTAATGCCCACAGCCTCCACCGTATCGATGGAATTTACAAATTGTCCTAATACGTCAGCTTGATTTTTTACAATTCCATGTGCCGAACCAGATTGCAATAAAGGTGCATAAGGCCAAGGCAATAATTGCTGCTGGCTTTGACCGCCAACACTTCCCACTTCAACGGGTATCAAATCGCAATGCTTATCCGCAATCAAGTCTGTATTGACCCTAACTCCATAGCGAAATAACAGATCATTTAAATTCAGGTCTCGAGCATAGGCAATAAGATCTCCATTTTGAATACTATCCCTTTCGGCGTATAATACATCAATTAAAAATAAAATGTTGCCGCCATTCATTACATATTGGTCTAGCTTGAATTTTTCTTCATCGTTAAATTTTTCGACTGGTTTAACGATCACCAACGTATTAAATTCGCGAGGAATAAATGGCTGCGATTTTAAATTAATGGTATCAACAATAAAATTTCGCCCGAGGGTTTCAAAAACATCATTTACCGGAAGGAACCCATATTTTGGCTCTCCATTTCCATACACATAGCCCACTAAGGGAATTTGGGCTTGGGTTAACTGTTGGATTGCATGGGAAAATTTATACTCCAATAAAGCTTCTGCACTATTCAAGGAATTTTTATCCAACAAGTCATTAGAATTAAAAACGCTTTTTTGAACCTGCCCCTGCAGCAGGTCTATGGCAATGGTTTTTCCATGATAGCGAACGATTGCACCTGGAAATATCTGCCGATTATTTGCCCCTTCTCCCTCCTTTACTTGTACCTGCTGGTTGGTAGGTCGCAAGCCCATTTCAATAAGGGATTCAAATACTTTTGATTTGGCAGAATCATGTAAGCCATCCCCAGGAATTTCAAAACTGTACTGAATGTTATTGCCGCCATAATTCTTAAAATTTTCCAATAGCTCCCGAGTACTGTTCGCTAGTTTCTTAAACTCTGATTTGATATCGCCCGAAAGAAACACCGTAATATCCACTGTACTATCCAAGTTGGTAAGAATAGTTTGAGTGGTGCTGGAAAGGGTAAATCTTTTTTCATTGGTAAAGTCAATACTGGAATGAGAAAAAGATGCCGCCCAATTCATTGCGATTAGCAGTAGGATACTAAGCGGCAACCAGGCTTTACTCTTTAGTATTTTATTGAAGAATAATTTCATTTATATGATAGTTATCGCTTAAGTAAATTTTTAATGGTGATCAAAAGAAACAGTGTAATGAGACTTCCAAAATAAATGATATCCCTAGTGTCTAACAGCCCGCGACTTACACTTTTATAATGAAAATCAATACCCCACATTTCTATATAATAATCCGCTTTCGCCTGAAAAACAGGTAGCTTACTAATTGCATTGAAACCATAATATAGCAGCAAACAAGCAAAAGCACTGGTTAAAAAAGCTACTACCGCATTATTAGTAAAGCTACTGCCGCATAAACCAATCGCCGCAAATACAGATGCTAATAAAAAAAGCCCTATATAACTACCTGCAATACCGCCTCCATCAATTCCTCCCCCGGCACTCAACCGCTTGATCGTAACGATATAAATGAAGGTGGGCGCAATTACAAAGATGAGTACCCCTAAAATTGCAATGTATTTACCTGCAACGATCTGAAATTTGGTGAGGGGACTAGTTTGCAATAGCTCAATTGTGCCAGATCTAAATTCTTCGGATAGGGAACGCATCGTGATAGCGGGTACTAAAAAAATCATTACCCAAGGAGATAGTTCAAAAAATGTATCTAGGGTAGCATACCCAAAATCAAAAAGATTGCTATCATTCAATACAAACAAATAAAAACCATTTACCATCAAAAATAAAATAATGGCAATGTACCCCGTAAGGTTACTAAAAAATTGGTGCAATTCCTTTTTACAAATACTCCACATGAATAATAAAATTAGATGCAATTTACTGCTTAGCGCCTACAATCATTTTGTTTAAATATGATTTGGTTTCAATTTAATTATATAATGATATTTTTTAATTCGACCGCTTGGGTGATTTATAAAAAAATTATTGCCCCAATGCAGCGTTTTAAATAAAGTCTTTGTCTATTGTTCTTGATTAAACTGCTAATATATTACCATTTGAAGTGCGCTCTTGGATGTTTCTAATAAAAACCCCCTTCGTACCTCAGATATTTACCAAAGAATAGTTATTTACCAAAACTAACTGCTCAGTCCCGCCCAAAAGGCGGGACTTTTAATTCCAGACCTTATCCTACTTAAAAGCACCCATTTCCAAATCAACGGCACCCTCAAGATGGGGGCAAAAAAAGCCCGGCTACCTTCGGCAACCGGGAATATTGTTCGTTTCTACAACTTATTTAAGCGAAGTGTAAACTATACAGCAAAACTTTCACCACAACCACAACTTCTACTAGCATTGGGATTGTTGAAATAAAAGCCCTTACCATTCAGTCCATCACTAAATTCCAGCTCGGTATTTACTAGGTACAAAAAGCTTTTGAGGTCAGTTACAATTTTAATCCCCTTGTCTTCAAAAGATTGATCCATTGGCTTTTGTTCATTGTCGAAGTCCATTTTATAACTTAAGCCACTACATCCTCCCCCTACTACGCCTACTCGCAAAAAATACGATGGATCCTCTGCCAAGCCTGCATCCTTCATTAGCGTAATCACCTTTGCCTTTGCCTTGTCGCTGATATAAATAGCATTATCCAAGGCCACAGGTGCAATTAAAGGAGCTGCTTCCGCTACCGCATTATTGTCCGATATATTTGAACCGTTGCTATTCATTTTTAAAACTTTTGTTCTTTTGTACGCATTAAAGGCGTATCCGCAGTTTAGGCTTTCAAAGACCTAGTGAACCACACTTTCCTCAAACTTAATCGAATCCATGCCATTTTTTACCCTGTAATCGTTGATAGCAGCTTTAATTGCATCTTCTGCCAACACTGAACAGTGAATTTTTACAGGTGGCAGATTTAACTCTTCCACAAAATCCATATTGTCTACAGTAAGGGCCTCATCAATACTTTTCCCTTTTAGCCATTCTGTAGCCAAAGAAGAAGAAGCAATTGCCGATCCACAACCAAAGGTTTTAAATTTTGCATCTGTAATCATGCCAGTTGCATCGTCTACTTCAATTTGCAAACGCATTACATCACCGCACTCAGGAGCTCCTACAAGTCCAGTTCCTACATTCTTACTGCTTTTATCGAGCGTACCCACATTTTTGGGATTTTGGTAATGATCAATCACTTTTTCCGAATATGCCATAGTTGTAAATTTAAAAATGTGAAATTAAGAAAACTAAAAAATGAATCAAATACTTTAATTAAGTTTCCTACTTATTATTTTGTTTATTTATAAATTAATGTGCTGCCCACTCAATTTTACTTAAATCTATCCCCTCCTTATACATTTCCCAGAGTGGACTCATATCCCTTAACTTTAGTACCGTTTCGCTGATTGCTTTGATAGTATAATCAATTTGCTCCTCATTGGTGAAACGGCCAAGGCCAAAACGAAGTGAACTGTGCGCCAAATCATCCCCTAAACCCAATGCTTTCAACACATAAGATGGTTCGAGCGATGCAGAAGTACAAGCAGAGCCGGAACTTAATGCGATATTTTTATTAAATCCCATCAACAAACCTTCTCCTTCTACATGCTTAAAAGAAATATTGGTCACATGTGGTAAACGGTGTTCGGTACTTCCATTGATATACGCCTCTTCCAGCTTCATTAATTCCGTTTCCAACTTATCCCTTAGTTTGCTGATTCGTTTGGTATCTTCTTCCATATCCTGCATACATATTTCACAGGCTTTACCAAATCCTACTATACCGGGTACATTGAGTGTTCCGCTGCGCATTCCTCTTTCGTGTCCACCCCCGTCCATTTGTGCGGTAACTTTTACACGAGGATTTTTACGACGCACATACAGGGCACCCACTCCTTTGGGCCCATACATTTTATGTGCGGTAAATGCCATTAAGTCAATTCCATCTTTATTTACATCCACCGGTATTTTACCTACCGCCTGTACAGCATCTGTAAAAAGTAGCACCCCATGTTTTTTAGCAATGGCGCTAATTGCACTAATTGGCTGAACAGTTCCAATTTCATTATTGGCATACATAATCGCTATTAGAATAGTAGTAGGGCGAATAGCTGCTTCCAGCTCATTTAGATCGATTAAGCCATCCGGCCTTACCTTCAAATAAGTTACCTCTCCGCCTGCTTTTTCAATATGCTTACAAGTATCCAACACTGCCTTATGCTCGGTAGTTGCCGTAATAATATGATTGCCTTTGCTAGCATACATTTCAAAAATGCCCTTTATTGCCAGATTATCGCCTTCAGTAGCCCCACTAGTAAAAATGATCTCTTTTGGATCTGCTCCAATTAATTTAGCCACCTGCTCACGTGCGTAGTCTACCGCTTCTTCTGCTTCCCAGCCAAAAGGATGATTACGGCTGGCTGCATTGCCAAAATGCTCCAAAAAATAAGGGGTCATGGCTTCCAACACCCTTGGGTCCATCGGAGTGGTGGCATTGTTATCTAGATAAATCGGTAACTTCAACATATTCTTCTATTTTTATATTACAATGCAAATTTACAATAAATGGTTTCATTTAAGGCCTCTCAAAGACTTCGAGCCATTCATTTTACCTATTTCGTAAACATTGAGCACCAAAACAGTCAAAAAACTCATCTATGTTAAAAATTGAACATATTGGTATTGCCGTAAAAGAACTCTCAATTGCGGTCCCTCTTTTTGAAAAGCTACTTAATACAGACTGCTACAAGACTGAAATAGTTGAAACAGAACAAGTAAATACTGCCTTTTTTCAAAAGGGCGATACCAAAATTGAACTGTTGGAAAGCAGTACCCAAGATGGGGTCATTGCCAAATTCATTGAAAAAAAAGGGGAAGGAATTCATCATATTGCACTTGAAGTAGCAGATATCGTTGCCGAAATGGCAAGGTTGAAAACGGAAGGATTTACACTTTTAAACGAAATACCCAAACTGGGGGCGGATAATAAATTGGTATGTTTTTTACATCCAAAGGGGACTAACAGCGTTTTAATAGAGCTTTGTATGGAAAATAAATAACCGCTGAATGGGCTTTGTTTTATCGTATCCGTAATAATCTACGGGAGAAACAATGGAAATTTTCCGCAAATATCGGCCTATGTTATTTTACCTTAAGTAGGGGTTATTCGCCTTTTCCTCGCCAATGGTGGTAGTTGCTCCATGGCCACTGTATACCACCGTTTCCTCTGGCAATACCAGTAATTTAGTTTTAATATGATGTATTAAAGCCTCGTGATCACCCAAAGGCAAGTCCGTTCTGCCGATGCTTCCTTGAAACAACACATCGCCCCCAATTAAAAAATGTTGTTTGGCACAATAAAAGCAAATGCTACCAGGGGAGTGCCCAGGAACTTCGATTACTTTCAATTCATCCTGCCCCAATAGCAAACTGTCGCCTTCTTTTAATAAAATAAAATCCCCTTCATAACTGTCAAAAGGCAGATTGTACATCAATCCAGAGGTTGGGGCATAGGATAGTACCAATTTCTCCTTTTCGTGGATCTGCAGGGTTAACTGGTAGGTCTCCGCCACCATTTTGTTTCCAAAAACGTGATCCAAATGGCAGTGGGTATTGAGTAATTGCGTTGGTTTTAGCTCATTTTGAGTAATAAAGGCCTTGAGGGTATCCTTTTCCTGGTCAAAATAACATCCTGGATCAATAATTATGCACTGTTTTGACTCATTATAGAGTAAATAAGTATTTTCCCCGATAGGATTGAAAGTAAAAGATTTTATTTTAAACATTAGCAATTTGTTTACTTAATAAAGCAATATTTTTATGATTAATTTAGATAGATTATTTATATTACCAAATATGACATTCAGCATGGCAAAGTTCAGCATAATTTTTACATCCCTCTGCATTCTTTTGCTTGGATCCCATATTTCATCGGCACAAGTAAATACGGTGGAATTTGGTAAAAATCGAGTGCAATTTAAAAAATTTAAATGGCAGTACTACCAAACCAAAAATTTCAATACTTATTTTAATCAAAATGGCCAGGAACTAGCCAAATTTATAGCGCAAGTCGCAGAAGAAGAAACTCCCAAAATAGAAGCCTTTACAGAATATAGTCTACAACGTAGGGCCAACATCATTGTATACAATGAATTTGCCGACCTTCAGCAATCAAATATTGGAATAGGCATTGACTGGCAGATTACTGGCGGAGCAACCCAATTAGTGAACAATAAAATGGTAGTTTATTTTAATGGAGACCATGCACATTTACGAAAACAAATCCGGGAAGGTATTGCTCGAATTTTAACAGACAATATTTTATTTGGTGACGACCTAGGTGAAGTTGCCGGAAACCAGGCGCTACTAGATTTACCCAAATGGCTAACCAATGGGTATGTAGCTTTTGCTGGAGAGAACTGGAATACAGCGCTCGATGATGAATTGAAAAGTGAAATCCTCAGTGGTAATTATCGAAATTTTTACCAGTTTGCATTTGAAAAGCCGCTGCTAGCTGGACATTCATTCTGGCATTTTATTGAAGAGAAATATAAAAAAGAAAACGTTACTTATCTGTTTTATCTCGCCCGTGTGTACAAAAATTTAAATCGCGCTTGCATACAAATTTGCAAACAAAAATTTAAAAATGTTTTGAGTGAATTCATGGAATTTCAGGAGGAGAAATATTCGAATGATATTTCAAAAAGAAAGGCTTACCCCAAAGGCAATGTTATAGAAAGTTTTGATATCAACAAAAGACAGGACTATTACCGAATCAATGTAAATCCAGTTGCCAAAAACAATACCTATGCCTTTGTAGAATATAAAAAGGGATTGGTAAAATTAAAACTGAGTGAAGATTTTAGCTTTACCACCTTGCTCAAATACGGCATCCGGAGTTACAAAAATGAAACCAATCCCGGCTACCCTATTATGGCTTGGGATCCAAAAGGGACAAGGCTTACCGTAATCTATAGTCAGGAAGGAAGGCTGAAGTTATTTGTGTATGATGTAGTAACCCGAATAAAATCTCCCAAACTAGATTTAACTAAACAGTTTCAACAGATTCAGGATGTAAAATACATGCTCGATAGCAAAACGCTTTTATTGAGTGCGATAAAAAATGGCCATACGGATATTTTCACCCTCAATTTAGAAAATGAAAAAGTGCAACAGATTACCGATGACGTATATGACGACCTAGACGCAACTTTTGTTTCATTCCCTGGAAAAACGGGAATCATTTTCGCAAGTAACCGGCCTAGTGCAGATGCAAAATCAGGTGATACGGTGTTGCCCAGTAAAAACAACTACAATGTTTTTCTCATTACCAATTTTGGAAACAAACCCTCACTCAATCAAATTACACAATTATCCCATCAGCAATATGGTAATGCCCGCTATCCGATGCCTTATAATTCAAACCACTTTACATTTATCAGTGATGAAAATGGTGTGGCTAACAGATATGCAGGTTTCTTTACCACCAAGGCAGCCGGACTTGATACACTAATATTAATCGCTGATGAAATTCTCAGAAATCCATCTTTAAAAGAAATTGATAGTACGCTAAAGGTTTATAAAAAAACGGATGTAGATTCTATTGCGGTGGTAGCTGTATCGAAGGATTCTGCCTACACCTTTCCGCTAACCAATTATGAAAGCAGTGTAGCCGAAACGAGGATTGCCGGCACCAACAATCAGGTGAGTGAAGTTACTCGACAAAGTGATCAAAAAACATTGTATAAATTAAAAATTGATGAAAACACGCTTCGCCGCAGAAATATAACGGTACCGCCTACGGCTTATATGAAAGCAATAGTAATGGCGGATAAGATCGAGAAAAAATTGGCCGATAAGTTTGACTCTCCTTTACTCACCCAAGACACTGTTGTTATTGAGGCCAATGCTTTTCAAACTGAATTTGAAAATGAGAAAAAGCCTATCAACAAGTCGGGCAAGATAAACGATACCGAAGGAATTGAAATAAATACGGTACTCAAAAAAGCAAAGTTGTTTGTTTACAAACCCATGAAATTTGGAGCCGACTATGGTGGCGTATCCTTTAACAACTCCGTACTCTATAACCGATACCAGCCTTATGCAGGTGGTCAGGGGCCCATTAACCTCTCTTCTAATTCGGTGTTGAATGGCCTGATACGATTAGGCACTTCCGAATTAATGGAAGACATAAAAATTACCGGTGCTTTTAAATTATCGACTAATTTAAAAGACAATGAATGGCTGATGAGTTATCAAAATTTAAAAAGAAGAATAGATTGGGGGACCACCTATTATAGAAATGTGGTGGGTGCTAACAATGGTAGGATTTTCACCAATCTTTACCAAGCTAATGCAGCCTACCCATTTGACAACAGTAAAAGAATAAAATTAGATGTAGGTTTCAGAAGTGATAGAAGTTTTTATTATACAGACATTAATGATATCAACAGTTTGAAGGAACCTGACATTAAAAGAAAATTTGTAACTACCCATGTAGAGTACGTATATGACAATACCCTCAACCCAACTCAAAATATTTGGAATGGACTGAGATATAAAATTTACTTCGATTGGAACACTGATGTAAGTAAAGAAATATACAGTACGGGTAAATTTAATTTTAATTGGGGAATGGATGCCCGGTATTATTATCCCATTTACCGAAATTTCATTTGGGCAGGCCGTGCAGCGGGTGAATTTAGCTGGGGTAATCAAAAAACAATCTATTACCTAGGAGGAACTGATGGATGGTTATTCCCTAAATTTAATGACTATAACCAACCAGCAGCCGACAACTACTACACTTTTCAAAGCCTTGCTGTAAATATGAGGGGCTTCAATCAAAATGTTTCCAACGGCAATAATAATGTTATCCTGAACAGTGAATTCAGACTACCTGTCTTTTCTACTTTATTTAGCAGGCCAATCAATAATGCTTTTTTACGCAATTTCCAATTGGTTCAGTTCGTTGATTTGGGAGCAGCATGGAATGGAAGTTACAATGGGCTTCAGCGCCCATCTGTAATCTTAGGAGAACCCCCAATTCAAGTGGTTAGCACGGTGGGTGGTATCGGCCCCTTTGCAGGAGGCTATGGCTTTGGTGCAAGAAGCACCCTGTTAGGTTATTTTGTGAGATTTGATGCAGGATGGCCAATGAATGGCATCTTTAAAGGCAAGCCGGTATTGAACCTAAGTTTAGGATTGGATTTTTAACTACTTGTAGGCATGACCTTTTCATGCGAAAGATTTAGCAAAAGAAGTGGTAGAAAAACTAGCAGCGTGCTCATCCTACAATGATTAAAATTCAATTTTAGCAAAACATATTTGACTGCGATAACTGCAGGGGACAATAATTTGTCTGGCACCAATCTGTTTGCTCAATTTTGGCATAAATTCAAATCCCCGATCTACACTTTTAATAGTAGGGTTTCTTTTCATTACCCCACCGGAGGTAATGGTATTATCTGTTAAAAACTTATCCCTTTTTTCAAAAATATTGTACAGGAAATGTATTTCAGACCCTGTAATAAAAGTGGAAAAAGATAGGAAGTTGTCATTGTCATCTGCATATTGCTCCTTACTAATCACTTTATCGCCGACTACATTACCAGTTTCGTTCACATCTAACAGTAAAATGTTATTACAGTAATACCGAGTAGTTTGGGCATTATTAAAACTACTATAAGGCCTATAAAAACCTCCGTAGGAGCGATTGTAATAATAATAATCATACGGACTTATAAAGGGTGAGCCATAAAGATAATTCCACCGATTCCATCCCGTATTATTACCACTTGTTTGGGTGGAATAATCTTCTGCAGCTATCATATAGCTACCATCTTTTTTTAAAATTACATTGCGAATAAAAAAATCGTTCAATGCAAATTTGCTGTTTCCTTTTGATTTGGCAATTTCTCTTATGCTAGCATCTAACCTTGTAAATACAGTGGAATAGGCAGTATCCCCCTTCACATCCCATACAGTACAAAGTATCCCATCGATATTGCCGCGATTTACCATATAATAAAAAGAATTAAAAAGGTAATGTTTGTTAACATTGTCAATTTTTATTTTTACCTCATCTATAAAAAGCCCCTTTAAATCTATTTGTCTTTGAGAAAATGAATCTTGAAATGGCGCTTTACTAATAAGGTAAAGCGAAGAGGAGTTGGATTTGTTACCAGATTTTTCCGATTTTGTAAAAATGAAATTCCCTTCATTGTCGAGCGAAAAATCAGTAAACACATCTCTACGCTCATCATATTCGATGGTTGCACGTGACTTGTGGGTTAATTGTAAATTTTTGTCTAACAATAGCGTTACAAATTTAAATTGGTCGTTCCTTTTTTGAATTTTGAAAACCATGATTTGCTTCTTATCCTCGCTATTAATGGTAGTATATATTTTATTATCTCCAAACGCCCCAACCTGCGTAGTATCCAAGAGAAAGGGCTGGTCAACCAAATGGCCATTCAAATCCATTTTTGCACCCATACAATACACTACCCCTTTACGCAGGTACTGATAAATAAAATAGAAATTATCAGGCATCGATACATAATCTACATTAAAAGATTTTTCAGGAATAAAATCCAAGTCTACCTTTTCTTTCAATTCCATATCTTCAGCATTATATACACTTAAGTTGTATTTATACCGGGCATTTTTAAAAATGAAAATATTTTCTTTAATTTTTCCAATAATCTCAAAACTAATTTCCCGGCTATCCTCTCTTTGAATTTCAGAATACGTGACTTTTTGAGCAAAGGAAAGCGTTGAAAACAGCAGAAAATAGCTTACATAAATTATAGCCTTCATATTCATTAATTTTTATTTTTTTATCAATCGGAAAATCAACAAGTACATTTTTATTTTTTTGAGCAAAACTTATCATGTCCCATTTTAAAGTATTACTATCTTTACAATAATAAAAGTAAGCTATTAAGGGCAATGATTTTATCAGTTGCCTCAAGTTGTGTCCATTTTTTATTTTTAAACGCAATCGCATTAAAATTAAGTATGCAGACAGTATTAATTTCAGGTGGAACAGGAATGGTAGGTCAACAATTAACAAAACATTTATTGGCCCAGGGGCATCAGATAATCATATTAACAAGAAGAATCCCCCTTTCAAAACCTGCCAACCCAAATGTATCGTATGCAATTTGGGATTTAGCTAAACAAACAATCGATATCAAAGCGCTCCAAAAGGCTACCTGCCTAGTTCATCTGGCGGGCGCCGGAGTAGTAGACAAAAAATGGACCGAAGCGTATAAAGCAGAAATAGTAAAAAGTAGAACTGATAGCAGCACATTACTATTAAAAGCCTTGCGCAACAATACCCATTCCATAAAAACAGTGATCAGTGCATCCGCAATTGGCTGGTATGGCGAAGATGCTGCTCCAAATGAAAAAGCATTTATTGAAACGGATCCGGCAGCAAATGGATTTCTTGGAGAAACTTGTAAACGATGGGAAGAGAGTATCGATCCGGTGGAACAATTGGGTATCCGACTGGTAAAATTTCGAATAGGCATCGTATTGAGTAACACAGGG
>JBIIVV010000284.1:0-3998 GCA_044339235.1 Ferruginibacter sp.
ATCTCAGCTTTTCTTTGCATAACCAGGTAATGAAAAAGTCTATAGTAATGCCTGTGCAGCCTATAATTCCAAATTTTAAGACCTGAACTATCTTCATATAAAATTATAACTATCAAAAAATAGAAAAATGAGGAAATTGATCGCCACCCTCAGGGTACAATAGGCTTTATGCTGGAAGCTTTAATAACTTACTATTCATTAGTACAACCGAAATAGTGGCAAAACTAATTCCAAGAAATGCACCAACAAAAACGTCCATTAGAAAATGTTGCGCAAGATATATTCTTGAATACCCAACTAAGGCAGCAGCTATGAATATAATAATGCTAAATAATTTATTATTAAAATGCAGGGCTAATACAGTGGCTAATGCAAATGCCGAAGTTGTATGCCCAGAAGGAAAACTGTTTGAGCCGCTATAACTGTTTGTATAATTGCTGAGATAGTAATGATAATTACTTGATTCAAAAAATAGTCTAGGTCTTGGTGCGTAGATAAAATATTTTAGTATTTGGGTTGTTAAACCCGATGATAAAAAGGCTACTAAAATTAGTAATGCGAGTTTTTTTTGCTTTAGCAAAAACAAAAATGCGCACAGACCTAATGTAAAAATACCATCTCCAAAAAAAGTATAATTTGCAAAAAAATCATTCAGGCTATTACTGTGAAAGCCATTTAATAAGATAAAACTATCAGATTTTGATACGCTCATCAGTAACAAACCACAGAAAATTAAGGATACTAAACCAATTAGGTAAAAATGGTAGTTAGATCTTATTGTAGCAATGAAATGGTTCAAAATAAGGAGTTTTGCAAATTTTAAATACAAATGTTATTTAATTATTAACTGCTGGTTAACAAATTATAACATAATAGCTACTAGATATCGGCCATCGATTTTGGGAATAAACCCGCAGAGGGTGATGCAAAAAAAGAATATAAGAGGACAAGAGGGGGCTACTAACGAGATTGATTAGAGGTTTGGGATGGTCTAAAAAGGGGCTAGGGGTAGAAAAATTTTTGTTAATGCTTTATCTAAGCGGTTGTTTTAGGAATTTCAAAAACAAGAAACAGAGATGATTTGCCCTGGAGGGGATGTACACCATTCTCAAATACACATGATCTGCCAACATGCAAATCTGCCATGTACTTAATTTGAGAATTTGTTTAGGAAATATCGTGGTTAGTGATAGGGTGGAACAACTAACTTAGAGGAATAGGGAATTAGCAGTTTCTTTCCGATTTGTAGCTGTATTTTCCTGGAATGTATGCAAAATGTATGCAACAAAAAAAAAGCAGCTATAAACCTAAAGTTCATAACTGCTTGGTATTTAAGTAGGCCCATCCCGACTTGTCGGGAGACCAGCTGACGATGAGGGTTTGTGTTGGTATTCCATACCTTTTTTTTATTGATAATCCATAGGATACAAGATTGAAATTAACTTATATTTCACCTGATTTAACCCGCTTTTTATGAAAACCTGACATTGAACTTGGTGGGAGATTTTTAATGTAATGACATCAATCTTAATTAATTATGTAAAGTGAAGCTGAGATTATATTTTGATACATCCGTTTTTGGCGGGATTTATGATGATGAATTTGAAGAAATTACTTCAGCTCTTTTTGAAAAAGTTAAACTTGGTCAAATTATCTGTGTTTATTCTGATTTGTCAACAGCGGAACTTCAAAATGATCCTGAAAATGTAAAACAACATTTTGAGACTTTACCCAAAGATTATGTTGAGTTTGTTGAATTAACAGAAGAAGCATTTAATTTGGCAGAACAATATTTGGCTGAAAATGTAGTTGGCAAAACGAGTGCAGATGATTGCAGGCACATTGCAACTGCAACAATATATAAAGTGGATTACTTAGTGAGTTGGAACTTTAAACATATTGTAAATGTTTTTAGAATAAAGGGATATAATGCAGTAAATTTAAAGAATGGTTATATTCAACTTGATATAAGATTACCTAAAGAAATTGTGAATTATGAAGACTAAAGTTAAAATAGAAAAGACCTTTGATACCGTTAAGGTTTTTAGAGCCATCAAAGAAAAAATTGCTAAGGAAACTGAACAAATGAATTTTGATCAGTTTAAAGCTTATTTGAAAAAAAATCAGATGAAACACACAACTAAGTAATTTTAAGATAAATGATCTATTTGTTATTATTAATTAGTTAAACTCTTTTTCAATTAAGGCCCACCTATTTTCCCTCTAATAATACAAAAACTGGCCCAAGCCCGGTCCAAAAGAAAAAACCACCTATGAAACAAATCATAAGTGGTTACTATTTAAGTGGGCCCACCTGGGCTCGTATAGGTTTTGTTGTAAAACGTTCAAATAAAATTATTACTAATAAAAATTAAACCATTAAAATTCAGCACTTATGGCTCTTTATTGTTTTTGACAAATGAGTAGTTTAAACTAGCATAGATAAAATGAAGTTGAATAAAATTGTATCCATTCGTTCCGTTTGCTCCACCTTCAAGCAGTCTATAGCCAATGTTTCCTTGTAGGTTTTTAGTGAAACTATATCTTCCAGATAATGAAAGGTCAATTGCTCTGCCTTTACTTGCAGCTAAGCCTTCTCCCAAAAAATCAATACCCATTTTTTTAGAGAGATCCCAATTGGCTAATAGGTTGATAAGCGGAGCGAAACCAATACTAAAATTTTCACTTGAAAGTTCTCTATTCTTCAACGATACTCCTGCATCTCTAATTTTTGCAGACAAACCAATACCAAATTTAAAATTGTCTTTATTGATGATTCTTCGATTATAGGTAAAGCGATAAGAATTAAACTTGTAAACCGCTTCTATTGGTAAGTTAGCTTTAAAGTTGTTTCCATCAAATAGTATATCCTTTTCTATTGTTCCAGTTTCTACGATTTTTAAGGGAGCATACAGAAATGAAAAGTAATTTTTTCCATTTGATAAGTAGCCGACGCGCAACCTCAAAAATGGACTTACGGGAGTCTGAAAATCATTTTTCAGAGAAAATAAGGTTCCATTATTGCCGTTGCGAATATCATTCATATTTGTAAAGAATGCGCCTGATTCAAGATTAAAGAAAGCCTGCGCATTCGTAGACAAATTGGAATTCAAACAAATAAAAAGAATCCAATATCTAGACTGGAAAACAAGCTTAGCAATCAAGTGATGCATATTGAGTTCTTATTTTTTTTAAAGCGTGTTGTTTAATGTTGTACGACGTTTAGTGAATGAAAAGCAGGCGATTTCGAAGGACAAAACTTTCGGTTATGCAAAAGATTGATTCGAGCCAAAACCCTTTATTTCATAATTATTCCGCCTATTTTTCAGATATAGCAATGTACTTTTTTAATTCAGTTTGTTTTTCTGCTTGTTTTATTAAAAAGTCTGCTACGTCTGCTCTATTGATTCCGCCTATATTAATCCCTTTGAATAATTTGTTTTCAACACGGTATTTTTCTGTCAATTCTTTGTCTAATAGCCTTCCTGGTCTAACAACTGTCCAATTCAGATCTGAATGAGTGATCATTTCTTCCATTTTAGTTTTGTCAGCATAAACATCTTTTAACAAGTATTTTAAAAACATTTTTACTAACCAAGAAACATAATTTTTGCTTTCTCCAGCTCCAAATCCGGTAACAAAAATAAATGGAATTGCTATTTTATTCTCCCTATGTATTTCCACCATTAATTTTGCAAAATCTGAAAAAAGGGTAGTAGATTTCATATTCTTACCAGTCCCTAATGTTACAATTATAGCTTCTGCGTTTTGGATTGAATTTAATAAGTCAGCTTTATTAGTTGCATCACCAAGTATCATTTTTAATGATTTTTTCTCTTCTATTTCAATTTCAGATCGAGAAAGGGTCGTTATCGAATGCTTTCTATTTAATCCTCTTTTTACTGTTTCTAGTCCTATTCCTGTAAATACCAGCAAAACTGACCCCCTTCCGCCAGCACAATGTGACCCCCTAAAAATTCTTTTAACTCTTGGGTAAA
>JBIIVV010000285.1:0-3983 GCA_044339235.1 Ferruginibacter sp.
GTTCCGCCATTTATTGCGATGGTACCCGCTGTTAGTGTTGCACTCATTAAGCTAGGTTGGCTCAGGATTATGGAAGTAGTCGCTGTAAGCCCTTTAGCATCTGTAACGGTGTAATTGTATGTTCCAGCAGTTACGGTAAAGTTTCCGGTGCCTGTGTAAGGTGCTGTTCCTCCGGTAGCACTAACGGTAACGGTTGTATTCCCCCCATTGCAACTGATGGTGCCTGCGGTAGAAGAGCCACTTAAAGGAGTTGTAGTGGAAGATCCAAATTCTAGAATTCCTACATCTGGGTTTCCTATGATGGCGTTTCCAATAAAATCTTTTGTATAGCCAACTGGAATACCAAAATTAATTGCAGGGCTACCGGCTAGTAAACTGTAGTTCCATATTCCAGCGGTACCAGTTGTATTGGTAAACAGATTGGCTGTACTGCTTAGCAGTTCGCTGCTGTTAAGCGTAACTCCCAGTGTTCCACTCGACATTCGGAAAATGTTATTGGAATGTACCATTGCAGTGGTATTGAATTTACTGCCAGCAAAATTGATTCCTGAAGAAAGCCAAAATATATTGTTTTTAACTACTACCATTCCTGCAGGGCCCGTACTTGCGGCCATATAAAATAGGCTACTTGGACTTGACTGTTGACGAACAGTTTCTACGACCGTGTTATTGAGGTATTGTAGATTATTGATACTGATTAAAAAAGTTCCGGAATTTTGGAAAGTACCTAGTAGTCCGCAGTTGATAATTTTATTATAGGCTATTACATTGTTATTGGCCACACCTCCAGAACCACTTCCGATCTCCATAAAGCCATTGCAATTGATGGCGGTATTATACATGATCGTATTATTGTTAACGGATGAACCGTACAATTCAACAGCACCTCCATCATAGCCATAGTCATAACTTAGCGCCCAGCATTCTTCAAACAAATTATTGTTAACTGTATTGTAGGAACTTCCTAGAACCATCGGATTGGCTCCATAGTCATCATTATTATTAATTGTGGTGGGTGTATTTTTAACCATCCGCATATTGTGCATATAGTTTCCAGTAATTGTAGTGTAATCTGAACCTGTATAGGTTGCTATCCCAATTCCTACCAATGAAAAGTCACAATTGGAGATAGTGCAATGGGGGGAATTGTACAATAGCATTGCAATAGAAATTTTTGCTTGTATTTGATGCAAAGGGTCAGGTCCACTAATGCTATTATCAATGAATTTGATACCATTAATCACTACATAGCTTCTGTTGGTTAAGGCAATGATATCTGTAATGGCATTATTAAATTCGGGTAATGCCCCCGTTCCATAGGGTGTGTACACGATGGGCTTTCCTGCTATGCCAGAACGCACTACCGTCAATCGTCCGGAATAGGTTTGGCCACGTTTAAAGAAAACGGTGTCGCCAGGATTTAATAGCGTCGTTCCACTGTTAACTTGTGCAATTGTCTTCCATGGGCTAGCTAGTGAGCCATTAGAAGTAGTGGAGGTGGAGGATGGGTCGACGTAATAATTCGTCGCGAAACTGCTGCTGCTAAAAAATAAAAGCAGGGTTAACACTGTGAGGTAAAGGCGTAAAATTGGCTTTTTCATGATAGGTAGAATATTGGATTTAAAATATAATTTCCATTAATAGGATAACGGCATGAAAGAATCAATTATTAGGCCATCAAAATTTTATATTTTAAAATGGAAGATGGCCTTATTTTATTTTGTAGTAAATATTATCACTCAACTGTCAATGGATGACTACAATCTCTAGGTTAACAAGTGATAACTATAATTAAAATTCTACCTAAGCATAAAATTTCCTAAACGCTTATAGAAATTTTACTATAGTCTGTTCAATAATATTCGACCTTTGAGGTTGCCGTAAATTCTATAATTATGTGCAACCAAATAATAGTATTTAACTTTATCCAATGATGAACTTTATTGCCAAGGACTTTAATTTATTATTCAAGCATCCATTCACCATTTCTAAAGGCAGCAAGACACACCAGCCTACACTGATTGTTGAATTGAATTATATGGGTATAAAAGGGTATGGTGAGGCACCTGCTATTAGCTATTATAACCTACCCATTGAGAAAATGCAGGAGGACTTGGAGCGTAAAAAAATATTTTTACAAAAATTTTCATTTTCAGATCCCGAACGGTATTGGCATTATTTGCATCACTTGTTTCCCAATAACTCTTTTTTAGTATGTGCGCTGGATATGGCAGGTTGGGATATTTACGGCAAACTAAAGGGGAAGCAGTTGCATCAATTATGGGGCTTGGATCCTGCAAATAGCCCGCTAACTGATTTTACCATTGGTATAGATTCTATTGAAAAGATGGTTCTAAAAATGAAAGAACAGCCCTGGCCAATTTATAAAATTAAGGTGGGTGTACCGGATGATATTGAAATGGTGGCGCAATTGAGACAGCATACCGATTCAGTTTTTAGGGTAGATGCAAATGCTGGCTGGACTTTAGAGCAGGCATTGCAGAAAATACCTGTTTTAAAGGAATTAGGTGTAGAACTAGTGGAGCAACCCTTGGCAAAGGATAACTGGGAGGGGATGAAAACACTGTTTAAAGAGTCGTCCATTCCAATTATTGCGGATGAAAGCTGTGTTTCAGAATCGGATGTTGAAAAATGCCATCAGCATTTTCATGGTATCAATATTAAATTAACCAAATGTAGCGGTATCACTCCAGCCCGAAGGATGATCAAAAGGGCTAGGGAATTGGATATGAAGGTCATGATTGGATGTATGAATGAGAGTTCGGTGGGTACTGCTGCTATCGCCCAATTGGCTCCTTTGGCAGATTATGTAGATATGGATGGTCCGCTCTTACTAGCCGAGGATACTTCTCAGGGCGTTGGGTTTGATTTTGGTAAAATTATTTACACTAATACTGCTGGTTTGGGAGTTGTCATCCATTCTTTTTAAATTTTATTTGGTAAAATAATTTATCAGTCTTTACTTTGCATTACAAATGTTACAAATAAATCATATACACCATCATCATTACGTTGCCGAAGGGTAAGCTAATAGGATGTGTGTGTAGATCAACATATTTTTTATTAAAAGGCTTACTTAAAACGTAAGCCTTTTTTTTTTATTCGTCCATCAGTATTTTTAAACAAACTTCATTTGTCAAAATAAGTTTATATATTATAAATAAAACATATGCTTAAAATTGCCATTCAAAAATCAGGAAGACTTTACGAAGACTCGATTAAGTTATTAAAAGAGTGTGGTATTGAATTAAACAATGGGAACAAGCAATTGAAGGCAGTTGCCTTAAATTTCCCGATTGAAGTATATTTTTTAAGAGATGATGATATTCCTCAATATGTATATGACGGCGTTGCTGATATTGGCATTGTAGGGGAGAATGTGTTGTTGGAAAAAAACAAAGACATCGACATCGCCTATCGATTGGGTTTTGGAAGGTGCAGATTAAGTATTGCGGTTCCAAAAGCTGTTCAATATTCTTCTATAGAGGATTTGAGGGGTTTGAAAATTGCTACTACCTATTCAACGATCCTTCAAAAGTATCTGAATGAAAAAAAGATTGAGGCCGAAATTCATGAAATCAGTGGTTCAGTTGAGATTGCCCCCGGTATTGGACTCGCAGATGCAATTTGTGATTTGGTGAGTAGTGGTAGTACCCTTTTTACCAATGGATTGAAAGAGGTAGAAGTAATACTCCAGTCAGAAGCAGTTCTATCCGCCAATAAAAATTTATCAGATGAAAAGAGATTGATATTAGAAAAATTGTTGCTTCGAATCAATTCGGTAAAAACAGCTAAAAATAATAAGTATATATTATTGAATGCACCCAATCACCAATTGAAAAATATTTTTTCTCTTTTGCCTGGTATGAAGAGTCCAACCGTTGTTCCATTGGTGGAAGAGGGGTGGAGCAGTATTCAAAGTGTAGTGAATGAAAATGATTTTTGGGAAGTAATTGAAAAGT
>JBIIVV010000286.1:0-3981 GCA_044339235.1 Ferruginibacter sp.
ATACTTCAAATACGTTCATAGGGTAATCGGTATTATTCGCCCAGGTATAGTTATTGTAAAACGAATCGATTCAACCAAATCATAGAATGCAAGATTCAAAAGCAATTGTAATTGGAAGTGGAATTGGAGGCTTGGCAATCGCCATTCGATTGGCTGTGAAAGGCTATGCGGTGGAAGTATTTGAAAAAAATAGTTTTCCAGGCGGTAAATTATCCGCTTTTGAAAAAGACGGTTTTAAATTTGATGCAGGGCCTTCCTTATTTACGCAGCCTCAAAATATGGAGGAATTGTTTAGCACAGCCGGTGAGTCACTCGACAAATATTTTTCCTATCAGCCTGTTGCCATCGCCAATAAATATTTTTATGAAAATGGCAAACAAGTAAAAGCCTATACCAATGCAGCGGATTTTGCGCAAGAAATGAAACTGCAACTCAATGAAGACCCAGAGATAGTAATTGAATACCTGAGGCAATCAAAAAAGCTATATGAAAATATCGGCACACTTTTTTTAGAAAATTCCCTTCACCGATTATCTACATGGCTACACCGAAGATTTATAAAAGCGTTGTCAACACTCAAATCAGCTTATCTTTTTCAAACCCTGCATCAGTACAATAGTTCAAAATTCAAATCTCCCGAAGCAGTACAGCTTTTTAATCGCTTTGCTACTTACAATGGCAGCAGTCCTTACAAAACACCGGCCATGCTGAGTTTGATTCCGCATCTCGAACAAAACGAGGGCACATTTTATCCCAAAGGCGGCATGATCAGTATTACCAATGCATTGTATCAATTAGCCATTGACAAAGGCGTTCAATTTCATTTTGACTCACCGGTTCAGCAGATCTTACATTCTAAAGGAAGGGTTAGCGGAGTAGCTGTAAATGATAAAATGGTATTGTCAAATATCGTAGTCAGCAACGCCGACGTCTATTTCACCTACAAAAATTTACTGGCCAATCATATCTTGGCAAAAAAAGTGTTACGCCAGGAACGCAGCAGCAGTGCCATTATTTTTTATTGGGGAATGAAAAAAGAATTTACTCAACTGGAACTGCACAATATATTTTTTAGCAGCGAATACAAAAATGAATTCGACTGTATATTTACCGATGGCATGTTAACAGCCGACCCTACGGTATACATTAACATCACTTCCAAAATGGAAACTAGCCAGTCACCTGAAGGAAAGGAAAACTGGTTTGTAATGGTAAATGCACCAGCAGATGCTGGTCAAAACTGGGAGGGGCTGAAAGAAGTATTGCGAAAAAATGTACTTGCTAAACTGAGCCGAATGCTAGGAGAGGATATAGGGGCCCAAATTGAAACGGAACATACGCTGGATCCCATCATGATTCAGCAGCAGACCGCTTCGTATATGGGCTCTTTGTATGGCACCAGCTCCAATTCGAGATGGGCTGCTTTTTTAAGGCATGCCAATTTCACAAGTTCTATCAAAGGCCTTTACTTTTGCGGAGGAAGTGTTCACCCCGGTGGTGGAATTCCGCTTTGCCTTAAAAGTGCAAAAATTGTAAGCGAACTGATCCACTAACCAATTTCATCGCTGTCAAAAATTAAATCATACGCATCTATCGTGTTAAAAAAAGTATCCACATATCAAATTGCCACTGCCATTGCCATTTTTTTTCATGTCATTGGATTGGCCGGTATACTACTGTCGGAAGGGGATTTCTTTATCCAATCTACTCCTTTCAATTTGTTATTGTC
This sequence comes from Ferruginibacter sp., assembly GCA_044339235.1. Classification (GTDB taxonomy): domain Bacteria; phylum Bacteroidota; class Bacteroidia; order Chitinophagales; family Chitinophagaceae; genus Ferruginibacter. The sequence continues at coordinate 1,730 of JBIIVV010000286.1, forward strand.
CTTTGGTTTGTTGGTATGGACCCATCCTGACAAAAACAAGGCATTCCTGCTTTTTATCGGCGTAGTTTTTTTAATCGGTTATTTTTCAGAAGTGGTGGGGGTAAATACCGGCTTATTGTTTGGCGACTACCAATATACTAAGGTGTTAGGCTTTCAATGGCTTCAGGTTCCGTTATTAATTGCCATTAATTGGTTTATCATTATTTATTGTTGTGGAATCAGTACCCATACCTTGTTGCAAAAGCTGATTCATAAAGTAGCCCTTGATACGCAACAACCACCCACTTTACTAAAAGCCCTGTCAGTGATTGTAGATGGCGCCTGTTTGGCCGTTTTTTTCGACTGGCTGATGGAGCCGGTGGCTATAAAACTCGGTTTTTGGGTATGGAAAGGGGATGGCGCTATCCCCTTGTACAATTATATTTGCTGGCTATTGATAAGCATACTGCTACTGACTATTTTTAATTTTCTCAGCTTCCGAAAGGAAAATAAATTCGCAGTAAATTTGTTGCTGATACAGGCATTGTTCTTCTTAATTTTACGAACTTTTTTGAAATAAAATAATTCAGTCTTTATATTACTACTATGAGCACACTAGTTTTTATATCCATCGCCTTGCTAACTTTCTTTTTAATGGAAGGCATTACCTGGCTTACCCATCGTTTTGTTATGCACGGATTTTTATGGTACCTGCATGAAGATCATCATAAAAAAGGTCCTGGATTTTTTGAAAAAAACGATGCCTTTTTTTTAATTTTTGCTATCCCGTCCTGGCTATGCATTATGCTGGGTTTGCAATACCAGGTATATTGGGCAGCTGCAATCGGTTCCGGTATTGCATTGTATGGCTTTGCCTATTTTGTGGTACACGAAGTGATCATCCATCAGCGGTTTAAATTTTTTACCCGGAGCAATAATACCTATATCCGAACCATTCGCTGGGCACATAAAATGCACCACAAGCATTTGGAAAAGCAGGAAGGGGAAAGTTTTGGTATGCTCTTGGTTGCAAAACAATACTGGGATAAAGTGAAGGCGGATAATAAAAGAACTAGCGCCCAAACTACAGGTTCTTCCAAATAAAAAAAGGTTTTTTTAACCCATTGAATATTGATATGAATAACCAGTATACTTATTTTCTTATTCTTGCAGCATCTTTGGTAGGGCCATTGATGCTTAGCTTTGATAAGAAAGTAGGGTTTTATAAAAAATGGAAATACCTTTTTCCCGCAATGCTTTTGCCTGCACTTTTATATGTGGTTTGGGATATTTATTTTACCTCCATCGGCGTTTGGAGCTTTAACGAAGCTTATATCACGGGCTTCAAGCTGTGGAACCTTCCCATTGAAGAAGTCTTGTTTTTTATCATCGTCCCTTATTGCTGTATTTTTATTTATGAATGTATCCGCTGCTATTTTCCCACCATTAAAAATCATAGCTCGGCGAATCTGCTATTGAAGGGAATGGCTGTAACCCTGTTGATTTTAGGATGTTATTTTTACAATAGGCAGTACACTTCCCTGACATTTATATTTTTGTCCATTTTCATAGCCATTCTTTTCAATGCAAAAAGTTTATTAAAGGATTTCCATGCCACTTATTTCCTGATTGCTTATGCCATTGTATTGATTCCATTTTTAATAGTCAATGGTTTTCTAACGGCTATTCCTGTAGTTATTTACAATGACATGGAGAATCTAGGTAGAAGAATTTACACCATACCCGTGGAAGATATTTTTTATGGGATGTTGTTGGTAATGATGGACATTGCCATCTATGAAAAACTCCGAAATCGGGGATAATATTTTCTCCCAACCCCGCCTAGCGGCTATCAGCCCTGTCGGTGGTTAATCAGGGACTTCGAATGTAACTAGAGGGCACTAATACCAACCGCAGTGAGCGTTAATTGATAGTTTAAAAAATCAAGTCATTTTATTCTATTATAAAACGGGTAATGTCTTTTGTAGGATATCTTTCTTGGTGTGCTTTTTTAAATTCATCGATTCCTCCAAACCAGTCCAATACTTTATTGGTAGAAACATGTGTACCATCATTTTTAACTGTACCAACCCCCTATAAACTGGATAAATTTTCAATAACAGTTTGACTGTTTTCTTGGTTCTGAGCGTCAAAGATAGTTGTAATTGGATCCTCGACTATTTTATCCACTAAACGGCGCCCTTCAATTTTTAGGGATTGCCGGTCGCCGTTTGTGGATAAAGCATTTGTACTGTTGATCAACATTGGTTCTT
>JBIIVV010000287.1:0-3949 GCA_044339235.1 Ferruginibacter sp.
CGCATCGTACCCACCAGTTGTGCGACTGTTTGATAATCATCAGACTCCGTATCATTCAATTTTAATTCGAAGTCACCCCCCGCTAAAATCCCAGTCCACCATTTTTTTCGTGCTTCAATACCATCGCCAATATAAATATTTTGTAATGGGCCTACGGCAAAATCATCTTTGATGCATACAATCTCACCCGTAAGGCTTTCATCTAATTCGATTGCCTGTTGCAAAACATGGATATCAGGCTCATTAAAAACTAAGTGTATCATTTATATTGGGTTATTTATTTTATTGGAGAAGTAATATAATATACAGCAGTGGTGAAAAAATTTCTAACAAAAGGAATAGATTGAATCCAACTAAATTGCTTCCTTGGCTTCCAACCAAACTTATATTCATACACCGGATTTATCAGCCAGTGCTTTTGCAACAATATCTTGTAGCCAGTTTTTTTGAGTATCCTTTCAAAACGTTCTATGGATATCCCAGTCTCTTTAATCTCTACCATATCTTCAGAATACTGCTTATTGATCTTTAACAATTTTTTAAACAAAGGCATTGGAAGTAAATGCCAGTAGGGCGCTTTACCTAGCCAACCTTGTAACATTTGCTGGTGACCACCAAAGGGCATTTGCCATGGAGGAAAAGCAAACAAAATAATACCTTCTGGCCGTAAGAAATTTTTCATCCAAGCGATTAGTTTTTCCTGGTCATGAATATGTTCTATAACATCTTTTAATACGATAATATCGAATTTAGTTTGCAGATCTTTTTCTGCATCCACATCGTAAATATTACTATTGATCAACCTTACTTTTCCAGCAGTAATTTCTGGTTGAAGCCATTCCGTAGCCTTTTCCAACCACAAGGGATACATTTCTACACCTGTACAATTGCAGCCTACTTCACAGAAAGCCCTTAGTAAGGAACCTTGCCCACAACCTATTTCCAATAATTGCATCCCTGGCTCAATTACTTTAACCTGTTGTACGAAAGGAACTATCCATTGGCGGACATTGGAAAGTTGAATATCGAAATATTTTTTATTATCGGTATGAAAATCGTACATAAAATAAATTCACTAATAATTCGCTTGCGTTCTATAATTCAGTATTAATGTAATTTTAAACCCTTGATCGAAAATTACTATTTGAAATAATAAAGTGCCCTTTAAGCAGAAGTAGTTTCTTCTACTAAATCCAACTCCACCTTTAGATTATCAATTATAAAATCTTGTCTACTGGGCGTATTCTTGCCCATATAATACTCTAACAACTGCTGAATATGTGTATCGGGTAACATCATGACAGGTTGTAATTTCATATCGTCGCCAATAAATCTAGCAAATTCACCTGGGCTAATTTCTCCCAGCCCTTTAAATCGAGTAATTTCTGGTTTGGAACCTAACTTTTTTATGGCAGCATCTTTTTCAGTTTGATCATAACAGTAAATGGTTTCTTGCTTATTTCGAACCCTAAACAAAGGGGTTTCTAAAATATAAACATGCCCATTTTTAACGAGATCAGGGAAAAACTGAAGAAAAAAGGTCATTAATAATAAGCGGATATGCAGCCCATCCACATCGGCATCGGTAGCAAAAACGATGTTATTATACCGAAGCGTATCATAACCATCTTCAATATTCAATGCATGTTGCAATAAATTGAACTCTTCATTTTCGTACACCACTTTTTTAGTAAGACCAAAGCAGTTAAGCGGTTTACCACGCAAGCTGAAAACAGCCTGGGTATTGACATTCCTTGCTTTGGTAATACTACCACTTGCACTATCGCCTTCCGTAATAAAAATGGTGCTTTCTTTTTGCTTTTCTAAGATATTCTCTTTGTCTTTTCCAGTAGCCTCATCATTGTAATGAAACTTACAATCTCTTAATTTTTTATTATGCAAATTTGCTTTTTTAGCCCTTTCATTGGCTAATTTCCGAATGCCAGACAATTCCTTTCTTTCCCTTTCATTTTGTTCAATCCGTTTTTTTAAAGCATCGGCTGTTACAGGATTTTTATGCAGGTAATTATTGAGTTCTTTTCCTAAAAAATCTCCAATGAAATTTTTCATGCTTGGCCCACCCTCAAAAACGGTTTGTGAACCTAGTTTTGTTTTGGTCTGACTTTCGAAAACAGGTTCCTGTACCCGAATACTGAGCGCCGCACATATACTTCCGCGGATGTCAGCCGCATCATAATCCTTTTTGAAAAAGTCTCTGATTGTTTTTACATACCCTTCCCTGAATGCAGCTAAATGGGTTCCCCCTTGTGTAGTAAACTGCCCATTCACAAAACTATAGTACTCCTCACCATAGGCGCTTTCGTGGGTAATCGCCAATTCAATATCTTCACCCTTTAAATGGATAATTGGATAACGAATTTCATCTTCATTGGTTTTACGCTGCAATAAATCTAGTAATCCATTTTTACTGATATAGCGTTTTCCATTCAAATTCATTACCAAACCTGCGTTGAGGTAGCAATAATTCCAAAACTGGTTGTCTAGATACTCCTGAACAAAATGGAAATTCTTAAAAATGGACTCATCTGGAATAAAAGTTACAAAAGTGCCATTATCTTCCTTTGTGGCAGCTTCTTTATGTTCTTTCAATAAAACGCCTTTTTGAAATTCGGCCGTTTTTTCTTTTCCCTCACGGTATGCAGTCACCTTAAAATATTCACTCAGTGCGTTTACGGCCTTTGTACCCACCCCATTCAAACCAACACTTTTTTGAAATGCTTTACTGTCATATTTTGCACCAGTGTTGATTTTGCTAACTACATCTACTACTTTTCCAAGCGGAATTCCTCTTCCATAATCCCTTACAGTAATATTTTTGCCATCAATATTAACATCCACATGCCTACCATAGCCCATGGTATGCTCATCGATGCAATTGTCAATTACCTCCTTCATTAACACATAAACGCCGTCATCCGGACTGCTTCCATCTCCTAGTTTGCCGATATACATACCCGGTCTTAACCGAATATGCTCCTTCCAATCGAGACTCCGGATGGAGTCTTCGTTATAATCCACTTCAATTTTTTCTTTTTCTGCCATTTTACTATTTTATATTCTCCATAAAAAACTAGGTGTAATTCAACTAATTATAAAGAACAAAAAGTTGTGTTTTCTATAAAATCTTACTTATTTACTAGCTTGACAATAACAAGGATATTTTAAACTGCCTTGTTATAAGGACGCAATCTACTAATTTTTTTAGTATTTTTTATGATGAAGCAAATATAGGTAATCAAGTTGTGGGAAATTTGAAGGGTTTTAAACACTTGTGCATAACCAAAATGAGATTAAATAATAACAGTTGGTTTAAGTATAAAATTATTAAACACAGATACCGGTTCAAAGACAAAAAAATTTAAATAGGGATGCAATTAAAAAGAGGTTTTATCTTGTGGAATTATACAAATAATACTAAAATAATTAGGTGTGCAACTAGAAACCGATCTGACAAAAATCAAGCAAATAGCAGAAGAAAAACAGGCGGAAAATGATTTATTCCGGGATTTTCTGAAACAACAAGACGACGTAGCCATCGATTTACTGGTTCATGGTTTTACGGAAACCGTAACACCCCAAATAGACTGCACACAGTGTGGAAATTGCTGCAAATCGTTAATGATTAATATTACAAAGGAAGAAACCATACAATTATCGAATCACCTTCATATCAGTGAAACTCAATTAATAGATCAATATATTGAGCAAAGTGAACAGGGCCAAATGATTATCAATACTATCCCCTGTCATTTTTTAAAAGGAACCAGCTGCTCTATTTATGAAAATCGATTTACTGAATGCAGGGAATTCCCTCATTTACACAAGCCGCATTTTACAGGAAGATTATTTGGAACTATGCAGTACTATGAAATCTGCCCTATTATTTTCAATGTGGTTGAAAAATTAAAGGAGGCCCTTTATTATTGAA
>JBIIVV010000289.1:0-3938 GCA_044339235.1 Ferruginibacter sp.
TTTACAAAAAATTGGCATTGAATTATCTTCAGACGAAATAAAAAAACCTGTGTACAATGAAAATACGCATGAAACCAATGTAAAAGGTATTTTCTTGGCTGGTGTCATTTGCGGCGGCATGAATACCCACAGCCTTTTCATTGAAAATTCTCGGGATCATGCCAGCAAAATAATGGAACAGATCGTTAATGGGTAAATTCCAATCCCACGATTTTTAATCTCTTACCAATTATTTACTTTAGCGTTAAAATAAAACGGTTTGCGGACTGTCATTTTCCTCTTTCTTTTCCCATTCCATTTCTACACTCTTTGAAAAATCGGTAAGCTTTGCTCCTACCGCCTTCCAACCCATAATTTCCACCATATTATTCACTTGAAATTTGGCAGATCGAACCAATTGACCACGGCCAGTATTTACAATCAGTAGTGGTTCAAGATCGGTAGTTGCCATTTCTAAACGGTTGTCTTTTCCTTCTTTAATAAAAAAGAATTTAGTGTGTAAAGTCGTCGTTTCAATTTTGAAACGTTTGATATTGTATTGCAGTTTTTCATTGTCAAGGTAAACTGCTGTTATCACTTTTTCTGGTCTAAATTTTTCAATCAAGATTACTTTTTCTACATCAAATCGCTGGGTAAGTTCCTGGTCGGTGATCTCGTAGTTGCCATCATTAAAAATTACTAACAACCTATCTTCCGCATCAAATTTTCCTAAGTATTTCCCTTTCTCTTCTGTATTCAATCGGCCAAATTTATTGTCGAACCATAATTTCTTGGCATCCAATGTTGACTTTCCAGCTTCCTTGAATTTGACTGATTTGATAGGGTATTTAGACACCTGGTTACCAATACTTCCACGCCCTTTTATTTCCATCTCTTCAAAATAAAACTCCAATTCTTTTTTCTTTGCATTGCAGTTCGGACTTAGTAAAATCTTTACCACCTCCGCTTCACCATTGGCATTGGCAGAAAAATAATGAACCTTACTTTTTTCTGCCCCCTTGGTTAGATCGTATTCCTTATCCCTAGTAATACCGGTTACGTTGAAACGTTTTGCAAAACTAACGCCCGTTTTTGCATCTACATAGATCATATTATAAGTGGTGCGTTCATCATTCTTTTGAAAAACAGCCACATGTAATATATCCTTTCCAATAAAAGCCTTTTCAGAAACCCTAATCACTTTCATTGTACCCTCCTTCGTAAAGGCGATAATATCATCAAGGTCTGAAACTTCAGCAATTAGTTCGTCTTTTTTTAAACCAGTACCTATGAAGCCATCTGAAAAATTGGCATATACTTTAATATTGGCAATAGCAACCGACTTAGCCTGGATTGTATCAAACAATTTGATCTCAGTTTTTCGCTCTCGACCTTTACCAAATTTTTTCAACAGATTTTCATAGTACGCAATAGCAAAATCTGTCAAATGCTCTAGATCGTGTTTTACTTGTTTGATATCAGCCTCCAACCCTTTAATTTGTTCATTGAGCTCATCGATATCCAATCGATAAATTCGGCGAACGGGCTTCTCCGTTAGCTTAACAATATCTTCTCTTGTAATATCCCTGCGTAATTGCTTTTTAAAAGGAGTAAAAGCCTTGTCAATGGCTAGGAGTACTTTTTCCCAACTTTCATGCTTTTTCTCTAATTCTTTATAAATTTGTTCCTCAAAAAATATTTTTTCAAGTGAAGTATAGTGCCATTTTTCCTGAAGTTCTCCCAGTTTTATCTCAAGTTCGCGTTTTAATAAAGCTTTGGTATTTTCTGTAGCAGTCCTTAATAATTCTTGAACTCCTAAGAACTGTGGTTTGTTGTTCACAATAACACAGGCATTGGGTGAAATACTGACTTCACAATCAGTAAAAGCATACAATGCATCAATAGTTATATCCGGGGAAATACCAATAGCCAATTCTATAATAATTTCAACGGCTGCAGCTGTATGATCGAGAACTTTTTTTATTTTTATTTTACCCTGGTCATTTGCCTTTACGATACTTTCCATCAATTGGGTAGTGGTAATACCAAAGGGAACACTTCTTATAACCAGTGTTTTTTTATCTACTTCTTCAATAATAGCCCTCACCCGTATTTTGCCACCTCTTTTTCCATCATTATAATTAGTTGCATCCATGCTCCCCCCAGTTAAAAAATCTGGAAGTAATTCAAATTTTTTACCTTTTAAAATTTTAATGGAAGCATCTATTAATTCACAAAAATTGTGCGGCAATATCTTTGTAGCCAATCCAACTGCAATTCCTTCAGCACCCTGTGCCAGCAACAGAGGAAATTTCATTGGAAGCGTAACCGGTTCATTTTTTCGACCATCATAACTGATCGTCCAATCTGTTGTTTTAGCATTGAAAGCTACTTCTAATGCAAACTTGCTCAATCTTGCCTCAATATATCGGGGGGCAGCTGCATCATCACCTGTACGTACATCTCCCCAATTACCTTGGGTTTCTACCAGCAAATCCTTTTGGCCAAGATTTACCAATGCATCGCCAATACTTGCATCACCATGAGGATGATATTGCATCGATTGCCCAATGATATTGGCCACCTTATTAAAGCGACCATCATCCATTTCTTTCATAGCATGCAAGATGCGGCGTTGAACAGGTTTTAACCCATCTTCAAGAGCCGGAACCGCCCTTTCCAATATGACATAACTGGCATAATCTAAAAACCAGGTTTTGTACTGTCCGCCAATCCCACTGTCGGTGTGGATATAATCTTCTTTATTTTTACTTGTTGCCATAATTTAATTAAAGCTATTCTTAATCAGGGTGACTGCTATTCAATTTTAAGTGCTCTTATTGGTAAGTATAAATTAAAAAGGGGTATACATTTTATAATTCATACAATTCTAAGGGTTGGTCATTGGGGTCATTAAAAAAGCAAAATTTCTTATTGGTTCCTTCATCCGTCCGAATGGCTTGTACATCGATCGATTTTGAAATTAATTCAGCTCTAGCTTTTTCAATGTCCGCTACACCAAATGCCAAGTGTCGCAAGCCCCTTTGCTCTGGAAAGGATGCTCTTTGCTTACTATCAGGAAATGAGAAAAGTTCAATCTGATACAATCCATTAATAGCAAGATCTAACTTAAAAGAATTTCTTTCCTCTCGGAAAGTCTCTTTTAAAATTGAGAAACCTAAAATTTCAGTATAAAAATATTTACTTTGCTCATAGTTATCCGTAATTATTGCTACATGATGAATCGCCTTAATTTCCATAACAGCTATGATTTTGTTTTTACTTCAAAATCTTTCATATTAGCAATTTTCCCCTGCACATCAAACATTTCCTGCGCAATCATTACTTTGAGGCGCCATAGTAAGTAAGCTTCACTTGTTACATGCTTGGCTTTGCTAATAAACTGATGAATAATTTTTGCAGCTTTTTGCCAATCAGCAGTTATAAACTTTTTAAGTTCAGCATCATAAAAATCGTAGTCTTCCTGAACTAGTTTTTTTCCGCCTTCCAATAAGCGAACCCCTTTATCATTATCACAAAGCTTAGTCCATTCGTCCGGATCCACTTCAAATTCACTGGGCGTAATTTCACGTGCCAATTTTTTTGCTTTTAAAAACTCTTTTGCAGGAATTTCATGTAACCAGTTGGGATAAAATATCTGTCCCTTTTCATTAAAAAATGGCAAATTATTCAAATAAAGAATAAACACCCTGCCCTGAAATTCTTTCATGTATTTGCTTAGCCAGTAATAGCCACTCACGTCATGTTTATTTTGTGCAGCCCATATCCAAATACTTTCATCAGGATCTCTGCGCATTGTGCCAACTAGTTGGGCGACTGTTTGATAATCATCAGACTCCGTATCATTCAATTTTAATTCGAAGTCACCCCCCGCTAAAATCCCAGTCCACCATTTTTTTCGTGCTTCAATACCATCGCCAATATAAATATTTTGTAAT
>JBIIVV010000288.1:0-3938 GCA_044339235.1 Ferruginibacter sp.
TTTTGAGGGTGCCAAGGCAACGATGGATTCCCAGAATTTGGGATCCTGCTGCGTACCTATTTTTTTTATTTCACTTCTGGTGATAGGAATGATTCTGAAATATAGTTTTTTTACATTTTTATATTTCACCAATGTTCTAAAAGGGAGGTTGGGTAAGTTTACTTTTTCAGTTTCTAGCTGTATCGAGGGCTGCAGAATTTGCATTAATAAATTTTGGCAATGAATAGCTCCTTCAGTACCTGGGTATTTCAAAATAGCTTCATCGCAGATCTCTTTGGCCAGTTTTTTTTCAGCTTGATTGGCAATCCTAGTCAATGGTTGAAAATCAGATCCTTTTTCAAAATGAGCTTGGGCGTTAAGGTACATCGCTTGCGCAATTCCCGGATTATTTTCATATTGCGCCGCCATTTTTTTTAGTGCAGTCTCATACAATAAAAATTTATTTTGATTTTCTGCATAACGGTAAATGAAATTTAATCGGATCAAATCTGCATCCAATATTGCATTTTGATTGCTGTCTTTTGAATGAAACAGAATCAACTGCTGAAGCAGTTCGATTGCCTTCAATTTTAATGAAGCGCTGTCTCGGAAAGTAAACTGCGTCTTTGCAAATTCATCTGCAGGCGCAAATGCCTTTGGGTCAGCAATCGTAAAATAATGTGCTGGTTGGATGAGTTCTTGCTCATCATTTGTAAAATACTCCAATGCTCTGTGTGCTAAAAAATCAAAAAGGGTTGGGCGAAGTTGCCGGGTGTTTTGTCCTTTTATAATAATGGGCTCAAATTTTTGAAGGGATGTTTTTTTGAGTAGCTGGTCGTTGGTCAAGGAGTTTTTGTACAAATTTGAAATAGTCGAATGCAATTTGTGCAGACTCCAGGTACGGATATTTTTATTTTTGTCATCTGCTGTTCTAGTCCTATTGTAAAAAACAGTTCGATTTTGTTGAAGATATTGCCAAAGCATTTCAGCCTGCATGCTTTGTAAAATATTCTTTGCTGGAGCTTTTGCGTTAGAAAGCAAGCTGTCTACATACAAAATAGCTTGTTCTCTGCTATCTTCTTCTCGTTCATTGCGATACTTAATCAGGAAGATGCAGCATTTAATTTGTTGTGCTTCGTTGTTATCCTGAACCGCCAAATGGTAGATGGCTTTTACCGCTAGGTTGGCAGTTTGGGTAAGTCCTTTTTTTTCGAGCGCGACTACTTTTTCCCAGTGCTGTGAATAGTTGACTGGGGTTTGAGCTATAGTGGATTTGGTAATAGTCATCACTATTAATAGGATGAACCATAATTTTTTCAAAAACATTGTCAATAGCGTTTCTTTACAAGATACAATTTGTTGAATTATAATAATAGGTTAGATGGAAATACAGTTTCATACAATAAATAACCCCCGACAGCTGCCGAGGGTTATTTGTAAATTGAAATAAGTTGGGTGATTATTTTTTTAATGCCTCAGCCATTGTTTTGCCAATATCTGCCGGACTTGCCGCCACAAGAATACCACAAGCAGCCATGATTTTCATTTTGGCCGCAGCTGTATCATCTTCTCCACCAACAATTGCTCCTGCATGGCCCATTCTACGTCCCGGAGGAGCAGTTTGTCCGGCAATAAAACCAACTACAGGTTTTTTGTTGCCGGTAGATTGAATATAATAGGCTGCTTCAGCTTCCATTCCACCACCAATTTCACCAATCATTACAATGGCGTCTGTTTCTGGATCATTCATAAATAATTCAACGGCTTCTTTGGTGGTAGTTCCAATTATCGGATCTCCGCCAATACCGATTGCAGTGGAAATGCCTAATCCCGCTTTGGCTACTTGGTCAGCAGCTTCGTAGGTGAGGGTTCCACTTTTTGAAACAATACCCACACGTCCTTTAACGAAGATAAAGCCTGGCATGATGCCTACTTTACACTCGTCGGCTGTAATAATGCCCGGGCAATTGGGGCCTATCAGGCGGGTATTTTTGTCAATTAAATAATTTTTTACTTTCACCATATCCTGAACAGGAATTCCTTCGGTAATGCATATTACCAAGGCGATACCTGCATCTGCGGCCTCCATAATGGCATCTGCAGCAAAGGCTGGTGGAACAAAAATAATGCTTACATCAGCGCCGGTTGATTGAACCGCATCTGCCACCGTATTAAAAACAGGTTTATCCAAATGGCTGGTTCCACCTTTTCCGGGAGTAACACCACCTACTAGCTTGGTTCCGTATTCGATCATTTGTGTAGCGTGGAAACTGCCTTCCGTGCCGGTAAATCCCTGAACAATTACTTTGGAGTTTTTATTAACTAAAACTGACATTGAATAATAATTTGTTGTGAAATGTAAAATTTGGGCAAAGATAAGGGATTGAGAAAAGTGAATAGGCTAATTTGACAATTTGTCTCCATTTTTAAGCATTTCTTCCATATTCCGGTCATCTGATATGATTCCTTTTGCCTCTAGCATGCGCATATCCTTGGCGTCTTGTAGAAATTTGGAGGCGAAAATAAAATCATTCAGCCGCTCATTTTTTGAAAAGATAATTTCTTCATTGGTGCCGGTCCATTCTTTGTGGCCATTGTACATGTATAAAATATTTTCACCAATTTCCATTACGCTATTCATGTCATGGGTATTGATCACAGTAGTCATATTGAATTCTTTCGTAATGTCAAAAATAAGTTGATCAATCACTAGACTGGTCTGTGGATCTAAACCCGAGTTAGGTTCGTCGCAAAACAAATATTTAGGATTTAATACAATGGCCCTTGCAATACCCACCCTTTTTTTCATTCCTCCACTTAATTCGGAAGGAAATTTAGCATTGGCATCTTCTAGGTTTACTCTGGAAAGAACTTCATTTACCCGTGTTTTTTTCTCTCCATGGGTCAACTTTGAAAACATGTCTAGAGGAAACATAACATTCTGTTCCACCGTCATGCTGTCAAATAATGCAGATCCTTGAAAGAGCATTCCGATTTGTTGGCGCAATTCCTTCCTGCCTTGGTTGTTCATTTCTGTAAAACTGATTCCATCATAGAAAATATGGCCGCTATCTGGCTCAAATAAACCTACCAAGCATTTTTGTAAAACTGTTTTGCCGCTGCCGCTTGTGCCAATAATCAGATTACATTTACCAGTCTGCATCACGTGACTGACATCTGTCAGAACTATATTTTCACCAAACTGTTTATCAATATTTTTAAATTCGATCATATCGTTTTCTTGAAAACTTAGTGGGTTAGTAAAAGTTGGGTTAACACATAATCTGCAAATAATAGCATGATACAACTTACTACCACGCTTTTGGTGCTGCTACGGCCAATTTCCAATGCCCCTCCTTTAACATAGTAACCATAATACGAAGGGATACTACTAATGATAAAGGCAAATGTATAGGACTTGATCAATGCAAAAAATACATTGTAAGGAATGAATTTTGATAATAATCCTCGGTCAAATGTATCGGCCGATAATATACCGGATGCAACACCGGCTAGGCGCCCACCCCAAATGCCTAGTACCATCGAAATAATTACTAGCAGTGGAATGGTAACCATTGCTGCAGCAATTTTGGGCAATATTAAATAAGACTTGGTGTTGATTCCCATTATTTCTAAAGCATCAATTTGTTCACTCACTCTCATATTGCCCAGTTCACTGGCGATTTTACTGCCAATTACACCCGCCAGTACAATGCAAACCAAAGTGGGCGAAAACTCTAGGATTACGGTATCACGTACAATTTGTGCAATCGTTTCAGTTGGTATAAGGGGACTTACTAATTGGTAGGCAGTTTGTACTGCACTTACTGCACCAATAAAAACAGAAATGATGGAAACAATTCCTAATGAACCAATGCCGATATCCACGCATTGGCGCATGAATTCTTTCCAATACATTTTAGTGTTTTCCGGCTTGGTAAACATCCCCCTGAGCATGA
>JBIIVV010000002.1:0-40749 GCA_044339235.1 Ferruginibacter sp.
CCAGCAGCCTGTTCCACCGAAAAAACGGTATATCCCAAAGTCTGCAATGCTAAAATTGCCGCAGTCGAATTATCAAAATGTTTCCAGGCTACACTTTCCTCTGCCCCTAGGGCTGTTTTCTTGATTTCCTTGTGGGGAGGGCAGCAGGTATAACCGCAGATATAAATTGCTTCCAGCAAAAATGCATCTGCTGTCCGAAATACACTACCTACATTATAAGCACTGCGTATATTTTCCAGCACTATAATCAGGGGGATTTTATCAGTTTGCTTAAACTCCTCCACCGACAGCCTGTTTAACTCATCCATGCTCAGTTTTCTCATAATGAACGTAACCGCTTATTTTATTGCAAAAGTAATTCACATCTTTCATAAACCCTTCTTAAAACCTAATAAAGACCGTATTTTTGTTCATAAAAGTAAATTAATCAATACGGGAAATTAAAATATGAAAAACAATATGAGCTGTATTTGTAATTACAATTAATTGTTACAATACATTTATACTTTTTCAAATTTTCAGATTCTAACATTACAACCATGGCCAAATCAACCGGAGAAACCCCTTTAATGCAGCAACACAATGCCATCAAGGCTAAATACCCTGATGCTATTTTGCTATTTCGGGTAGGGGATTTTTATGAAACATTTGGGCAAGATGCAGTCAATGCCTCCGGAGTGCTAGGAATTACTTTAACAAAAAGAAACAATGGAGATGCCAATTCATCACAGTTAGCTGGATTCCCCTACCACGCACTTGATACTTATTTGCATAAACTGGTGAAAGCCGGCTACCGTGTGGCCATTTGTGATCAACTGGAAGATCCAAAACAAGCAAAAGGAATTGTAAAAAGAGGCGTGACCGAATTGGTTACACCTGGCGTAGCTACTAGTGATAAATTATTGGAACATAATAGCAATAATTTTTTAGCCGCCCTTCACTTTAATGAGGATAAGATAGGAATTGCCTTTTTGGATATAAGTACCGGCGAATTTTTTGTTGCCGAAGGTGATCGTGAATACACAGACAAATTACTCCAAAGCCTACAACCTGCTGAAGTGATTTTTCAACGCAACCAACAAAAAAAATTTAAAGAATATTTTGGTGCAAAATTTTTCACCTATGCCTTAGATGAATGGATCTTTGCCGATGCATATGCTACAGAAAGTCTGCTAAAACATTTTGGAACCCACAGCCTAAAAGGCTTTGGAGTAGACAGTTTGCGGGAGGGAACGATAGCTGCAGGCGCTATACTACATTATTTAAAAGATACAGAGCATCCCAATCTAGGTCATATTACCTCCATTCAAAGAATTGATCGGGAAGAACATTTATGGATGGACCGTTTCACCATCCGAAATCTAGAATTATTTGGCGGTGGGGATGGCAGCAACACTTTATTGAAAGTGCTTGATAATACCGTTTCGCCGATGGGAGCCCGCTTATTAAAACGCTGGATGGTACTGCCATTAAATGATAGTATTAAAATAAAAGAACGACTTGATACCGTTGAATATTTTCTGAAAGAAGCAGATATTCGAAATAAAATTTCGCACCACGTAAAACAGGCCGGTGATGTGGAAAGACTGGTAAGTAAAGTGCCGCTAAAAAAAGTAAACCCTAGAGAAGTATTACAAATTGCCAGAGGCTTATTACAGACTGCTTCCATAAAAGAAATTTGTGCTGGCACCAGCAACGACTATTTAAAAAGACTCGGCGATTCACTTAACCCCTGTAAACTAATTTTAGAAAAAATAGTTAACCAGATCAATGAAGCACCTCCTGCCCTAGCTTCCAAGGGTGGTATTATCGCTAATGGAATTAATGAAGAACTCGATGAGCTAAGAAAAATATCCAGCGGAGGAAAAGAATACCTGATAGAACTGCAGCAAAAGGAAGCCTTGCTTACCGGCATTTCTTCCTTAAAAATCAGCTTCAATAATGTTTTTGGCTATTATTTGGAAGTTACCAATTTACACAAAAGCAAAGTGCCCGAAACTTGGATTCGAAAACAAACCCTTGCCAATGCAGAAAGATATATTACTCCTGAACTAAAAGTATATGAAGAAAAAATTATAGGTGCTGAAGATAAAATCCTTCTGATAGAAATGCAACTGTTTGAAAAATTATTAAATGAGTTGCAGGATTATATTGCCCCCATGCAGGTAAATGGACATGTGATGGCTGTATTGGATTGTTTAACTTGTTTTGCAAACAATGCCTTGCAATACCAATACAAAAAACCTGAAATCAACAATAGCAATATACTGGATATTAAAGACAGTCGTCACCCCGTAATTGAAAGATATTTACCCCCCGGGGAAAGCTATATTTCCAATTCAATTTATTTAGACCCATCCACCCAACAGATCATTATTTTAACTGGTCCTAACATGAGTGGGAAGAGTGCAATTCTTCGACAAACAGCACTGATTACCTTAATGGCACATATGGGAAGTTTTGTACCGTCAAGCGATGCTAAAATCCCTTTAACGGATAAAATATTCACCCGAGTGGGGGCAAGTGATAATTTGAGCGGAGGAGAAAGTACTTTTATGGTGGAAATGAATGAAACGGCCAGTATCATCAATAATATTACTTCACGAAGTTTAATTTTACTCGATGAAATTGGAAGGGGTACTTCCACTTATGATGGTATATCTATTGCATGGAGTATTGTAGAATATTTACACCAGTCTGCTAATAGTCCTAAAACATTGTTTGCCACACATTACCACGAATTAAACGAACTGGAAAATAAATTACCGCGCGTAAAAAATTATCACGTTACCAACAAGGAAGTTGGGAATAAAATTATTTTTTTACGCAAACTAGCTCCAGGAGGAAGTGTGCACAGTTTTGGTATTCACGTAGCGCGAATGGCAGGAATGCCTCCGAGTTTGATAGAACGTGCAAATGAAGTTTTATTACAATTAGAACAAAGCAGAAATAATCGCCAAGACAATAAGGGTGATAGTTTGGATGAGAAAATACAACAACTCATTATACCAAAAATGCAACTCAGTATTTTTGATGCACACTCTGCCACATTTGAAGAAATCAGAACCCTGCTAAATGCGGTAGACATCAACCGTTTAACACCCGTTGAAGCATTATTGAAACTGCAGGAAGTAAAAGCGAAGGTCAAATAAACACTGATGTCAATAGAACACCCGCATTATTATAGCTAATTAAGGGGTTAATAATTTACCTTTACTACCATCATATGATTAGTAATAAGAAAATATTAATATACGTATTGTTATTTTTTCTTTCAAGGAATAGCTTTTCACAAACTGTCTGCAATGGCCTTGGACAAAATCCACAAACCGCATTTCCAGTTTGTGGTACCGACACTTTCAAAATGGCATCTGTTCCCATCTGTGGCGACAGACTAGTACCTGGCCCCTGCACTGCCTCTCAGGTAACGGATAAAAATCCATACTGGTATAAATTCACCTGCTTTTCTGCAGGAACCTTAGGTTTTTTAATTAAGCCCAATACCTTTTCCGATGACTACGACTGGCAACTATTTGATGTCACCAATCGTAATCCGGCAGATATTTATACTGATTCGAGTCTTTTTGTATCCTGTAACTGGTCTGGTGAACCAGGTAATACCGGTGCATCCGCTGCAGGCACTTTACCCTCTGTTTGTGGATCCACAGGTACTGGTCCAGCCCTCCCACTTTTTAGTAAAATGCCCTCCCTATTGCTAGGGCATAATTACCTTTTGCTGATCAGTCATTTTAGCGATTCACAAAGTGGCTATTCCTTGTCATTCGGTGGTGGAAGCGCCAATATTACCGACCCTGTAATTCCCAACTTACTTAAAGCAAGGGCAGCTTGCGATGGTAGCAGCATTTCTGTAAAACTGAATAAGAAAATGAAGTGTAGCAGTCTGGCAGCCAATGGATCGGATTTTAGTATCTCACCAGCCATTGCGCCCATCATTAGTGCAGTTGGAATTGGATGCAGCACAGGATTTGATATGGACTCAGTAGTACTTACTCTTGGAGGAATCGTACCCCCTGGCAATTACACTATTCGTATTGAAACAGGCACTGATGGAAATAATTTATTAGACAACTGTGATCGTGGATTTCCCATCGGACAATCACTTCCTGTAACCGTATTTCCACTAACTCCCACCCCTATGGATAGTATTTCAAAAATAGGATGTGCACCTACAGTATTGGAGCTAGTTTTTAAAGACCCGATGTTTTGTAATTCCATCTCGGCAGATGGTAGTGACTTTATCATTACAGGCACCCATCCCGTATCAATAGCAGCTGCAACAGGTGTTTGTAGCGCAAATGGCCTAAGCCAGCTAGTTAGAGTAAGCTTATCAACTCCCATTCAACAAGCAGGTACTTATCAAATTAAACTCAAAAATGGCACTGATGGCAATACCATTATCAATGAATGTGGCATGCCAACTACTGCAGGAGCAATGCTCCCATTTTTTACAAAAGATACAGTTTCCGCAGACTTCACTACTAAATTACGACTAGGCTGTTTGACGGATACAATTGACTATTTGCATGATGGAAAAAATGGAGTAAATAGCTGGAACTGGAGTTTTGATAATAACATTAGTAGTACTTTAAAAGCAGCTACGGTGATCTTTTCAACCTATGGACAAAAGCGTGCAACCCTTATTGTTACCAACGGCACTTGCCATGATACCTCCTCCTCCACAATCACACTGACCAGTAACAAGGTAACTGCGGCCTTTGAATCGACTGCAGTTGTTTGTCCGGGTGACCCCGCCCTATTTATTGACAAAAGTACCGGAGCTGTCACAAGCTGGGAATGGAACTTTGGAAACGGCAACACAAGCTTGCTGAATATCCCACCGCTCCAATCTTACCCTTCTTCCAATTCTATTAAAAATATTCCTGTACAACTCATTGTGAAAAATATTGCCGGATGCCCAGATACCACTATAAAGAACATTCAGGTAATTGGCAACTGCTATATCGCAGTTCCAAAAGCATTTTCGCCCAACAACGATGGACTGAATGATTTCCTTTATCCTACCAATGCCTACAAAGCAAAGGAACTTCTGTTTAAAGTTTTTAACCGATTTGGACAACTGGTTTTTGAAACCCAAAACTGGAATATCAAATGGGATGGGACTTATAAGGGTTATCCGCAGGATCCTGGCACATTTGTTTGGATCTTACAGTACATCCATATTGACACTGGTAAGCGCATTGAATTAAAAGGCAGTACTGTTTTAATTCGATAAAAAAATTACTCGATTTAAAATGGAATTGAAAAGGAGATTCATTTTATAGGTATACAAGAAAATCGGTAGAAATGTATTAGTTAAGGAAATCAATCCCAAAAGACTAGCCCTTAGCTTCCATAATTAAATTAAATGCTTCAACATCGCTACTACAGAATCAATTTCTTCTTTGGTATTGTGTTTACTAAAACTAAACCGAACCGCTATCTGATTCGGATCGGCATTGATAGCACGGATTACATGACTTCCTTGATCAGCTCCTGAGGCGCAGGCACTTCCACCGCTAGCACAGATATGATGGATATCCAAGTTGAATAACAACATTTCAGATTTTTCAGATACCGGAAAGCTTACATTCAAAATAGTATAGAGGCTTTTTTCAAACACATCCCCATTAAAATCAATTCCAGGAATGTTTTTTTTCAACGCTTCATACATATATAACTTGAACGAATGGATGGAGGTACGATCTGCTTCAAATCCTGCAGTAGCAATTTCCAACGCTTTAGCAAGTCCTACAATTCCATAAATATTTTCGGTTCCAGCCCGCATATTTCTTTCCTGCCCACCACCATGGATGAATGGATGGATCCGTATATTTTCATTGATATATAAAATTCCCACCCCTTTTGGTCCATGGAATTTATGTGCTGAGCCTGTTATAAAATGAACCGGCGTATTTCGCAAATCAAAAGGTAAATGCCCAACTGTTTGTACAGTATCACTGTGAAAAACTGCTTTGTACAAATTACATAGATTTCCCACTGCATGAATATCCAACATATTGCCAATCTCATTATTGGCATGCATTAGCGTTACCAAAGTTTTGACGGAAGATTCAGATAATAATTTTTCAAGATCCACTAAATCAATATGTCCATTGGGCAACAATTTTACATAACTCACTGCTGCCTTTCCTGCATTAATCAAATATTCTACTGCATGGGATACAGCATGGTGCTCTATTTCAGAGGTAATGATATGCTTACACCCCAAATCCCTCACTGCTGAAAAAATAGCGGTATTGCTGCTCTCGGTTCCTCCACTGGTAAAAAAAATTTCTGCAGGATGCGCATTTACAATTTTGGCTACCGATTTTCTTGCCTGCTCAATGGCCATTCTTGTTTCCCGACCATAAGAATAAATAGAAGAAGGGTTGCCAAATTTTTCTGTCAAAAAAGGCATCATCGCTTCTAGTACCAATGGGTCAAGAGAAGTAGTAGCGGCATTATCAAGGTAAATTCTATTCATATTTGCCCCAACTTATCGGGGATTTGTAACTCTATATTTTAAAACATCATTGCTCTAAAATAAAAATTCAGTATTAAAAAATTAGCAAAAGCATCTTTCAGCCCTCCAAATAACAATCGATTTGTTAGTCGATCTAGGCGCTTACAATAACTCACTAATATCTTTCATTAATCTGCTGGCAATATTATCGGCAGTGGTAGCGAAATTACTTTCAGCATAAATGCGGATAATTGGCTCAGTATTACTGGTACGTAAATGCACCCAATCCTTATCAAATTCAATTTTCAAACCATCTTCAATATTGATTGGATAGTTTTTGTATTTATCTTTTATTTTCTCAAACAACCCTTTTACATCAACACCATTTTCGAGCTGAATCTTGTTTTTGCTGATGAAATAATCTGGAAATGAATTCCGAAGCTGTTTGGTGGTCTTTTTTGTATTTGCCAAATGAGTTAAAAATAAAGCAATTCCAATAAGGGCATCTCTTCCATAATGCAAATCCGGAACAATAATACCCCCGTTGCCTTCTCCTCCAATTACCGCATTTACTGCCTTCATTTTATTCACCACATTTACCTCCCCTACTGCACTAGGAAAATATTCACCTCCATGCTTCTCCGTTATATCCCTTAATGCACGGGTAGATGACATATTAGAAACCGTATTTCCCTTACGATGGCTTAACACATAATCTGCTACTGCAACCAGCGTATACTCTTCTCCAAACATGGTTCCATCCTCACATACAAAACAAAGTCGATCTACATCCGGATCTACGGCTATTCCAAGACTGGCTTTTTGTTTTAACACTTCCCTACTCAATTCTGTTAAATGCTCTGGCAAGGGTTCTGGATTATGTGCAAATTTACCATTCACCTCCCCGTTTAAGACCTCAATTTCCTTCACTCCTAGCGCCCTTAACAATGCAGGCACCGCAATTGCGCCAGTACTGTTCACAGCATCCACCACCACTTTGAACTTCGCTTTTTTGATAGCCGCTACATCTACCAGTTCGTAATTTACTATCGCATCAATGTGCTTGAGTAAAAAAGAATCATCCAAACTGCAAATGCCCAGTTGGTCGACCGGAGCAAAAATAAAATCCTCTCTTTCCGCTATTTCCAATACTTTTTGTCCGTCTGCACTATTGATAAATTCACCCTTACTGTTTAACAATTTTAAAGCATTCCACTCTTTTGGATTATGGCTAGCCGTAAGTATGATACCACCTCCAGCATTTTCAAAGACCACCGCCATTTCTACTGTAGGAGTCGTGCTGTAATCTAAATCAATTACTTGCAAACCCAGTGCCTGCAAAGTACTGATCACCAAATTCTTTACCATTGCCCCACTTATTCTTCCATCCCTGCCAACAATTATTTTTTTATTAGCACCCTCTCTTATTAATAAAGTGCCAAATGCTGCTGTAAACTTTACAATATCAAGCGGGGTAAGATTATTGCCGGTTTTGCCTCCTATCGTTCCTCTGATACCGGAAATGCTTTTTATCAATGTCATTCTTCTAGTCAGTTAATGATGAGTTGCAAAGATAACCAATTGGTCAGCGTTAAAAAATTGGATTTAACGACATTTCCCATAAGGCTATTTTTTTATAAAATGCGCTGATGGCTAAATGGATGGATAATAAACAGGACTGAAATAGCCTGGTAAGGAAATACAAAAGCCGTCGGGATTGATCTCCTACGACGGCTTTTGTAAATATTAAAAAAAATAATCTATAAAATCAAACCATTTTAAAAGATTCCAAAAACTTAGTGGTAAAATTTCCACTTCTGAAATCTTCATTCTTCATCAGTTGCAAATGAAAGGGAATGGTAGTCTTTATTCCTTCGATCACATATTCACTCAATGCTCGATGCATTGTATCAATTGCTTCTTCTCTAGTCTGTGCCACTGTTATTAATTTCCCAATCATACTATCATAATATGGAGGAATTACATATCCTGCATATACATGACTATCAACACGAACACCATGTCCTCCCGGTGTATGCAATACCGTTATTTTACCTGGGCTAGGTCTGAAATCATTGTAAGGATCCTCTGCATTGATTCTACACTCAATGGCATGCATTTGAGGATAATAATTTTTTCCACTCACCTTATGACCTGCAGCAATTTTAATTTGTTCTTTTATCAAGTCGTAATTCACCACTTCCTCCGTTACACAATGTTCAACTTGTATACGAGTATTCATTTCCATAAAGTAGAAGTTGCGATTTTTATCTACCAAAAACTCAATGGTTCCCACACTTTCATAATTAATAGCACTGGCCGCTTTGATGGCTGCATTGCCCATTTGCTCTCTTAACTCTGGTGTCATAAAGGGTGAGGGCGATTCTTCTACGAGCTTTTGGTGACGACGCTGGATAGAGCAATCCCTTTCACTTAAATGACAAACATTGCCAAATTGATCCCCTGCGATTTGTATTTCGATATGTCGCGGCTCTTCCACAAATTTTTCCATATAAATGCCATCGTTTTTAAACGATGCTGCGGCTTCCGTTTTAGCATTTTCAAAAGCTTTTTCCATTTCGCTTTCCTGCCAAACCACGCGCATTCCCTTACCACCACCACCAGCAGTTGCTTTTAAAATTACTGGATAACCTACTACATTTGCCGCAAGGTCTTTAGCCTGCTCCACACTTTCCAATAAACCACCGCTTCCGGGCACTACCGGCACTCCAGCCTTAATCATCGTTTCTTTTGCAGTGATCTTATCACCCATCGCATTGATCATATCGGGGGTAGGTCCAATAAACTTTACTCCATGATCGGCGCAGATCTGTGCAAATTTTGCATTCTCGGCAAGAAATCCATACCCAGGGTGAATGGCATCCGCATTGGTAATTTCCGCCGCCGCCATAATGTGCAATACATTCAGGTAAGAATCCATACTGCTCGGCCTTCCAATACATACGGCCTCATCAGCAAACTTTACATGCAGACTATCTTTATCAGCGGTAGAATAAACCGCTACTGTTTTAATGCCCATCTCTTTGCAAGTGCGAATAATACGCAAGGCAATTTCTCCACGGTTGGCAATCAATATTTTTTTGAACATAATGGCAAATTTGAATATTTGAAAATGGCAAATTGATTAACAATTAGTAAAAAATTGCCCATTCAAAACATGAAGGAACTTGAAAATGAACGATCGATTGGTTTCAAGTTGTTACTATCAACACTAGTCAATCATTTTCACATGGAAGCATTGACCGAAGGTCAAATTAGCTAGGATCTACCAAAAACAATGGCTGATCAAACTCCACCGGACTAGCATCTTCGATTAAAATCTTCACT
Source organism: Ferruginibacter sp. (assembly GCA_044339235.1). GTDB lineage: Bacteria > Bacteroidota > Bacteroidia > Chitinophagales > Chitinophagaceae > Ferruginibacter. The sequence continues at coordinate 9,833 of JBIIVV010000002.1, forward strand.
ATTTTACCCTTTACTTCGCTTTCAATTTCATTAAAAAGCTTCATCGCTTCAATGATACAAACGATTGACCCAGGAGTCACCTCGTCACCCTCATTTACAAAAATGGGCTTTCCTGGTCCCGACTGGCGATAAAATGTACCAATCATTGGACTTTTAATGGTGATATAATGATCCGTTTTGGAAACCTCTGCAACAGAGGAAGCTGATGCAATAGGTACCGCAGTATGTTGAGGAGCTGGAGCCGGTGTAGCATACACTGGGGCCTGCTGCCCACCTGCAATAATATGCTGAACAGGATCTTTCTTTTGCTTCACGGTTATTTTAACCCCTTCCTCTTCAATGGTTATTTCTCCGATATTGGTTTTGTTGATGAGCTTAACTAGCTCCTGAATTTGTTTGATATCCATAATGGGTCATTAAATGGTTTAGTTGATTACAAACGGGCGGCTAAGGTAGGTAATGATTTATTAATATTACAAGTTTTTAAAAAGAAAGAAATTATGGAAATAGTCGAAAAAGCCATAAAAATGCCTAAAAATCAGCAAAAAACGACGAAAAATACCCCAAAAAATGCTAAAATAAAAAAAGGGAAATTTTTAATTTTTCCCTTTTTTGATATAATTTGATTGTCAGGGGACGAGATTAGCCGGTAAATGAACTCCCCCTATTGAAAATGAAAATGCTAAAAACTAGGAACTATTCTATACCAAAGTTCCCAATTGGATGGTTGATTATTCCACCATCTTGAACTTATTCTTTCACTCTTTCTACATATTCACCCGTTTTCGTATTTACCCTGATCAATTCTCCTTCATTTACAAATAAGGGCACATTGACAGTAGCCCCCGTTTCAACGGTAGCTGGTTTGAGTGTTTTGGTAGCCGTATCCCCTCTCATGCCAGGCTCGCTGTAGGTAACCAGTAAAACAATTTTATCAGGCAATTCAACCCCCATTGGCATATCCGTTTCACCGTTGATTAATACCGATACTTCCTGTCCATCCTTTAGAAATTTAGGAGCATCCACCATATTTTCAGGAACCGTAATCTGTTCAAATGTCTCAACATCCATAAAACTATAGCCGGTATCGTCTTTATATAGATACTGGTAAGCTTTCTTTTCCACCCGAACTGGGAAGATCGTTTCACCACTATTCCAGGTAATCTCAATGGTACGGCTATTGTCTACCCCTTTCAATTTTGCCCATACTTTTGCAGCGGCACGGGCTGTTTTATTTTGCCCAAATTCAATTACCGTGTATAAACTTCCATCTACTTTGATGATAAGTCCTGAACGCATGTCTGCTGTAGTTGCCATGTTTATTTAATTGTTTTGTGATGAGTGTTTGTTATTGGTTCTAATAAAAACCGCTTCCCCAATGAATGCCAACCTTTTTGAGTCCTATATTATTGGGGTGCAAAAGTAGGCATACTAATGCTAAATAGGAAATTTGGCTGGCAAAATGCATATTAAACCCATTTTATCAAGGAATTCCTATTAGTCAACCACCCAGTTACTATCCAAAAAAGGGTTTTGACTAAAATCAATTTACAGGATCAACTTAAAAAATTAGCTTTGCAAAAAATTAAACATTGAAAAAACACTGCTTTCTATTGCTTTTTATGATGCTTACAATTGGTTTATTTGCTCAAAACCAACACTCCAATGATTACGTAAATAAATTTCTGTCCATACCCGCTATATCGGTTCATACGGTCCCTGACAGCTCAATATTTACCAACAAAAATTTACATACAAACACCCCTTTTTTACTAATGTTCTTTAGTCCTGATTGTGACCATTGCCACAAACAAACCAAGGAATTACTGGCTTATAAAAAAGAACTAAAAGGAATTCAAATATTGCTTTTATCGGTAGCTCCCTATCAGGAGATCAAAAATTTTTATGACGAGTTTAGATTATCCGCCATGCCAAATTTGAAGGTTGGCCAGGACATCAATTTCAAATTAGGTATTACTTATAAAGTCAACACCTATCCTTCCATTTATGTGTATGATCGAAAAGCTACCCTTGCAAAAGCCTTTATCGGAAATAAGGATGTACAAGCTATTTTGGATGCTTTGCAGTAATTGTAGAAAGAATGAACTGGTAAAATACAAGCTAGTATGAACTAAAATATTTCCTTTTCAGTGAATGAACTCCTGCATTTTTTTCATAATATGGCACTAATGCCCTTAACTTTGCAACACAAATAAATTCCTTATTATCATTTAAATTTTTATTATGAAGATTACTGTAGTAGGTGCTGGTGCCGTAGGTGCTACCTGTGCCGATAATATTGCCCGCAAAGAATTGTGTGATGAACTAGTATTGTTGGATATCAAAGAAGGAATTGCTGAAGGCAAAGCCATCGACATGATGCAGACAGCAGCACTATTGGGGTATGATACCAAAATTGTTGGCAGTACGAACGACTATACAAAAACTGCAGGTACAGATGTAGCAGTAATTACTTCAGGGATTCCACGCAAACCAGGAATGACCAGGGAAGAACTCATTGGCATCAATGCAGGAATTGTTAAGGGAGTTACACAAAACATACTAAAACATTCTCCCAATGCCATTATCATTATCATCAGTAACCCAATGGATACGATGACTTATCTGGCACTTCAATCGAGCGGCTTGCCAAAGAATAGAATTATTGGAATGGGTGGCATTTTGGATAGCAGCCGTTTTAAATATTATTTATCGACTGCAATTGGCTGCACTTCAACCGATCTGCAAGGCGTGGTGGTAGGAGGACATGGTGATACCACTATGATCCCTTTAACAAGATTAGCCACATACCAGGGTTCTCCAGTAAGCAATTTTTTGGATGCAGACACACTAAAAAAAGTAGCTGCCGACACCATGGTGGGCGGAGCTACGCTGACCGGACTATTAGGTACATCTGCTTGGTATGCGCCAGGTGCAGCAACTGCAGCTTTGGTAGAAAGTATAGTAAGGGATGAGAAAAAACTATTTACTTGCTGTGTTAGCCTGGAAGGCGAATACGGTCAAACAGGTATCTGTATGGGAGTACCAGTCATTATTGGAAGAAATGGTTGGGAAAAAATTATTGACTACAAATTAAATGAAGAAGAGCAGGCCGCATTCAACAAAAGTGCCGAGGCGGTAAGAAACATGAACAATGTATTGAGCACCTTAAGTATTTAGGATCTCCAGCTAGATTTAGTAGTCCATTTAATATAATAAAAAAACTCCCAGTCAAAAGCCGGGAGTTTTTTATTATATCAAATTAGCTAGTGTCCTTTATTAGTTCACCCCATCCACGATCATTTCCTTATTAATCTTTTGAATCAAACCCTGTAATACTTTGCCTGGCCCCACTTCCGTAAAATGGGTAGCCCCATCCGCTACCATCGCTTGAACACTTTGTGTCCATCGAACTGCACCGGTAAGCTGATCAATCAGATTTGCTTTAATATCTGCTGAATCAGTAACGGCTTTAGCTACAACATTTTGATAGACCGGGCAAGATGATTGGTAAAAAGTAGTGGCCTCAATTGCTGCAGCAAGTTCTACTCTTGCCGGCAACATCAGCGGTGAGTGAAATGCTCCACCAACAGGCAATACGATGGCTCTTTTTGCACCGGCGGCCTTCATTCTTTCACAGGCTATTTCAATTCCCTTTACCGAACCGCTAATGACTAGTTGTCCAGGACAATTATAATTTGCAGGCACCACTATTTCTCCTGTTTCAGCAAACACTGCAGCACATACTTCCTCCACCTTCTCATCTGCCAAAGAAAGCACTGCCGCCATAGTAGAAGGCGCCAGTTCACAAGCTTTTTGCATTGCAGTAGCCCTAATGAAAACCAACTTTAATCCATCCTCAAAACTCAATACCCGATTGGCCACCAAAGCAGAAAACTCTCCCAATGAATGCCCCGCTACCATATCTGGCTTTACATCTTGCAATGTTTTAAAAGCTGCAACAGAATGTAAAAATACAGCTGGCTGGGTTACACTCGTCTGCTTCAGGTCAGTGTCACTGCCCGTAAACATGATATCAGAAATACGAAACCCCAAAATTTCATTCGCCTGCTCAAATAAGTTTTTTACAAAAGGATTCGATTCGTATAAATTTTTGGCCATACCACTAAACTGCGAACCTTGACCTGGAAAAACAAATGCATTTGCCATACTACCTATAAATTTTGTTCAAAAATAAAATTTTAAACCGACACAAATCAGAATAAAATTAATATTGAGGCTAACTAGGTTTTTCCTTCCTTAATAAATAATATTGAAATGAAGAAGTTGTATTAATGAAGCTTGGCGCTAATCAACTTCAGAAACTCACTCCTAGTTTCATTTTGCTCAAATTCACCCCAAAAAGCAGAGGTGGTAGTTACCGAGTTTTGTTTTTGAACGCCCCGCATCATCATGCAAAGATGTGAAGCCTCAATAACAACCGCCACCCCCATTGGGTTGAGGGTTTCTTTGATTGAATTGAGAATTTGATGGGTAAGCCTTTCTTGAACCTGAAAACGCCTGCTGTACACATCCACCACACGGGCAATTTTGCTCAAGCCGGTAATCCAGCCATTGGGGATATATGCAACATGTGCCTTCCCATAAAAAGGCAGCATATGATGCTCGCACATACTATACAATTCGATGTCCTTAACAATAATCATTTCACTCACCTCTTCATGAAATTTTGCAGAGTTCAAAATCGCATTGGCATCTTGCTGATACCCCTGCGTTAGAAACTGCATTGCTTTTGCAACCCTTTCTGGAGTTTTTTGAAGCCCCTCCCTGTTGGGATCCTCCCCCAACAATCCCAAGGCCTCAGTGTAACTTTTTATCAACCCCTCAGTAACAGGCTGATCATATTGTTCAATTTTTTTATAAGCCATTGGTGTTTTTTTATTTAGTTAACCGGATATTCAACAAAATTCCTTTCTGTTTCATATAAACGAATCTGCAAATCAATCTTCAGGTCTATTTGTTCTCTCAAAATATTATAAATAACTATTGCAATATTTTCTGCACTGGGATTGAGTTTTTTAAACTCTACCGTATCCTCATTGAGATTTTTGTGATCAAATCGCTCTAACACATATTGCTGAATGAGATCACTTAATAATTTCAGGTCATATACATAACCGGTAGCTTCATCGGGTACACCTGTAACTTTTACCACCAATTCGTAATTATGGCCGTGGTAATTAGGATTATTGCACTTACCAAACACCCTTGCATTGGTTGCCGCATCCCATGCCGGATTATTTAACCTATGGGCCGAATTAAAATGCTCCCTTCGAAAAACTGACACCTTATTATTCATACCTATATTGAATTACATTGTTTAATTGAAATGGTTAAAACCGTAGCAATAACATTTAAACATAAAATCAGGGAATTAGTTTAGAACGTTTAATCCTGAAGGTTATAACAGAAGTCTGCTGTTCAAACACATCAACTCTTAAATTAAATAACATTTGAAGTTACCAATTGTTTACGGTAATCAAATAAAAAGGCTGCTTGAGCTAATTAATGGCCGAAATATTCAACAAAAATTCTTGGAGTTTCATACAATTTCAAACTGTGTAGGTTAACATCCTTGGGCAAATGGGGTACTAACTGCTCCCATATACCAATTACCAGGTTTTCAATAGAGCACAATTTGCCAGCCATAAAATCAACGTCTAAATTGAGGTTTTTATGATCTAGTTTATCAATCACCTGCTGCTGTACAATAATGCTTAGTTTTTTAACATCAAACACAAAACCGGTATCTGGATTAGGTTCCCCCTTTAACGTAACATATAGCTCAAAATTATGCCCATGCCAGTTTTCATTCGCACATTTACCAAACACCTCCTCATTTTTCTCCTTAGTCCAATTTGGATTAAAAAGTCGGTGAGCTGCGTTAAAATGTTCTATTCTTGTAATGTAAACCATTGTCTATTCTGGAAATTTCGGCGAAGGTAGTCTCAAAATACCAAAATATGAAGACTATAGCCGAAATTTGTACTATGCGAATTTTATTGATAGCAGCCACTGAATATGAAATCGAACCCTTTAGAGCTGAAAATAAAGCAGTTGATTTGCTCATTACAGGGGTAGGCGTTCCTGTAACGGTGTACCATTTACAAAAAACAATTCAACAAATTCAACCCGACCTTATAATACAAGCAGGAATTGCCGGTGCATTTTCCGAAAATCAACTCCTATGTGAAGTGGTATTGGTAAAGCAGGATGCTTTTGGAGATCTTGGTATGGAACAAAAAGAACAGTTTACCCCCATTTTCCGGTCAGAATTTGCAAATAAAAATGAATTCCCATTTAGCGATGGTTGGTTAATTAACCCTTCTACCCTTTTTACTCGAACACAATTAAGATCCGTAAAAGCAATTACTGTAAACAAGGTGACTGATAGCATATTGCAAAAGCAACAGTCAATCATTAACTTTTCGCCTGATATAGAAAGTATGGAAGGAGCCGCACTGCATTTTGTAGCGCTACAGCAAAATATACCGTTTATTCAAATAAGAAGCATTTCTAACTGGGTGGGTGAAAGGGATAAAAGCAAATGGAAGATCAAAGAAGCGATTAGCAATTTGAACAATGAACTAAAAAAAATAATTGATCTGATAACAAGTGAATTTGAACAATCAAAGTAAAAAATGAACAATCCCCCGAAAGTTATTTAATATGAAACTAACCCTTGGCTTCTCTCCCTGCCCCAATGATACGTTCATTTTTGACGCAATGGTCAATCATAAGATTGACACGAAAGGTTTGGAATTTGAAGTACTGCTTGAAGATGTACAAACCCTGAATCAATGGGCACTCGAAGGAAAGCTCTCCATCACAAAACTAAGCTATGGGGTACTGCCGCTGGTTCTAGATAAATACAGCGTTATGAATAGCGGTAGTGCACTAGGAAAAGGCGTAGGCCCCATATTGATTTCCGCTTCAATAATTAGTGATCAGCCGATAGAAGACATATTGGTAGCTATTCCTGGAGAAAACACCACTGCTCACCTCCTTTTTTCGATGGCCTATCCAAATGCAAAAAACAAAGTTTTTCTTCGCTATGATGAAATTGAAAATTTTGTTTTAGCCAATAAGGGATTGGGAGTGATTATTCATGAAAACCGATTTACCTATGAAGCTAAAGGCTTAAAAAAAATCATCGACCTCGGTGATTATTGGGAGAATAAAACTGGCAATGCCATTCCACTGGGGGGGATTGTCATCAAAAAAGAAATTGATATTTCAACACAACATACCATTGATGCACTCATTAAAAAAAGTATTGAATATGCTTTTTCAAATTACCCGTTGCTAAATGATTATATTCGAAGCCATGCTCAGGAAATGAGTGAGCCCGTAATGCGACAACACATCGATTTGTACGTAAATGAATATTCACTTGATTTAGGTGATATGGGCAAAAATGCTATTCTGAAGCTCCTAGAAAATCACCCGATACAGTCCAGTGAAAATTCAAAAAATATAGAGGATATTTTTGTAGCCCCTTAAAGCCTATTTGATTGTATAATAAATAAAAAATGAGCCATTCAAACCTAAGCAAGACTTTGTTCGCTCTGAGTATGGAGGTGTCGTTATTTTGGTTGGGAGGTACTTTTATAAATACTTACCGATATCCAGTTGTAGGAGCCATCTATGAGATACTCTGGCTTCCCAATTTGGCTATGTTATTCGGTCTGCCGCTAGTTTCCCTGTTTTTTTTAGTTAAAGAAAAAAAGAAGCTTCAATCGCTTTATCTCTATTCATTTTTGATACTTTCTATCACCATTTTGATATTGATTACCAATCAGTAAGAGATTATTTTTTCAATGCCTTTCCATATACTTCCAGACATCTTTTTCTTGCATCTTCGTGCACCACAATGGGTGCAGGATAGGTAAATTCTTGGAATTCAGGTACCCACTTTTTTATATACGCTAATTTTGGATCAAATTTTTGAGTCTGTAGATAAGGATTAAATATTCTAAAATAGGGTGCCGCATCGCAACCACTTCCCGCTGCCCATTGCCACCCACCATTATTGGCAGCTAGGTCGTAATCTAAGAGTTTTTGGGCAAAATAGGCTTCTCCCCACCTCCAATCTATTAGCAAGTGTTTAGTAAGAAAAGAGGCAACGATCATGCGTACTCGATTATGCATAAATCCGGTTTCATTTAATTCGCGCATCCCAGCATCTACAATGGGGTAACCGGTCTGCCCATTACACCAGCGCTCAAATTCACCCTCCTCTATTCGCCATTCAATCAAGTCATACTGGGGCTTAAAGGCCTTGTAGTGCCCCACCTGAGGGAAATGAAATAAAATCATATGATAAAAATCTCTCCAAATCAATTCATTCAAAAAAGTTTCAGAAAGTCCCCTGCTTTTTCGGGCTAGTTCCCGAATGCTGATAGTGCCAAAGCGCAAATGAACACCCAATTTGGAAGTACCTTCAATTGCCGGAAAATTTCTTTGATCGGAGTATTTTTTCACCAGCTCCTCATTCAATGATTGCGAAGGAAAAGGCTTATCCACTTCAATAAAACCCATCGATTGCAAAGTAGGAATAGGATGCGCAGATTGCTGGTAAAAATTTTTAAAATATTTTTCGGTTGCAAAGGGTTTTAAATGGTCATCGGTCAATTTTGCCTTCCATTTTCTACTGTAAGGGGTAAATATGGTATAAGGTGTAGCGTCGTCTTTCACCACTTCATTTTTTTCAAAAACCACCTGGTCCTTGAAAGTAACCAAAGTCGTATGGTTAGTTTCTAAAAAAAGGCGGATCGCATTTTCTCTCTCCAACGCATAAGGTTCATAATCGTGGTTAGCAAATACTTGCCCCAGTTCATATTTGCCGGCCAGACTTTTAAATATTTCTAGTGGAGTACCGTAGTAAACTTCCAATGAAGAACCCATTTTTAGCAACTTTTGCTGCATTTCCTCCAGCGCGGCATGGATGAATGCTACTCTCCTATCGGCCTTTTGTTCGAGCTGGTCCAAAATATTTTTATCAAAAATAAAGATGGGCAGTACTGGAATTCCTGACTGAAGCGCATGATAAAGCGCAGCATTGTCATTGAGCCGAAGATCGCGCCGAAACCATATAATATTCACTTTTTGCATTTGGATATTAGTAAACATCATTATTACGAAATAGTTGGCTGCATAGCCATAAATATTTTTTGGGTCATCGTATTTTGGTAGACAATATCCCCAATGCGTTGCACCCACCTGATATGGTACATACTATTGGTTAAAAAAACCTCTTCTGCAGCTAATAAATCAGTTATGGTAATTTCCTTTTCTACCAGCTGCCCATTTGCTTCCAACAAATTTTGAATAACCGCTCGCCGCATAATCCCCGCAACACAACCCTCCTGCAATGAAGGAGTATACACCACATTGTCTTTTACTATAAAAATATTGGCAATGGTAGTATCACATATTCTTCCATGTGTATTCAATACAACGGCGTCATTCCACTTTTCTTTTTTTGCAGAAAGGGCAGCGAGCACATAAGGAAGATAATTATTGTGTTTTAAGTTACTGAGCATATCACAACTTTTTTTTGCGGCCTCATAAATTCCCAACACCAGTCCATTGCTGTTCCATTCGCCATTTCCTTGCGCCAATGGCCAAGTTTGAATGATATAAGCGGGCAAATGATTTTTGGCATCATACAGACCGCCATCACCCCTTATGACATTCAACCTGATTCTTGCAGCTGCTTCATGGCCATTTTTTTGAGCCAATGCACAAATTTCTTTTTGCAAAACCTCTACCGTAAAATGTTTGGGAATATCAAATTCCAATACCTTCAACCCCTTCCAAAGGCGTGCAAAATGCTCGTCTTCAAAAAGTAGCTTCCCATTTTTCATTTTAATGGTTTCAAATAAACCATCCCCATATCTCAAGCCTCGATTGTCGGCCCCAATAATTGGACTGCCCTCGGGATAGAGTTTGCCATTGTAATTGAAATGATTCATGAAGTAAAGTTATGCTGGTACAATAAAAAAGATACCCCTTGTGGATAAATAGTAATTGGATGATACGCTATACGGAATAGGATCAACTGATTTTTAACGAGTAACAAAATTGTACAAAAATAGCAGGGAGGCGGCACAAAAAAAGAGCAGACAGTTTACCGACGAAATGAGATCTTAATTGTACACGATCAAAATAAGCCAAATAAGGTAGAATCAATTTTTGAAATAATCTGTCCCAAATGCTCTTCATTTTCAGCAAACTTATTATTATCCGCATCAATGATTAAAAGGGGGCCCTCTTTGTATGTTTCAATGAAATTATTGTAATAATCATTTAATTTCTTCAAGTAATCAAGGCGGATATTTTCTTCATACTCCCGTCCTCTTTTTTGTATTTGAGCCACCAGCGTAGGTACAGAAGCTTTCAAATAAATCAGTAAATCAGGAGGCTTTACCATGGTTTTCAAAGTTTCAAAAAACTGGAAATAATTATCAAAGTCTCTTTTTCCCATCAATCCCATATCATGCAAATTGGGAGCGAATATATTGGCATCTTCATAAATGGTCCTATCCTGAATAACGGTTTCGGTACCACGATCTATTTCAAGCAATTGGTTTAAACGGCTGTTAAGAAAAAATATTTGAAGATTGAAACTCCATCTGGGCATATCCTCATAAAAATCGTTGAGGTAAGGGTTATGATCCACATCTTCGAATTGTGGAATCCATTTATAATGCTTACTCAACATTTCCGTTAAAGTCGTTTTACCAGCACCGATATTACCGGCTACTGCAATATGCTTTGGTTTTTTTATTTTTGCCATACCCACACTTTATAGGATAATATTAAGAATTGTATTGAATGGTCATTTACTCATTGAAAGTAAGCAAACATAATAAGAATCCGGTTATAAAAATTCATTCTGTTCCCATTAAGTAGGAATAGCTTCCTTTTCGAGGGATTTCAGCAACTAGCCTTCCAAAAGAATGCTGCACAAGCATCCCCATCCCCGATAATTTGGGGGTATAATCAATAATGTAAACCCATTGCTTCCCTTACCAGCTCCATGGTGGCCTTTGCACTTTTTCTTGCTTTTTCCGCTCCCTGGTGCATTACTTTCTTTAAATAAGCTTCATCATTTAGAATATCATTTACCTTATTTCTAATAGGAGATATAAAGGAAACCATATCTTCTGCCAACTGCTTTTTCATATCCCCATACCGAATGATGCAATGGTTATAATCGTGTTCAAATTTTGCTATCACATCTTCACTGCTGACCAATCTCATTAATCCAAAAATATTTTCTATGTAATCCGGTTTGTCTGAATTGTTTTCAGTGGGTCCATTATCCGTTTTTGCCTTCATGACTTTTTTTCTGATCAAATCATCTTCATCCGCCAAAAACAGGGTGGCTAACTGGTTTTCACTTTTGCTCATTTTGCCACTACCATCCAGACTAGGAACCTTTACCAATACTTGGTTATAGTTGAATGCATGCGGTTCGGGAAATATTTCTCCGTAACGAAAATTAAATCGATTGGAGAAATTGCGGGCCATTTCCAAATGTTGCTCCTGGTCTTTGCCTACCGGTACATAACTAGCACGATGCAGAATAATATCAGCGGTTTGTAATACAGGATAAGTTAAAAGTCCAGCATTGATATTTTCGGGATGCAGACGCACTTTATCTTTGAAAGTAACGGTTTTTTCAAGTTCGCCAATATAAGCCAGCATATTGAGGTATAAGTATAATTCTGCTGTTTCATAAACATGGCTTTGACAGTAAAGGGCTACTTTATCCGGATCCAAACCGCAGGCAATATTTTCTGCCAATACCCTGTACACATTAGTTTTCAGTTCGCTAGTATCTGGGTGCGTGGTGAGTGAATGTAGATCGGCTACCATAAAATAACATTCAAATTCGTCCTGCATTTTGACATAATTTTGGATCGCTCCAAAATAATTACCCAAATGCAAAAATCCGGTTGGGCGAATGCCACTCATTACTATTTTCTTTTTTCCAGTCATAAGGATGGCGAAGATAACAAAACTCAATTGTGAATGGACAAGTGCAATGAAAAATTTCAATGTCTGCTGCCAATTTTTAAATAGGCTACACTGCAGCCATAGCTGCATTGTATGACAATGAAGACTTCGCTTTAATGCATGCCATTATTGAACAGAAATGCCAAGATGGGTGGCTTTGAAGGAAAGAATGGCAATTTTTACCAAAAAAGGGTGCCAAAGCTGTAAATTTTACTGGTTTAGAAAATGAACTACATGAGGCTTTTACCCCCCTTAGAATACCAACTACGACCACTTATCCAATTATTGAGTACATATAATTTGAATCCATTATTTTTGCTCCATGGAAGTAAATGATGCATTGGTAGATAAACTGGCCAACCTTGCTAGACTACAGTTTGATGATGCAGAAAAGTCAGCTATCAAAAATGACCTGCAGCGGATGATTCAGTTTGTAGAAAAACTCAATGAGCTAGATACCACGGGGGTAGCCCCCTTGTTGCATATGAGTGACAATATCAATTCGCTAAGGGAAGATGTAGTAAAAGGCAGTATCAGTAGGGAAGACGGCTTACAGAATGCCCCACTGAAGGATGAGCAATTTTTCAAGGTTCCAAAAGTTATTAAAAAATAATTTATCAGCTGAGTTTAAAAAACATTGAATTCAAACATCAGTAATGCTTTGGTAATAGTTGTGATGGATCATTATTAACGACTCAACCATTCATCCCTAAATAAAACAATCCACTAACAATAAATCTTTATGCAAGGAATCATTCATTTGGAGAATATCGTAAAAAGTTATTATCTCGGAAAGCAGGAGTTGCAGGTATTAAAAGGGCTCAATATGGATATTTATAAAAATGAATATGTAGCATTGATGGGGCCCAGCGGTTCAGGTAAATCAACCCTCATGAATATTTTAGGCTGCCTCGATACGCCCACGGGAGGAAAATATATACTCAATGGAAAAGATGTAAGCAGTATGCCAGATGATGATTTGGCGGAAGTACGTAACAAGGAAATAGGATTTGTATTTCAACAATTTAATTTATTACCCCGGCTAACTGCATTAGAGAATGTGGCATTGCCACTGATCTATAGCGGAATCGGAAAAGCCGAAAGAATGGAACGGGCGATGGATGTGATGAGAAAGGTGAAATTGGAAGACCGAAGTACCCATAAGCCCAATGAGCTAAGTGGAGGACAATGTCAGCGTGTCGCCATTGCAAGGGCCCTTATTAATAACCCTTCTATTATTCTCGCAGATGAGCCTACCGGTAACCTCGACTCAAAAACTTCTCATGAAATAATGGATATTTTAGGCAAGATTCACAACGATGGCAATACCGTGATACTAGTTACACATGAAGAAGATATTGCAGGCTTTGCTCACAGAGTGGTGAGATTAAGAGACGGAATCATTGAAAGTGACAAATTAAATGCCCACCCAACCTTAATTACACAAACGGCTTAAATTTGTTTTTTTAAACTAATTTACTTTTTTTTTGTTGCCACAATAACATTCTTTCAACAATGGCATTTAAAATATATACAAAAAGTGGAGACCTTGGCACTACCAGTTTAATTGGAGGGACAAGGGTTCCTAAAAGTCATTTACGCATTGAAACCTATGGTACCATTGATGAATTAAATTCATACATCGGCCTAGTAATTGATTTGGCGACCGACAACTCCAGTAAGGGTATGTTAAAGGAAATCCAAGACCGTTTATTTACGGTAGGCTCCTCTTTGGCATGCGACCCCGAAAAAGCTCCCTTGATGAAAATACCTGACCTTAAAGAAGGGGATATTGATTCCTTGGAAAATGAAATAGACAAAATGAACGAGTTGCTTCCAGCAATGAAGCACTTTATATTACCGGGTGGACATCCCGCTGTTTCTACCACGCATGTGGCCCGCTGCGTATGCAGACGTGCAGAAAGATTATGCGTAAATATGCAAGAACACGAACTATTTGTAGACCCTCTAGTGATTAAATACATCAATCGGCTGAGTGATTACCTTTTTGTTTTAAGCAGGTATATTTCCCGTCAACTGGGGGTAGTGGAGGTAGAATGGAAACCTCGGATTAATTAGGTAATTATCCTTCCATCCTTCATTTGCAATATCCGGTCACTCATTTGGGCCAATTCTTCATTGTGGGTCACTATCAGAAAGGTTTGATTAAACTGATTTCTCAAATCAATGAACAACTGGTGTAATTCCTTGGCATTTGCGCTATCTAAATTACCAGTAGGCTCATCCGCCATGATGATGGATGGATTATTAATTAGCGCTCTGGCTACAGCCACTCTTTGCTGTTCTCCCCCGGAAAGTTGCTGCGGTTTGCTCTCCAACCGAGCAGAAAGACCTAAAGTTGTTAACAATTGGGTTGCCCTTTCAATAATTTCCTTTTTTTTTCTGCCGGCTATCCATCCGGGAATACAAACATTTTCCAGGGCGGTAAACTCGGGCAAAAGATGATGAAATTGAAAAACAAAGCCGATATTTTTATTTCGGAAGGCCGACAATTTCCTGCCAGAAAGCTCCTCAATCCTTTGCCCATCAAGCATAATCGCACCCTCATCTGCCTTATCCAAAGTGCCAAGAATGTGCAGCAGCGTGCTTTTTCCAGCACCGGAGGATCCCACGATACTCACAATTTCACCCTTTTCAATCCGTATATCCACCCCCTTTAAAACAGGCAGGATTCCGTAATTTTTTACTATATTCGTCGCAGTTAGCATCTGGCTAAAGTAATTAATTATTAAGAATTAACAAGTCATTGATGTTATTTTTTATTAGTTATTAACCCCTCAAAAATCTTTGGGTAAAAAATACATTTGTTTAATGCCCCCAAACTTTTACATTTGCAAAAATTAAATCTACACAGAAGATGTTTTGGACCCTAGAATTAGCCTCCCATTTAGAAGATGCACCTTGGCCTGCATCAAAAGATGAACTGATAGACTATGCCATCAGAAGTGGTGCGCCTATTGAAGTAATTGAAAACCTTCAGGAACTTGAGGACGAAGGTGAACTCTATGAGGGATTGGAGGATATTTGGCCCGACTACCCAAGTCAGGAAGATTTCTTTTTCAACGAGGACGAGTATTAAGCTGCAAGACTAGGCGCTGATACCCCCCTAAACTTTTAAACTGAATAAAATATCAGCATAAAAGCCACCAATGTGAAAATTGGTGGCTTTCGTAGTATTTAAAGTTAAACTAACCTCGACCTGTAAACGATACTCAAAAAAAACTTCCGCCGGCATTCAACTTCCAATCTTCACTACCAATGGATGGATTATTATTTTTTAGTAAACCTGAATTTAAAATAGATCAGCAGCAGGGATAAAAAACAAATAACCCCATTACAGATGGTCACCGGCAGAATCCCCTTCCCAATTCCATATACCAGCCAGATAATGGTACTTATGAAAGCCATCAGTATCATAAAAAAATTAAGGTCTTCAACACTTTTTGTTTTCCAGGTTTGATAAACCTGCGGCATAAAGGTAAAGCTGCTTAAAACGGAACCTGAAAGTCCCACCACTTCAATCCAATCCATTGCACATTTTTTTACAATTCGAAATGACTTATAATTCCAATTTAAAAGACCAACACCTGGATGAGCTGGAGTTGGAAAGATTATTTTTCCATTAGCTCCATAACGGAATGTGTTACCCCTGTATAAGAAAACCCTCCATCATGAAAAAGGTTTTGCATGGTCACCATTCTAGTAAGATCACTGAATAGGGTGACACAATAATTGGCACAATCTTCAGAGCTTGCATTACCCAATGGACTCATCTTTTCGGCGTAAGTAATAAAGCCATCAAAGCCTTTCACTCCGCTGCCTGCAGTAGTTCTTGTAGGCGACTGCGAAATGGTATTTACCCTAACATGCTTTTGCTGGGCATAATGATATCCAAAACTACGGGAAACACTTTCCAGTAATGCCTTGGCATCTGCCATTTCATTGTAGTCGGGAAATACGCGCTGGGCTGCGATATAAGTAAGCGCTACCACACTTCCCCATTCATTGATTGCATCGAGCTTCATAGCGGTAGCCAATACACGATGTAGACTCATAGCGGATATATCCAATGTTTTGGCATTGAAACCATAATCAATATCTGTATAATGTTTGCCCTTACGAACATTGAGGCTCATTCCAATAGAATGAAGAATAAAATCCACTCCTCCTCCAAAATGCTCTTTAGTTTTAGAGATCAGGTTCAACACGTCTTCATTGCTGCTAACATCGCAAGGTATTACCGGAGCGTTTATGATCTCAGCAAGCTTATTGATTTCTCCCATTCGCATCGCAACAGGGGCATTGGTCAGTAAAATCTCTGCTCCTTCTTCATGGCAGCGCAAGGCAGTTTTCCAAGCAATCGATTTTTCATCAAGTGCTCCAAATATGATTCCCTTTTTTCCTTTAAGTAAATTGTATGGCATGTTGGTTTAATTTGAGCGGTAAAAATAGCATTCTTATTTTTGAAAGAAAAATTGTTGCGTAAATTAATGAAAACAAGGCTAAAAGAAAGAAACAAAGGGATATATGATGTAAGTCTAATATTGGTGGAATCGGGATAAAAGCCGGAAGGTTTGAAAACTTTCAGTTATCAGTTTACCAGTTATCAGTTAATCAATTCCCTCGGCACATCTCTCGTGCATTTTCTAATGCGGCAGCGGTCGGCTTTTCTCCACTTAGCATCTGGGCAATTGCGTTGATGCGTTCGGGTTCGTTCAGCAACCGGATGGAAGTGGTGATTTTATTACCCTGTACCGCCTTGTAAACATAATAATGTGCAGTCGCCTTAGCAGCAATCTGTGGCTGGTGGGTGATGGATATCAACTGATGCGAGCCTGACAGATCCTTCATTATGATCCCCACTTGCTTAGCAGCCTCCCCACTTATTCCGGTATCAATTTCGTCAAATATCAGGGTGGGTAATTGTAATTTTCGGGCAACCAATGATTTAATACAAAGCATAATACGGCTAAGTTCTCCCCCGCTGGCAACTTTGCCCAAGGATTCAAAACGACCACTTTTATTAGCATCCAATAAAAAATCAATCGCATCGATGCCATTGCTATGCAAGGGAGTATCTATTACCTTCAAAACAATTTGAGCATTGGGCATCCCTATCTGCGCTAATAGGCTGTTTACTTTGTCCGCTAAGGGATTGGCCGTTTTATGCCTATTGGACGAAATTTCGCCTGCTAAAAGGCCACAGCGATGTAATAATTGCTTTACCTCCTGCTCCTTTGCTGCAATCGCTTCGCTGATATTGACTATTGCAGTCAGTTTTTCTTCTAACGAGGCCTTGATTGCCAGCAGATCGGCTGTAGTGGTAACCCCATGCTTTTTCAGCAATTTGTAACCGGCAGACAATTTATCATTTACCAGCTGTATCCTTTCGGGGTTGTATTGCACTGCCTCGTCTATACGTTCCAGTTCTTCCCCAATATCGGCTAGTTCTACTTGGGCAATTCGCAATCTGGTATTGAGTTCCAAAATGGCTGAATGATATTGTTCGAGGAATTGCAACTTATTGCTGAGCGTCTTTAGCTGTTGAACAATGGGTGTGTCAGCAGCCGTTAATGGGGTGTAAATACTACTCAATTGTTGCTTGATATTTTCAGCATTCGCCAGCAGTTTAATTTCGGCATCCAATTGTTCCAACTCATTTTCCTGTAAACCAGCTTCCTCGAGTTCATCAAACAAAAACTGGTTATAATCAAGCGTAGCCTGGGCGTTTTGCTGTTCCAATCTAAGTGCAGCGAGCTCTTTATTGGATTTGGTATAAGCAGTAAAAACAACACTAAATTCGGAAAGCCTTTCAATATTGTCTGCCAAAGCGTCTACGACAGCACGTTGGAAATCATTGTCACCCAATTCCAATGTGTCAAACTGTTGGTGCAGGTCTACCAGCATTGAACCCAATTCCTTCAATTGGGCTACATTAACGGGAGTGTCATTGATGAAAGCCCTTGATTTTCCACTTACCGAAATTTCCCTTCTAACCAACAACTCATCCTCTAGATCAAGTTCATTTATTTTCAAAAATGCCCTTACCTGCTGATTATCCGCTACGGTAAAGTAACCCTCTATTACACATTTTTTTTCCTTATTCAACAAGGTGTTACTACCCGAACGCTCCCCTAATATCAGGCTGAGTGCACCCATTAGAATACTTTTTCCCGCCCCCGTTTCACCGGTGATGATATTGAGACCAGATGAGAAATCGATTGAGATCTCATCAATGATTGCATAATTTTGTATATGGAGTCTATGAAGCATACAGCAAGCAAATTAGTTTTTTTTTGGCACTGATTACACAGATTGTAGGGATAAATTTTTCAACTACTGTTGAAACGAAAAAAGCACTTCAAAATTGAAGTGCTTTTCATATGCTAAATAGGATATTAAATACCAATTAATTGATCACAATGCTGTCGTTCAAATCCGTATCCACTAAAATACGACCACAGTTTTCACAAACAATTACTTTTTTACGCAACTTGATTTCGCTTTGTTTTTGTGGAGGAATTGCATGAAAACAACCGCCACAGCTATCTCTTTCAACTGGTACCACTGCCAACCCATTGCGGTAATTTTTTCTGATTCGGTCATAACTCAATATCAACCGCTCGTCTACATGGCCTCTAGCCTCAGTAGCTAGTTTATTGTACTGCTTTTCTTCTTTTTCTGTCTCCTTAATGATTTTTTCCAATTCTCCTTTTTTACCGGACAAATTATTCTCTTTCACAGCAACCGCTTTCTTGGCAGATTCTAGTTGTCTAGCTTTTTCACCAATTTCCTCCGTTGCATCCTTGATATGTTTTTCACAAAGTTTTACCTCCAGCGTTTGCATTTCAATTTCTTTGTTAATTGCTTCAAACTCACGGTTATTTTTTACATTGTCAGTTTGCTTTTCGTATTTTTTTACCAATGCATCCGCCTCTTTAATCGTTTCCTTCTTCTGGTTGATGAACTCCTGCATTCCATTAATTTCTTCTTCCACACGAATTTGACGAGCGTGTAAACCTTCAATTTCATCTTCAAGATCTTTTACTTCGATAGGTAATTCACCTTTAAGAATTTGAATTTCATCTAGCTTACAATCTACTTTTTGTAAATTTACAAGTGCTGTTAATTTTTCTTCGACTGAGAAATCTTTTACTGCGGCCATATTTTTGTATTGTTTGAAATTTATATTAATTGTTCTTAATTCATTTTAAACTTGCCCTCAAGCTCCTTTAAGAGCAGTGGCTGCCACAAAATAATTAACAGGATTGGTAATAACACTAGATTTTTGGACCGCGAAGGTAGGGAATTTTTCGCTTAAAATATCAAATAACAGTTCAATAGTATACTGTTCACTTTCATAATGCCCAATATCGGCAATGACTAGCTGACCATTGGCATCAAAAAATTCATGGTATTTTACGTCTCCGGTAATATAAAAATCAGCCCCGCGATGGATGGCTGTAGGGATCAGAAAACTGCCCGCCCCACCACAAATAGCCATCTTTTTTACCATTTCGCCCTTCAATGGGGTATGTCGAATAACAGTAAGATTGAAAACTTTGGAAAGTAAATCGAGTAATTCAGGCTCGCTCATGGCCGTCGGCAACTCTCCCAACAAACCGCTTCCAACGCGTTTATTGATATTATTAATATTTATTATATTGTATGCCACCTCCTCATAGGGATGTGCCTCAATCAAAGCTTTCACAATAGTACTTTCCAAGCAATTGGGAAAAATGACCTCTATTTTGGTTTCAGTTTCAATATGCCCTTTCCCAGGTGTTCCAACAAAGGGGTGAGTCCCTTCTGCGCCTTTGAAAGTACCCTCTCCTTTACTATTGAAACTACAATCACTGTAATTACCCACCTGCCCTCCACCGGCTTCAAAAATGGCATCCCTTACTTTCTGCGCATGCGCAATTGGCGAGTAGGTCTCCAACTTTTTCAAGGAATTTTGCTTTGGCAGTAAAATTTCACAATTTTGTAACCCAAGTTGATTGGCAATTTTCCCATTTACCCCTTCCATTACATTATCCAAATTGGTATGAATGGCATAAATAGCAATATCATTTTTAATAGCCGTAATCACCGCCTTCTCAACATAATTGTTGCCATTTATTTTTTGTAAGCCACCAAAAATTATAGGATGGTGGGCAACAATCAGATTGCATTGATTTTTAATCGCCTCCAGCACTACGGCTTCTGTTGCATCCAAAGTTGTAAGAATACCGGTACAGTCCCACTTTGCGCTGCCGGTGAGTAGTCCGGAATTGTCATAATTTTCCTGCAACCCAATTGGGGCAATCGTTTCTAAAAAATTGGTGATATCTTGTATTTTCATTTATAAAGATTGATTCAATGAGTACTGCCGAATTATATGCTTCCTACCAAACAAAGATGCAAAAAATAGCTGACGTAAAATACGCATCAGCCGTTTTGCAATGGGACCAAGAAACCTACTTGCCACCTAAAGGTAATGATTTTAGGGGGCAGCAAATAGCTACACTGAGTGAAATTGCCCACCAGCAATTTACGGATAAAGCAATGGGTGAATTATTAGTGGAATTGAGCAGCCGCGAAGATTTAACTGCCAGCCAAAAAAGAAATATTGAGCTTAGTAGCGAAGATTATAACCGAAACGTAAAATTAAGCAGTGCTTTTGTAAGACAGCTCAGTGAATCGGTCAATCAATCATATCATGCTTGGGCGAAAGCCAGAAAAGAAAATTCATTTTCTTCTTTTCAGCAACCCCTTCAGCAATTGATTGAACTAAAAAAGCAGGAAGCAGATATGCTTGGCTATGAACAACATCCCTACAATGCCTTAATGAATGATTATGACAAAGGACTTACTGTTTCAAAAGTAGACAGTCTGTTTGATGAACTGAAGCCCCAGCTTTTAGTTTTACTCGATGCGATTAAAAATAAAAATAACATAGACGATTCATTCCTTTTTCAACAATTCAACAAGGATGACCAATGGAAATTTGGCATAGAAATTTTAAAAAGAATCGATTTTGATTTCGAAGCAGGAAGGCAAGATATAAGCCTGCACCCATTTACAACCAATTTCAGCAGTAGGGATGTGAGGGTAACTACGCGAATTGATGAACATGATTTTGGCAACATGACCTGGAGTTGCCTGCATGAAGGAGGCCATGCATTATATGAGCAGGGATTACCAGCCGATCAATATGGACTTCCGCTAGGTGAATACTGTAGTTTGAGTATTCATGAAAGTCAAAGCCGACTTTGGGAAAACTGTATTGGAAGGGGACTTCCTTTTTGGCAACACAATTCAAGTCTGTTAAAAAAATCTTTTCCCGATCAATTCAACAATATAAGCCCTGAACAATTTTATAGGGGTATCAATAAAGTGGCCCCTTCGTTGATACGAACAGAAGCAGACGAATTAACCTATCACTTTCATGTAATCATCCGCTACGAAATCGAAAAAATGTTGATTGAAGGCTCCCTCCAAACCAAGGATATTCCAGCATGCTGGAATGAACAGTACCAGAAATACCTGGGCATTACAGTACCCGATGATAATAGCGGCTGCTTACAAGATATTCACTGGAGCCATGGTAGTTTTGGCTATTTTGCTACCTATAGCCTTGGTAGCCTGTATGCTGCACAGTTATTTGCAACCATCGAAAGTCAGTATCCGTCTTTAGGAGAAGATTTAGCCAACGGCAATGTGAACAATATTCAGCAATGGCTAAAGCAACATGTTTATTCACATGGTCGGTACTATTCATCGGAGGAGCTTTGCAAAAAAGCTACTGGGGAATCATTGCAATCCAGTTATTTTATCCAATATGCCACTAAAAAGTTTTCGGAAATTTATTGCTTGTAAAATGAATGATTTGCATACGTTTATTTCTATCTCCTAAATAATTTCAGCGTCTACCTGGAGAAATAAATATTACCAAAGAGAAAATTTTAGCCATTTTCAGAATAAGGAATGAAATAAAATACAGCAACTACTTTACAAAATAACTAACTGCAAGCTCATATCCCTTCATTCCCAATCCACTAATAACTCCTACACTTTTTGCAGATACATGTGATATTTTTCTAAAATCCTCTCTACCAAATACATTTGAAATATGAACTTCTACCACAGGAGTGGTGATAGATGCAATAGCATCCCCTATTGCAACAGAAGTATGCGTATATCCGCCTGGATTAAGAATGATGCCGTCAAATGAAAATCCCAAACGCTGAATCTCGTTGATCAACTCACCCTCTACATTACTTTGAAAATAAACAAATTCGATTGTGGGAAATTTCGACACCAGCTTTTCGAAAAAAACTTCAAAAGACTCACTACCATAAATACCGGGCTCCCTAACACCCAAGAGGTTTAAGTTTGGTCCGTTAATAATTGCTATTTTCATATACCCAACCCCAAAGGGGTATTTAGTTAAAATTAAGAACCTTTCATGCCCATGATTTTCCCCCTATGGAATTATTTTTTCAATAACGCTATAAACTCATCAAATAAATACCTACTGTCATGCGGACCAGGAGTGGCTTCCGGGTGGTATTGCACAGAAAAAGCCGGTTTATTCCTTACCCTTATGCCTTCAATTGAATTATCATTCAAATTTAGGTGAGTGATTTCAACCTTTTCTGAAGTTTTTACTGCTTCTGGATCTACCCCAAAACCATGGTTTTGAGTGGTGATTTCACATTTTCCACTAATCATATTCTTAACTGGATGGTTTAATCCACGATGACCATGATGCATTTTAAATGTAGGGATATCATTGGCCAGAGCGAGTAATTGATGCCCCAAACAGATTCCAAATATCGGCATATTGGCGGCTACAATTTGCTTTACTGTGTTCACTACAAAATCAAGTGGAGCAGGGTCACCAGGACCATTACTAATAAAATATCCACTAGGCTTAAACGCTTTTAACTCATCGAAACTAGTAGCCACATTGTGAACTTTAACATACGCTCCTCTTTCGACAAGACAATTTAAAATATTTTTTTTAACCCCGCAATCCAATACCGCCACTCGGATTTCGCTATCTGGATTTCCCAAAAAATAAGGCTCTTTGGTGGAAACCACCGAAGCCAGTTCCAAACCATCCATCGAAGGAACTTTTGACAGTTGTTCTTTTAATATTGAAATATCTGAAATTTCTGAAGAAATAATGCAATTCATGGCGCCCTGCACACGAACATGGGCAACCAATGCTCGGGTGTCTACATTGTCAATCGCCACTACCTGCTGTTTTTCAAAGTAAGATTGTAAAGAATCGTCAGCAAGAAATCTAGAATATTGCTCCTCCAAATTTCGGCCAATTACTCCCTTCACTTTTACACCACTGCTTTCTACATCCGATTCCTTAGTGCCATAATTACCTATATGCACATTGTTCATAATAAGGACCTGCCCGTAATAACTAGGATCGGTAAATACTTCTTGGTATCCGGTCATTCCTGTATTGAAACATATTTCACCGGTGGTAGTCCCAATTTTTCCAAAGGAATTACCATGAAAAACGGTACCATCATTGAGTAAAAGGATAGCTGGCTTAATAAGTGATGTAACTGTCATTATTATTTAAAAGTTTTGCAAAGAAAACAATTCGATGGGTTATTTAATAATTTTTTTTTGCACAAAACAGCCAACTGCTAAAAATTGGTTTCCTAATCGCTAGGATGCAAATTAAGAGAAACTCTCGTAAAATCAGCAGTAACAATTTTATACAAAAAAAGCTCCGATAATAAAATCGGAGCCTTATATAAACTTTATTTTTTCAATTTATGCTTCCGCTTTATCTTCTGTATCAGTACCAGCTGCATCATCTGCTTTTACTTCCGTTGCTTCTTCAACAGATGAAGTATCGGCTGCTTTTTTCTTAACTGCGCTACGTCTGGTTTTTTTAGCAGGCTCAGCAACAGCTGCTACACCTACTCCTTTACCGTAAATTTCATTAAAGTCAACTAGCTCAATCATGGCTATTTCAGCTGCATCACCAATCCTTTGGCCTAATTTGATTACACGAGTATAACCACCTGGTCGGCTAGCAACTTTAGGGGCAACTACGGTAAACAATTCCTTAACTGCCACTTTATCGTTTAAATAACTGAATACAATTCTGTGATTGTGCATGATTGACTCCTTACTGGCAGTATGCTTAGTTTTGGTAATCAATGGCTCAATGTAAGTGCGCAAAGCCTTTGCCTTAGCAAGGGTGGTAGTGATCCTTTTATTCATGATCAACTGGCAACCTAAGTTCATTAGGAGTGCTTTTCTGTGCGAAGCAGTTCTGCTTAAATTATTGTTCTTATTTCCGTGACGCATGATAGGTAGTTTTTATTCACCTATACCGTGTCAGGATTTATAGGCTACTTAGTGTTAGTAATTACTCAAATTTAATATGATTGCTTAAAAAACAGGCAGCGCAATGAAGCGATGTAGTTTTCAATGCTCAACTTCGTTTATTCGTCATCAAGCTTCAGCTTGCTCAGATCCATTCCAAAACCAAGTCCTCTTTCATTCAACACCTGCTCAATTTCACTCAAAGATTTTTGACCAAAGTTTCTGAATTTCATCAGGTCCTCCTGCTCGTACTGAACCAACTCACTCAATGAGTTAATCTTCGCAGCTTTTAAGCAATTAAAGGCACGTACAGAAAGATCTAAGTCTTCTAAAGGTGTTTTCAATACTTTACGCAATTGCAAAGTTTGTTCATCCACCAAATCTTCTTTCTTATCTTCTTTTGTATCAAAAGTGATGTTTTCATCAGTGATGATCATCAAATGTTGAATCAAAATACGACTTGCTTGCTTAACTGCTTCTTCCGGATGGATGGTTCCATCGGTAATCACTTCCATGATCAACTTTTCAAAATCGGTACGTTGTTCAACACGCGTATTTTCGATGGTGTATTTTACATTTTTTATCGGCGTGTAGATTGCATCCACCGCTATATAACCAAAATGTGAATTTTTTTCCTTGTTATCTTCTGCCGGAACATAGCCACGACCCTTCCCTATTGTAATTTCAATATCAAGTTTTGCGCTACTGTCCATCACACAAAGAATCAATTCAGGATTCATCACTTCAAAGGTAGGAGAAGCTTCTCCGATCATTGCAGCAGTAAATTCAGTCTTGTTCTTTAAAGAAAGAGTGATTTTTTCTGTACCCACTTCATGCTCCACTTTCTTCTTGAAACGAACTTGCTTCAGATTCAAAATAATTTCAGTAACATCTTCGGTAATCCCTTTGATGGTAGCAAACTCGTGGTCAGCACCAACTATATTGATACCAATGATTGCATACCCTTCTAGAGAGTTGAGCAATACACGACGCAATGCATTACCGATTGTAACACCATAACCAGGTTCAAGCGGGCGGAATTCGAATTGAGCTTCAAAATCATTTGCTTTTTGAAGAACAATTTTATCGGGCTTAACAAAATTTAAAATGGCCATTTGTATTTTGTTGTTTTATTTTAAATAATAAATATGTCACCTAATTGAGTAACACGGCTAAACATTAATGTGTCACTTATTTGTATTATGGACCAAGGTTGAACACCCTTTTCTTTACCTAAATTGATTCCAAGTCAGATAAAACCAGGAGCGTTTTACTTGCTATACAATTCAACAATCAACTGTTCTTTGATATTTTCAGGAACATTTTCTCTTTCAGGATAACCTAAGAAAGTTCCTTTTAGTTCGGTTTCATTAAAATCAATCCAGCTAAATTTGGCATTTTTGCCACGAACATTTCCTGTAATAGAAACATTCACTGCACTTTTATTTTTCAAACCAATGGTTTCACCTGGCTTCAAAGAATAAGAAGGTACGTTCACCACTTCACCGTTTACAGTGATATGTTTGTGACTTACCAACTGGCGTGCGGCCTGACGACTTGGAGCAATACCCATACGGAAAACAGTGTTATCCAAACGAGCTTCCAATAATTTAATCAAATTTTCACCGGTAACACCTTTACGACGGGCAGCCTCATCGAATGTTTTGCGGAATTGTTTTTCCAGCAAACCATACGTGTATTTTGCCTTTTGTTTTTCACGTAACTGTAAGGCATATTCGCCTAAAGTTTTACGCTTACGATTTGCCCCGTGCATGCCGGGAGGGTTACTGTTTTTAGTTAACCACTTACCATTACCTGTGATAGGCTCTCCGAAAATTCTGGAGATTTTTGTTTTGGGGCCTGTATAACGAGCCATAATTTTAAGTTGATTTTTTAGTTTCAGTACAACATCGTAAAAATCTAAAATTTGATGAAGTACCCAATCGTGATAAAATGTAATTATTATAAAAAACTCCAAAATCCCCTTGTGGGGATTAGGATATTTTATACTCTTCTTTTCTTGGGAGGACGACAACCATTGTGAGGTAAAGGGGTAACGTCTTTGATCATATTGATCTCGATACCCGATTGTGACAATGCTCTGATAGCACCTTCACGACCCGAACCCGGACCTTTTACAAACACATCCACTCTTTTCAAACCTGCATCCATAGCAACTTTTGCTGCATCTGAAGCTGCCATTTGAGCTGCATAAGGTGTATTTTTCTTACTGCCTCTGAAACCCATTTTACCAGCACTTGCCCAGGAAATAACCTGGCCTTGCTTGTTGGTTAAACTAATGATAATGTTGTTGAAACTTGCTGTTACATGTGCATCGCCGTAAGCGTCTACTTTAACAACTCTTTTTTTTGCTGCTGCTTTTCCACCTGCTTTTCCGCCTTGTGTTTTGCCGCCTTGTGCTTTTGCCATAAATAAATTAAATAGGTAATCTTTAAAAAAAATTCGTTGGGCCGAAGCTTACCGAAACTGAACAAACCCTCCTGCTGACTTAAAAGCGATCCGGCGTTGGTTCAAATGTTACAAGTCTATAAAAATAGTCACTACCCAATAAATTACCGGATAGTGATTACATTATTTCTTAGCTACTTTTTTCTTACCGGCAACTGTCTTGCGCTTGCCCTTACGGGTACGACTGTTTGTACGAGTGCGTTGTCCACGCAAAGGCAAACCTTTACGATGACGTAAACCACGGTAACAGGCGATATCAAGCAAACGCTTAATGTTCATCTGAACTTCACTACGTAAAGCTCCTTCGGTCTTGAACTCATTGTTAATTACATTACGAATAGCAGTCTGTTCGTCATCATTCCACTCATTCACTTTTTTATCATAGC
The DNA here is from genome assembly GCA_044339235.1 of Ferruginibacter sp. Lineage (GTDB taxonomy): Bacteria > Bacteroidota > Bacteroidia > Chitinophagales > Chitinophagaceae > Ferruginibacter. The sequence goes on from JBIIVV010000002.1 coordinate 37,105, forward strand.
TGATAGCAGCTTTGTCTAAAATATACTGAGCAGTTGAGCGACCTATTCCAAATATGTAGGTAAGTCCTATTTCGCCTCTTTTATTTTTTGGTAAATCTATACCGGCAATACGAGCCATAATTCTGATGATTTGTTAATATGTTGAATAGTTTGAATGGCTTTCACCATTGACAATTTACAATTGACCGATGTTACCCTTGTCTTTGCTTAAAACGGGGATTTTTTTTGTTGATTACAAACAAGACGCCTTTTCTTCTAACGATCTTGCAATCAACACTTCTTTTTTTAATTGAAGCTTTAACCTTCATGTTGTTTCTTTTTATTAATTAGTAATCAGTTTTGCTTAGTTGCAGTATAATGTATTACTTATACCTGAAAATTATCCTTCCCCTAGTCAAGTCATATGGACTCATTTCCACGCCCACTTTATCCCCGGGTAATATTCTAATGTAGTGCATTCTCATTTTTCCGGAAATAGTAGCTAAAATTTCATGCCCATTTTCAAGCTTAACCTTGAACATAGCATTACTGAGTGCTTCTAAAATTGTACCGTCTTGTTTAATGAGTGCCTGCTTAGCCATATTTTTGGAGCGCAAAGATAGGAGTATTAATTTAATTATTAATAAAAAAATCAGCTATTTAGCAATTATGCCTCCTTTTTTGGTAAACAATACACCATTTTGAATTAAAAAGAGCTCCGTTTGAACCTTTATTTTTGTAAATCCTCACTAGGAAGTAGTGAAAAGACCTCCATTGATACGACCACAATAGCTAGGCTAGGTTCCTGTCGAATCCCTTTTTCTATCAATAATTTTTGTAAAGATGGGATATATTCAATGTTTTTAGAACAAATTTTAGAGTACCAGGCAGGCCCTGACACTCTCCAACCAATCAATAATACTGGTATAAATCAATTTTTGACCTTCCTAATCCAGCGCTAGATGGTAATTAGCTATAAGACTCCTCATTCAATAAAACCTTGGTCATATCATGAAAATGATTTTGCAACTGGTGAACGCTTAATGGATGCAGAATATGTCGTCGTTCATCACGGTACCAAATTTCCATGGTGGAAAAATTATCTTTTTCAGGAATAAGTACCCTGAAGGCCCCTTTTAGATATTTTACAGAACCATCTTCTTTGTCCTCCCTTGTAAACTTGAGATCCTTCAGCTGTTGATCATTCAAGGGAATAGCTGATAGTTGGCTAGTTTCGAACCAAAATTCCTGTGCACCCGTATCAACACAAACCTGCTTTTCGTCACCATTAAGGTTGGTAACTTCACCCTTTAATATATCTCCATCGTTATCGGCCAACAGATAATCTCCCACTTTAATTTCCTGAAATTTAATCATATAGCGAGCTTTATTGTAGTCCAATATAGTGAATTTTAACGAAAAGTAAATAGTCCCCCCACTGAATACACCTAAATAAATAGAAATTATTCAGTACAAGGGTCAATTCTCGTAAGATTTTTTAAATCCGAGTCATTATAAAGAATTAACAATTAAATTTACTGCCTAAAATATATCCAGCGCTGCAGGATAGCATTCGTTAATACATTATGAAGAATTTTTTACGCAGATATGCACCAGGTTGGTTTAAAGTGATTTCAAAAAAAGCCTTATTCAAGGTGTACCAGCTGACAGAAGCTTTTTACCGATTACCGGTTGACAAATATGATTTTCAAACTACAGCACTCATCCGAAAATATGTAAAAAAAGACTCCAACTGTATTGATATTGGGGCCAATTTGGGGCATATATTGATGGAGATAGTAGCTGCAGCACCCAGGGGAAAACATTTTGCATTTGAACCCATTCCTAATTTGTATCAGTCGCTAAAGAAAAGATTTTCCAACAATACTACGGTCTATAATTATGCGCTTTCTTCTACAAAAGGCAGTACCAGTTTTAATTATTACCCTGGCCGGCCGGCAGTGAGTGGGTTTCGTGAAAGAAATAATCAAATAGGCCAAGAGCCCACCCTGCTTACCGTTCAGGTGGAGAAGCTGGATGATCTTATACCGGAAGACCGGAAGATTGATTTAATAAAAATTGATGTAGAAGGGGCAGAATATGAAGTGTTGCAAGGAGCAAAAAATGTATTGATAAAAAACAAACCGCTCGTGCTCTTTGAATTTGGCTTGGGTGCAGCAGATGTATATGGAACTACCCCAGATGATATTTTCCAACTTTTTGAAGATTGCGGTATGGGCATTTCTACTATTGAGTATTTTAATGCCCACAAAGCGCCTTTATCAAAGGAGGAATTCAATGGCCAATTTTACAAAAATTACAATTTCTTTTTCATCGCTTACCCAACCACATTGGTTACCAGCTAACTAATTTGACCCGAATCGGACTCATATCAGACACCCACCATTTGCTGGACGAGACTGTTTTTGAACATTTTAAAAACTGTGATCAGATATGGCATGCGGGTGATTTTGGTACGATTAAAATTGCTAATCAACTCAACGCTTTTCGTCCATTAAAAGGGGTGTATGGAAACATTGATGGGCAGGATATTAGATCTGTTTATCCTGAACAAATGGTTTTTATGTGTGAAGAGGTTAGGGTAATGATGCGCCATATTGGTGGCTATCCTCCCAAATACAATCCCGAAACAAAAAAAGAAATATTGATTCATCAGCCACAACTATTTATTAGTGGCCATTCGCACATTTTAAAAGTAATGTATGATGACAAATTGAATTGCCTGCATTTGAACCCTGGTGCTGCAGGAAAACAGGGATGGCATAAAGTCCGAACACTTATCCGATTTGCAATTGATGGAAAAGAAATGAAAGACTGCGAAGTCATAGAAATTATCCGGTGAGTCACCGGGTGGGGTGAGTCACCGGGTGGGGTGAGTCACCGGGTGGGGTGAGTCACCGGAGAAAACATGTTATTTCACCCAATCTGCAATAAATATATTGGTATCCCTAGTTCCGCCGTTATTCCTATTGCTGCAGAAGATGATTTTTTTTCCATCCGGACTAAACATCGGGAATGCATCAAAGCCTTTGTCTCGGCTGATTTTTTCGATCCCTTTTCCATTTAAATCCGCTAAGTACATATTGAATGGAAAGCCTCGCTTATATTCATGGTTGCTGCAAAAAATAATATGCTGCCCATCCGGTGTAAAATTTGGAGCCCAATTAGCCTGTTCCAAAAATGTAATTTGATGCGCCTCCGTTCCATCCGAATTGGCAATCCATACCTCCATATGCGTAGGTGCTACTAGATTTTCTGCCAACAGCTCCTTGTACTCCTTTATTTCTGCCTCCGTGGTTGGCCTGCTGGCTCTCCACAATATCTTTTTACCATCCGGACTAAACCATGCACCCCCGTCATAACCTAACGTACTGGTTATCCGCTTTACATGATTCCCATTCAAATCCATTGTGTATAAATCAAGGTCCCCATCTCGCATAGACGTAAATAATATTTTATCCCCCTTCGGTGAAATGGTAGCTTCTGCGTCATAACCCTTACTATGAGTTAATTGCTTCACAATTTTTCCATTGAGATCGGCTTTGAATATATCAAAGCTTTCATAAATGGGCCAGATATATTTATTTCCATACTTGGTTCTGTCAGGAACCGGCGGACAATCCTTACTACCCAAATGGGTAGAGC
>JBIIVV010000290.1:0-3922 GCA_044339235.1 Ferruginibacter sp.
AAGCAAACTCAATTACAATATTTCAAAGAACAAAAAGATAATCAATTGAATATCTTTGATTTATAACGCAACGCTTGTGATATATTATATTTATTTATATAAATATTTAATTGAACTTTATTTTTTCTTAAAAAATGTTTCAGTCGTAGTGTTTAAAAAGAGCTTTTTTAAAGTAAATTCAAATGTTATTGTTCAAAGATGATAAGGCTCGGTTGGCCAAAATAATTGATTATCCGCTCGGCAGATTGATTGAAACCGAGAAAATTTTTATTCAACAGTAAGATCAGCGATTCCGTGAAATGTCCGAATTGATTCGGTTATTGTATCAACTTTAAATGTAAATAAATGCAGTACGGAGATTTTTATTACCCAATGCCGGTCAATGAGCCTGTGTTGAATTATGCTCCAGGAAGCAAGGAGAAACTGGCATTAAAAAAAATCCTGAAAAAATTAAAAATAGAAAAAGCGGATATTCCGATGTACATCGGGAGTGAAGAAGTGAGAACAGGTATAAAAAAGGCATTGCATCCTCCCCATGAGCATGGTCATTTGCTAGGTAATTATCATGAGGGAAATGCGGTCGATGTAAAGAATGCCATTGCGGCAGCACTAAAAGCAAAAGAAAAATGGGCCGGACTGAGTTGGGAAAACAGGGCCAATATATTTTTAAAGGCGGCTGATTTACTGGCTACCAAATACCGTCCCTACATTGTTGGGACTACGATGCTTGGGCAAAGTAAGAATGTTTTTCAGGCAGAAATAGATGCTGCATGCGAACTGATCGATTTTTTGCGATTCAATGTTCATTTTCTCAGTGAAATCTATCGCGAACAGCCCATCAGTGGGGCTGGGGTGAATAATCGACTGGAATACCGGCCGCTGGAAGGATTTGTATTGGCAATCACCCCCTTTAATTTTACCGCAATTGGCGGCAACTTACCTACCAGTGCTGCAATGTGTGGCAATGTGGTAGTATGGAAATGTGCCCATGCACAAGTGTATAGCGCACAGTTATTCATGCGCATTTTAAAGGAAGCTGGTTTGCCCGATGGGGTTATTAATTTAGTTTATGTGGATGGCCCTGTATTGGGAGAAGTATGTTTTAATCATCCTGATTTTGGAGGGGTTCACTTTACTGGCAGCACGGGTGTTTTTAATTTTATTTGGAAAAAAATAGGGGCTAATACCGATATCTATAAATCCTATCCCAGAGTAGTAGGCGAAACGGGTGGAAAGGATTTTGTGATTGCCCATAAAAGTGCTGACCCGGATGTGTTGGTAGCAGCGTTGGCTAGGGGAGCGTTCGAATACCAGGGCCAAAAATGTTCGGCAGCTTCTAGGGCCTATATTCCTTCAAACCTTGCCGCTGAAGTAAAGAAAAAGCTGGTGGCTGAAGTTAAGACCATGAAAATGGGGACGGTGGAGGATTTTACCAATTTCATCAATGCAGTGATAGATGAAAAGAGCTTTCTAAAATTGGAAGGGTATATTAAATTGGCTAAAAAAAGGGACAGTAAGGTTAAAATACTGGTAGGAGGCAAATGTGATCAAACCAAGGGGTATTTTATTGAACCCACCATAATTGAAACAACGGACCCTTATTATGTGACGATGTGTGAAGAGCTTTTTGGACCCGTGCTTACCATATATGTATATGATGAAAATAAATTTGAAGATGCTTTGAAATTAGTAGATAGTACTTCTCCTTATGCACTTACAGGTGCGGTGATTGCCCAAGATCGATATGCAGTGGAATTGGCCACCAATCAATTAAGAAATAGTGCTGGTAATTTTTACATCAATGACAAGCCTTCAGGAGCGGTAGTGGGGCAGCAGCCCTTTGGAGGAGCTCGGGCCAGCGGAACGAATGATAAGGCAGGTAGCCTTTTAAATCTTTATCGATGGTTAAGTGCCCGAACGATCAAAGAAACCTTTACTCCAGTAACAGATTATAGGTACCCGTTTATGTTGGAGAAATGATTCAATACTTTCCGTTTGGTCATTTAAAAATGGTTGATTATTTCAAATTCTTTTTAATTCGAACAATATCAGATAAATTCGCTGTATAAAATTTCAATTTGAAAACAATACTTGATAAGCGTCAGTTGCATTTGACTATTTTGCGCCTTGCTCACCAGTTGCTTGAAAATCACTTGCAATTGGATGAGGTGGTATTTATTGGCCTGCAGCCAAGAGGAGTGCAGATTAGTAAACGGATCGTTGATAATGTTCGTAATCTTTGCAAGGGTGAAAATGTTCAATACGGTATATTAGATATTACTTTTTACCGCGATGATGTAAGAAAAGAATTGCATATTGCTAATACAACTGATATTCCTTTTTCGATTGAAGGTAAAGTAGTGATTTTAATCGATGACGTATTGTATACTGGTAGAACCATTCGCGCTGCCCTAGATGCGCTTCAGGACTTTGGTCGACCCAAAAAAATTGAACTTTGCGTTTTGGTTGACAGGAGATTTAACCGGGAATTGCCTATTCAGCCTGACTATTGCGGAAAATCGATCGACACAAGCTATTCTCAGAAAGTGAAGGTAGAATGGGAGAAGGAAGAAGTGGTTTTATATTAAAATACCGATCAATAAATCAGTATCCCGAAAATTTGTGCCGTTCTTGGCTTAGAATTCAAACAAATATATTAGCTTTGACCCTTAATGCAACTATCTACCAAACATTTATTGGGCATTAAAGATCTTTCTGCGGAAGACATTTCTCTAATTTTAGCTACCGCCTCTCAATTCAAAGAAGTTTTACAGCGCCCCGTTAAAAAAGTGCCTTCCCTTCGGGACATTACCATTGTTAATTTATTTTACGAAAACAGTACCCGCACCAGAATCTCTTTCGAATTGGCCGAAAAGCGCTTAAGTGCTGATAGTATCAATTTTTCAGCTTCTGCATCCTCTGTATCAAAAGGAGAGACCTTGTTGGATACGGTAAACAATATTTTGAGTATGAAGGTAGATATGGTGGTGATGCGCCATAGTGCAAGTGGAGCGCCTCATTTTTTAGCCAAACATATACCTGCGGCAATTGTAAATGCGGGGGATGGAATCAATGAACATCCTACACAAGCCTTATTGGATGCCTTTTCCATTCAGGAAAAAATAGGCAGTCTGGAAGGGAAAAAGGTATTACTAATCGGAGATATCATGCATTCAAGGGTGGCATTGAGTAATATCTACCTCTTAAAGAAAATGGGCGCAGAAGTGATGGTGGCCGGCCCTCCAACCTTGATACCTACCTATATTAAGGAAGCATTACAGGTAAAAGTGGAGTATAATTTGAAAAAAGCATTACAGTGGTGTGATGTGGCCAATGTGTTACGAATTCAGTTAGAACGCCAAAATCAGGTGCTTTTTTCTTCACTTCGAGAATATAACCTTGCTTATGGGGTAAGTAAAAAATTACTGGATGGCTTGCAAAAAGAAATTGTCATAATGCATCCGGGCCCTATTAATCGAGGCGTTGAAATTGATAGCGATGTGGCAGATAGTAGCCAGTCCATTATATTACAGCAGGTTGAAAATGGGGTTGCAGTAAGGATGGCAGTATTATATCTACTAGCCGGCAAGAAGGCGGAATAGGCTATTGTAAGTTAACCTTCTTGGCTCAAACTTAAATATCAGACAAAAAATATATGCAACGTATCTGTTTATTTCCCGGAACCTTCGATCCTGTTACCATGGGGCATATTGATATTATCAATAGGGCAATGCCATTGTTTGATAAATTAGTGATTGGTATCGGAAGAAATGTAAATAAAGTGCCCATGTTTAGCGAAGAAAGGCGCCTGAACTGGTTGCTGGAGATCTACAAAGATGAGCCGAAGGTGACGGCGGTTGTTTACGATGGTTTAACTGTCAACTGCTGTAAAGCTGTTGGAGCTAATTTTATTTTGAGGGGT
>JBIIVV010000291.1:0-3917 GCA_044339235.1 Ferruginibacter sp.
GTTGCCTTCCTTTGCCATTATGGGAATAGATCCACGCTTTGAAGAAATAACTAAAAAAATACAGGAGTATGCCGGCAGCCCGGAGGATTTGCTAGCTGTTCAAGAAAATATTGCTTCCTTAGAAGCCATTTGTAAACAGGCAATTGGAGAATTAGAGTTGGAATTAAAAAAATTGTAAGCTTACCAAACATTTGTTAGCAAATCATTGTTATTAATTGATACAGACATTATGAGTTCAAGTAAAAAAATATCGATCTTTTTGGTAGATGATGACGCATTGTACCTTACCCTTTTGCAGGCTGAGTTTTCGGCCAATCCAGAATATGTAATTACCAATTTTTTTAATGGTGAAAGCTGTCTGGAAGGCCTATCCGAAAAACCGGATATTATTGTATTGGATTACTATTTGGACGGCATCAATAAGACTGCCTTGAACGGGTTGGAGACCCTGGCTAAAATCAGGGAAATGAATCCTGAAATACCGGTCATCATGCTTTCCTCCCAAGATAAAATTGAGGTGGCCGTTAATTGCATGAAGCTGCAGGCATTTGATTATATCGTAAAAAGTGAAACCGCCTTTTCTAGGTTGCACAATGCCATTGCCACCGCCTTAAAGGTTAAAAAAATGGAAAAAGTCCTTTCTTGGTATAGAGATAAACTCTAGCTGCGAATGTAGCCGATTCACTTGCAGTTAAGTGAAAGCAGCAATTTGGCAATGTACATTTCCATGAATTTTCCATTCATTTTTTATCGATTTTTCATCTGCTCAATAGCCTTTTTAAAGCTATCCTAGCGGGCGAAAGGGATCTGCTTGTGAAAAATAATCAAAAAAACTACAAAATATATTATAAAAATACTTAATATTGTAAAATATTCCATTTCAATTTTCAATTCCTGTATAAATCCGTAGTCCATTTCCCCCTTGAATCTCCACAACGGATTCAATGTGCTTATACTGTGTAGGCCCATTGCTGGAAGTGAAATCTTTTTATGATTTCTGATACCTGTTAAATCTCCGAAAATAATTTCTACTATCCTTCATTTGCTGCTTTAACCAACAGCAACAGATATTTTATTGCAGTGTATTGTCCATGGCTTCATTGATTTGAAGTTGGCGATATGCTTTCACCTTACCACCAGAAAAATTATGAAACAATGTATCAGTAAGTTGCGCCACCCCTTTTTTTTCTCTTACCTATTTGTTATCTGCCTCTTGTTGCAAGGGAATTGGGTTGATGGGCAGGCCGTATCGATTTGGACCAACCCGATAACCGGAACCAATCCAAGCACCTCCAATCCCTATACCACCGGGGATGTAAAGAATGCTAATTTGGTGGTATCGGGTATTGGGTATGGTTCGGGGCTAACAAACATTAGCGGAAATAATTATTTCAATACAAATGGTTGGACAACAAATGACAATATCAGTGTAAATGATTATTTCAATTTCACGATTACCCCGAATACTGGATACAAGGTGAGTTTCAGCAGTTTTACTTATACGGCAATACTAGGCGGTAGGGCGCCTACCAATTTTGCATTTCGAACGGATGCCAATGGGAATAATTTTACAAACAGCATTGGAACACCCAATGCACTGGGTACTACCATTAGTTTAACTACATCCGATATTTCAACTGCCACCAGATTTAGATTGTTTGGGTGGAAAGCACCCAATGGGGGGGGGAATAATTGGGGCATCAATAATTTTACCTTTTCCGGAACCGTATTGGGCTCAGCCACCACCTCCTTAACCGGTTTAAATTATGTTTATGGGGCCGGCCCTAGTACGGCGAAGTCGTTCGTAATAAATGGGGTTGGTTTGACCAGTTCCACTGCCACTGTTACGGTTACCGGATCCACCAACTATGAGGTCTCCACTACCTCCTCCAGTACAGGGTTTGGGGCAACCGCTTCCCTCAACGCCAGTGCCGGGTCTATTAGCAGCGCATCGGTTTGGGTGAGGTTAAAGGAAGGCTTATCTGTTGGAAATTACAACAATGAAATAATTAGTTTCGGTGGGGGAGGTGTAACCGGAATAAACATCAGCTGTTCGGGTACGGTGAGCACCAGGGCGCTTACTGTAACTGCTTCTGGTCCGGGAAAGATCTATGGCACTGCTTTGGCAGCAGGCGCGAGCAGTACCAATTTTACGGCCAGCGGAATGTTGGCAGGAGAAGTAGTAAGCAGTGTTACACTTACTCCCAATGCTGCAGGCATTTCAGCTACTACTGCTGCCGGGGTCAGCTATACCGTTACGCCTGCTGCCCCAACAGGTACGGGAGGTTTTTTGGCGAGCAATTACAGCATTTCGTATGTGGCTTACAATGGCACGGTGAGTGCAAAACCATTGACTATTTCGGACCCATCGATTGCTTCAAAAGTATATGATAGAAACCTTAGTACCGGTTTGGTAACGGGGGGCTCGCTTTCCGGATTGGTGGGTACGCAGACGGTTACCTGCACTGCAACTGGATTGTATGCTGATGTAAATGTGGGCACCGGTAAAACGGCAACGGTAACGTATACACTCAGTAATGGTTTAAATGGAGGGCTTGCCAGCAATTACATTTTGGATGCTGGCACGGGCACCGGAAATATTACGGCAATGCCGGTAAATTTAACACCCAATGCAGGTCAAGGCAAGGCTTACGGTAATGCAGATCCTGTGTTATCCTATAGCAGTTCACCCGCATTATTTTTGCCCGATGTTTTTACGGGTTCTATCAACAGATCAGTTGGTGAAGCGATTGGCAGTTATGCATATGCGTTGGGCTCATTGACTGCCGGTGGCAACTACTCCCTTAGTTTGGGCGGTAGCAATACATTTTCAATCAATTCGCAGGCTGTTGCAGGCGCAGATTTTAGGAGCAAGGCCAGTGGAAATTTTAACAATCCCTCCATCTGGGAATATGACCAGGGCGGGGGAGACTGGGCCAATGCCTCCACGTTTCCTGTGGGTAGCAATAATATTACCGTCCGTTCGGGTGATAGCGTGTGCTTGAATGTAAACCATGCCGTAGCGGCCAACAAAACATTCCTGCTCAATGGGGGTGCCAAGTTATCCATTGGTGCCAACAGTATTTTGTCCGCTGCTGCCAATGCTACCATCCATTTCAATGCGCAGGCGGTGACGGTTATATCCAACGCTTTGGGAACCGGCTCTATTGGAAAAATAGCAGGCACGCTTTCTGGAGCCACCAATGTAACTGTTGAAAGATATATTGGTACCAATAAAAGGTCGTGGCGGCTGTTAACGATTCCGGTATCAGGGCCTACCATTCGTCAGGCTTGGGCAGGGGCTAACGCCAACGGTAATGCGCCTTCGGGCGAAACTGCCGGTGTTGGCACATTGATTACAGGGCATGGGGCCACTTACTCCAACCCTTCCTCCGCCATAGCCAGCGGCTTCGATTTTTGGCCGGGCCTTGGAGGCAGTACAACTTCTTCCATCCGCTATTACAACAATGCCAGTTGGGCAAGTACTACCAATACCCCGGATATAAAATCAGCGCCTACCCAACAGGGGTACATGCTGTATGTTAGGGGAGACCGTACCGTTACCTCCGGGGAAGGTACCACCACGCTCAGGGCAACCGGCGCTTTAAAAACCGGCGCACAAACCATCGCCATCAATCAGGCTTATACCGTTGTGGGCAATCCTTTTGCATCGGCCATTAACATTAAAAATATATACAGCCATGGAACCAACAGCAGTGCCATCACCAACAATTTTTGGGTTTGGGATAGCAGGCTCGGTACCAGCGGCGCTTACCGATTAATGGCTGCTTCCAGCAACGGAACTTATACCGTTATTCCCTCAGGGGTAGTGGATAGTTTTCTGATAATCAATTCGGGGCAGGCATTTTTTGTGCAACGCAATGGAAGTAATTCTACCAGTATTGTCATTGATGAAA
>JBIIVV010000292.1:0-3897 GCA_044339235.1 Ferruginibacter sp.
GGTGAAGCCGATGAGTTACCCCAATTGATCATCGATAAATTCAACGACTATTTTGTAATACAAACCTTGGCGCTAGGCATGGATATCTGGAAGCCTTCCATTGTAAAGGCGCTAGAAAAAATTTTTTTCCCCAAAGGTATTTACGAGCGAAATGATGTGCCTGTAAGAGAATTGGAGGGAATGGAGCAACACAAGGGATTTCTTTCTGAAGCATTTGATACCAATATTATCATCCATGAAAATGGCATCCAATTTCATGTGGATATTGCCAATGGTCAAAAGACGGGTTACTTTTTAGATCAACAAGACAACCGAAAGGCAATACAGCATATCGTGAAGGGGGCAAATGTGTTAGGGGCATTTTGTTATACAGGGTCCTTTGAAATCAGCGCTGCCGTATATGGCGCCAAATCAGTTACTGGTATTGATATCTCTCAAACTGCGATTGATATGTGCAATAAAAATGCCCTCCTCAATAAAGTAGAAAGCATTTGTAGATTTGACTGCGTTAATGCATTTGATGTGCTTAAGGAATGGACGAAAGAAGGCAAACAGTGGGATGTGGTGATGCTTGACCCACCTTCATTTACTAAAAGCAGAAGTAGCATTGACAAAGCAGTAGCAGGCTATAAGGAGATTAATCTCAGAGGAATTAAACTAGTGAAACCGGGTGGGTTTTTGGTAACTTCTAGTTGCACCAATCTGGTAAAACCGGAGTTGTTTTTGGATATCATTTCTATGGCGGCCAAGGATGCCAAACGGAAAATCCGTCAGGTAGTTTTTAATAGTCAATCTGCTGACCATCCTATCATCAGGGATCAGGAAAATACACATTATTTAAAGTTTTTGATTGTGCAGGTATTGTAATTTCGAATCGAAAAAAGACAGCTTCTGCAAGTCAATGGTGGTCAGTAATAGAAAGGGAGATACAATTTGAGGCGGGTTATTTTACCACTTGGAATCTGCCAGATTCGATTATTTTTCCGGTCTTATCGCGTAGTTGAAATACATAAATTCCACGATAAAAATTATTCAACGAAAGATTGATAACCTGGGCAGAGGGGGTTAGCTCCTCCATTTCCTTTCCCATGAAATTAAATAGCAGTAGCTTATAGGATTGATCATACCCTCGCAGAAGTTCGAAATTGATATTCGAAGATGCGGGATTGGGAAAAAATTTAATCATTTTTGCAGCCGCATCCCCAGCATTAGCAGCTTTGTTTTGCGCATAAGACGTAAAACAGACCCCAATAAGGAAACTTAATATGGTAAATAGCTTTTTCAGTAATGTAAAAGTAATGATTTCTTTGACAAAAGCAATCTCCAGGCCTATTAGGTTGGCAACTTGTGGATTGCTTTTATCAAAGAAATGGAATGATTAAACGGACTAAATACTTTGTAAAGTGCTTTGAATAGCAGCAAAATCAGGCAAATCTCCGGGAGTGGCACAAATTTCCGCATATTTCACAACACCTTCTTTATCAACTACAAAAGCGGCTCTTTTGCTTACACCTTGCATTTCAAAAGCTGGGAATACTTCATATAAAACGTCAAATGCCTTCGCCGCTTCCTTATTAAAATCGCTCAACAAAGGAAAATTAAGATTTTGCTCTTGTTTGAACTTATCCAATACAAATAAAGAATCCACTGAAATACCCAATACCTGTGCATTGGTATCATTGTAAGCCGCGATATTATCTCTAACACTGCACAACTCTTTGGTGCAAACACCTGTAAAGGCAAGTGGAAAAAATAAAAGCACTACATTTTTACCCTTCAGTTCACTGAGGGTCACTTTGTTTTTTTCACTGTCAAATAATGAAAAATCGGGGGCTGCCTGTCCAATTGCTATTGCCATAATTTAATTTTTATTGATGAATATTAGATTGTTTACTAGTGAATTACGAAGTGCAAAGGTAGTGTTTACCGGATGAATTTTTCGCCTATTTTCTTTTTTGAATGCTGCTAGGTCTATCTATTGGGGTAGTTGGCTTAATTTGAGCAGCAGTTGTTAAAAATAGCTACTGAGTAAAATGATTGTAAAAGAAAAAGTAAATTTGTGCAGGTATCTCATTTAGTAAAAAAAATCATATGAAAAATTCATTGTTGAAATCACGCCAATTAATTTTAATTGGGATAGGGGTAATCCTCTTTGTATTTAGCGGATCAGCTCAGTATAAGGATTATTCGTTATCGGGACAGGGAGACACACTGAATGCGACGGATAAAAATGACATGAAGCAGGGAAGATGGGTGACTACTGTAGGTGAAATTAGGGGAGAGCCCGGCTATGATGAAGAGGGGCTTTACAAGGATGATAAAAAAACAGGGGTTTGGAGAAGATATACTAGTTCGGGTGATATTTTAGCCATTGAAAATTATCTTTTTGGCGGTAAGGATGGCCGGCAAGAATATTTTAATTTTCTTGGCATATTGCAAAGGCAAGAAGGATGGCGAGGTTTTAATCCCAAAGTCCCTTTTGATACTATTCCAGTGTATGGTAAAGAGAATAATGAAATTTTGACTTACAAAATTGTAAAGGCTCAACAGTACAGTGTGCCAGATGGGGAATGGAAATATTATAATGCTGCGGGCGGGGTTATCAAGACTGAAAAATATGATCGCGGAAGCTTAGTTACGGAGCCTGAAAAAATTACTGCTGTAGCTGAGACGCCGAAAGTGGAAACTCCTGCCAAAGAAAAAGTGAAGACAAAAGAAATATTAGACTACGAAAAAAAGTATAGTAAAAAGAAGCGTCAATCGCTCGAAAGAGTTGGTAAGACAGGTTTATAAGTAAAGAAGTTAATTTCATTTATCTAAAAAAGATGACACCTTTTCACTGGTGTCATCTTTTTATTTAGCACGATCCGCAAATCAACGGGTCAAACATTTATTTTTTAATTTCTTTTTGCATTGGGTTTACGTTACCGGATGCAGCACCTCTACTCAAGCCCTGACCTTCCTTAAATAATTTAAATTTACTTGGGTTTGTAACTGCTGGCCAATTATTATTGCTATCGTTGATATCTGCTGTTTCTCTGAATGGATCCAGTTTGATGGAGGCAACTTCCTTATCTTTTAGAAATGTTTTTGTTACGTTGTTTTCATTTTTCCTCCAGATTTGCACCGGGATTCTGTCTATTTCTTTGCTGCCATCCAGATAAGTCCATTCGATGATAATGGGCATTACTAGGCCACCTTTGTTGCTGAAAGAAAGTTCGTACATGTTTTTATTTCCAGCCATTGAAATCTTCTGTTCATTGGTAAGCGTATCTGCAACAAGAGCTGGAAGAGGGATAGTTTCTATAGGGCTATTATCTACTTCCACTAGGTTCCTATCGTACCTCCAGTAAAAATCTCTTAAGCTGCTATCCGCATCTGTGGCAAAAGTTATTTTCTTGTCTTCCCGATTTCTGATCTTTGAAATATCGTCAAATGGATTGAGCATGGGTTTTGCAACCGACCTTGCGTTTGAAATACTGCGGCGGCCTCTGCCCATCACAGTTCTTTCTGAAGTATTATCAAGGCTAAGATTAGCCCATTTAACACTGTCCAAGGAAATATCGCAGGGATCGATTCCGTAAAACCAGCCTCTCCAAAACCAATCAAGATCCTCGCCACTGGCATCTTCCATCGTTCTAAATAAATCTGCCGGTGTAGGATGTTTAAATGCCCAGCGCCTTGCATATTCTTTAAAAGCGTAATCAAATAGATCCCTGCCTACAATGGTTTCTCTTAATATATTTAATCCGGTGGAAGGCTTGGTATATGCATTTGGACCAAATTGAATAATATTTTCACTATTGGTCATAATTGGTTCCAGCTGGTCTTTGGGCAATTTCATGTAATCCACTATTTTGTATGCGGCACCTTTAGAAACAGGGAATTTATTATCCC
>JBIIVV010000293.1:0-3856 GCA_044339235.1 Ferruginibacter sp.
ACTAAATTTATAGCCCTCTGCATTACCATACACGGGATCATTTTTTTGAATTTTTTCACGGATATTGAAACTCCGCAACAATAGATTCCCCAACAGTACAGTTTCGGTAAGCGGTCCCGCATATCCAACGAATGGAGAATCCACTTCCATCTTCCCATGTCCTGCTATGCTAGCATCTACCCACTGCCACCAGTGACCATCCATTCCGCCATACACACGAGGATATTTTTCTGCAATTTGCACTGAGTCTTGAAGCGACTGGGGTAACAGTCTCGGATTATTTCCTCCCCAACCACAAGCCACTTTTCCTTTGGTGCCAATAAACAAGGTCCCACCTTCAAAATCAAATTCATTTGGCCAGTCAGCCAGCGCATGATTAAAATTAGCATCAGGATCCAACTCAGCGAAGCGTTCTGGAGTTATACCCCCATCCATCCAATACAAATCTAGCGGCTTGCCATTGGGTTTTTTAAATGAAAACTTTAATGAACTTGAAACCGGCCCACTCTGTGGGGAAACAACCTCCTGAAAAACTCCACTGTAAACAGTGCTTGCACTACCAGAAATTTCAGTAGGGTAACCCAAGCCCAACAATCTAAATGGAGGACCTATAATGTGACAGCCCATATCACCCAAAGCGCCTGTACCAAATTCCCACCAACCGCGCCAATTAAATGGAGTCAAATTGTCTATGTAATTAGTCTGTTTAGCGGTACCCAAAAAAAGATCCCAATGAAGTCCTTTCGGAATGGGGGGCTTTGTTTTTGGCCAAGGTATTCCTTGGGGCCATACCGGCCGGTCGGTCCAACAGTATACTTTTTCAATATCGCCGATCACGCCTGCTTCAAACCATTCCCGCATGGTTCTAATACCATTGCTTGAAGCACCTTGATCACCCATTTGTGTAACCACCTTGTATTTTTTAGCAGCCTCTGTTAAAATTCGCGCCTCATAAATATCATGGGTCAATGGTTTTTGAAGGTACAAATGCTTATTCAACTGCATCGCACCAAGACCTACCACCGCATGGTTATGGTCAGGTATGGCTACCGTTACTGCATCAAAATGTTTGCTCTCTTTATCATACATTTCGCGCCAGTCATTGTAATACTTTGCTTTTGGAAATTCTTTTCTACGATCTGCGGCTTCCCGATCATCCACATCACACAAAAATGCAATCTGTGCATTCTTGTTGGGGGCAGTAGCGAAATGTCGAATATCGTTCACTCCCTCACCACCGCAGCCGATCGCAGCGATGTACAATTTATCACTAGGCGCTACAAATCCTTTTCCACCCAACACAAATCTGGGCAAGATAAAAAAGCCAGTGGATGCCAGCGCAGTGTTTTTAATAAAACTGCCGCGACTGATTACATTTTTTTTTGAAATTACTTTACTTTTTTTCACGTATTTGTTTTTTTATTTTCTTGCCCAACAGAATAAAATGGGCAGTAAAACCAATAATAACTATATCGGCAATTCTAAAATAGCTGTTTCAAATTTTTTTTTACTTAATAAACAATTTACTAAAAAAATTCATCGAATGATATAGTAGTATGAATTAGTAATAAACTAATATGCTATATTCTTACTAATATTTTAAATTCAACAATGTTTTTATCCATTACTTAAAATGTCGGTTAATAAGCTTTCTTGATAGCGGATTGATTTGAATTATTTTCTTCCAAAATATAAAAAGTAATTACAAGGTAATTTTTCTACTTGAAAATAAGCCAATCCGGTAAAATATTTTTTTCAGGTCGACCTTATACTAGCGCTATTTATCACCTTAATAAAAATAGACTTCCTCGATTTATTTAGGTGATGCTAACTTGTCAAAATATGATGTAATTTTTTCCAGTAATCTCAATGGGATTATTTAAACCCCTTATCAACAGCTACTTGCGTAGTTTTCCTTATACAAAAGGAATCTAGGCAACTGACATATGCTGTATTTCATCCACAATATTTGATTACTTTTGGAATTGAAATAAAATTGTCAGCAATGAATACAATTCAATTTTTAGTATGCCTATGCCTGTCTTTTGCAGGAGTAAACACAGTTAAGGGTTTCGATTATTTTACCCACCCAACGCATAAAGGTAAAATACATTCCCACTCCGCTCCTCATTTTATTGGCGAACGTTTTGGAGGAGGTATTGTTTTTTATGTGGATGAAAAAGGGCAGCATGGATTGATTGCCGCCACCACTGACCAAAATCCTGGTATACCTTGGTACAATGGCTTAACCCGGCTGGTGGGTCCACTTTCGGATGGACTTGGCGCAGGTGCCATTAATACCGAACTCATAATAAAGAAGCTGCTACCCGATGATAAAAATGGATATTTTGCTGCAAAGTCTTGTACCGATTATACAGTTAAGGTAGGCAAAACCACCTATGCTGATTGGTTTTTACCATCTAAATTTGAATTAGATTTACTATATCATCAAAAAGCCAAAGTAGGCGGTTTTACAAACAGCAACTATTGGAGTTCCAATGAGTATCAATCCAACAGTGTATGGACACAAAATTTTGGAAACGGACTTCAACATATCAGTAATTCAGAAGCTTATGCCAATGCAGTTAGAGCAGTACGGTCCTTTTAAAACAACCTATATAAATAAAATTAATTAGGGCTCAATCAATACAGAAACTAATTTATTTTTTAAGCAACCAAATATCAAAAACCTTAGAATGCTGGCGCCAATTTAAATTAGATTCTTCTGGCTCATCAAAAGTTACCGTAATTTTTCCATCACTGACGTACTTAGGACTCAATTGGAATTCTTTGAATTCCTCCATCCCCTTGTTGTAAAGAGTAGGTGCGATTCGCTCCCCATCAACGCGCAAAAGAGCCTCGCCATATCCTGAAATCCGAATCCTATACATAGCATTCGGATCCAAATCCACATATTCCAACTTTGGAAAGTTTTGAAAAAGTTGAGTAGACAAACGCCTCCGACTTAATCCATTGTCAGCCCAGAGAACATCCGTGGCATCTTCGGTCCTAGTTTTTACACGCGGCCCCTTCGATAAATCTGAGATGTTATCATAATAACTGCCCGGCCCTGGATTTTCCCATTTTGCAATAATATTCAACCGATCCAACTGCTCTTTCTCAGTGGGAAGTTTTTTAATCTTTTTAAATTCATCTTCCAACCACCATCTATTATTTAATGGGTAGTCAATAAAATCTACAATCGCTCCACGTTCTGCACCACTAGCTTGATATTTAGGAACGCTTGTTTGCATACCAATTGACTTAAATAATGCCTCGCAATACTCAACAATTTTTTGTCGAAGCTCAGGATAAATGGGAGATTTATCAGCTAGATTAACACGATCGAGCGCCATTTCCATTGATTTATTTACACCTAAGGTGGTAGCATTTCCTACTATTTCATTTGCCTCACGCTCCAATTTTTGCTCATATATTTTCCTGCGTTTTACATAGGTATCATAATAAGCACGCATAACGAGTTGCTGCCAGCGCCAATTGAATTGTAAGCCTGGATTTTTAATTTCTAAATTTTGCCAATACGCAAATGTTGTTTCAATAGCTCCATTTTCCTCCACAGGTCCTACCCAATTTCGCTCTAAAGCCAATACGCCATCGGCAACCTGCTCTGAAATCGCATGTCCAAAAAATAAGGAAGCATATTCAGCTAACACATCTCGAACTTCATTATTCGGGTTCCAAGCCATTTGGCTCCAAATAACTTTATTTATATCATCATGAACTCCATCAGAATAAGATAAAAAACCATCCGTGAGCGGAGCAAATTGATTATGGATTTTAGCATAATAGGCGGGCTGTGGATTTGAAACTTCCCTACCCTCCGTTAATGCAAATG
>JBIIVV010000294.1:0-3850 GCA_044339235.1 Ferruginibacter sp.
GTGGTATTGCTACCCTTACTCGAACCTATGTTGACAAGCTCAAGGATTACCAATGCAAATTATTGGATACCCGTAAAACCACCCCTAATTTTAGATTATTGGAAAAGGAAGCCGTGCGGATTGGAGGGGGTGTAAATCATCGGTTTGGTTTATTTGATATGATTATGCTCAAAGACAATCATATTGATTATTGCGGAGGAATTGAAAAGGCAATCGAGAAGGCTTATGAATATGTGCAAACGAGTAAACCCGGATTGCAAATAGAGGTGGAGACGCGAAGTCTGGAAGATGTAAAAAAGGTATTGGCCATTGGCAAGATCAATCGCATTATGCTAGACAACTTTTCACCTGAATTGCTTAGGGAGGCAATCGGAATCATTCAAGGACAGTATGAGACGGAAGCAAGTGGAGGCATTGATATAAGTAATATCGAAGCCTATGCTGCTACTGGCGTTGATTTTATTTCTTGTGGTGCAATCATTCACCAAGCACGCAGTTTGGATCTAAGTTTGAAGGCCCTTGTAAATAACCAATAGTCCAATAGTTCCGGTACGATAGAAAAGAAAATTAGGTATAGTTTTTAAAACAATGTTATGGCTAAAATAAAATTGAATGCCTTGGGTGGGTTGGTTTATTCCACTGATCCAAATTTCAAAATGGAGCAAACGCAAAATGAGGAATTGGACACCTTGTTGCCGGCACAACAAAAACTAAAAGTGCGCTTGGATACCAAGCATCGTGCAGGCAAGGCGGTTACCTTGATAGAAGGATTTATTGGAACAACAGTTGACAAGGAAGAACTGGGAAAAAAAATAAAAACATTTTGCGGAACTGGAGGTTCGGTAAAAGACGGCGAAATCATCGTGCAAGGAGATAACAGGGATAAAGCAATGACTTGGCTCCAAAAGAATGGCTTTTCTTCTGTAAAAAAAGTATAGTGTCGATATATTTTCCCAACTACGGGTGATTGAGCCTATCCATTACTTATTCATTATTTATTGTATACATTCCTATTTGAAAGAATTTTCACTTTTAACGAATAATACTGCCAAGGTTTACAACAAAAGGTGGTTTTTTGAGTTATTTTTGTATCACCACAATTTAAAGAATGATTTCAAAAATTTCAGAAGGGGTTATTGTAAGTGTAGAAACTTTCTACCAGCCTGAGTATAGTAACATTGCAAACAGTGACTTTATGTTTGCCTACCGTATTACTATTGAAAATAGCAATGCGTATCCGGTTAAATTATTGCGACGTCATTGGTATATTTATGATGCCATAGGTAGTTTGCGTGAAGTAGAGGGAGAGGGCGTAATTGGCGTTCAGCCTCAGATCAGTTCCGGAGAAAAGTATCAATATATCAGTGGCTGCAGCCTTAGTACCGAAATGGGTAAAATGTACGGCAACTATACAATGGAAAATGTGCATACAAAAAAAACTTTTTCTGTTGCAATACCAGCCTTCGAAATGACCGTCCCATTTAAGATGAATTAATTATTGGCAATAAGTGAGAATGACCTAACTTTAAAATTGAAGAATGGCATTCACCCGCCTTGCAATATCTCATAAAAACGATTGAATTTTTCTAAAAATACCAATATACCATCATGGCAAAAATAACCTTCGATAACCGCAACAATCAGTTCTACCAAAGTTTGAAGCTTTCTGTAGACGAGTATTTTGAAAAAAACGGCATTAAAAAAACGGGCGACTGGCGATTGTATATCAAAACAGTCACCTTGGTAGGAGCGGCAATTGCAATGTATTGCAGCCTAATATTTATCTCCATCAATCCTCTGCTGGCTTTGCTGATTTGCGCATTACTCGGCTTTACATTTGCTAGTATTGGCTTCAGCGTGATGCATGATGCCAATCACGGAAGTTATAGCACCAAGCCCTGGCTGAACGACTTATTGGGCCTATCCGCAAATGCCCTAGGAGCCAGTTCATTTTTTTGGAAACAAAAACATAATATCATTCACCATACCTATACCAATGTAGATGGAATTGATGACGACATTGCAAAAAGTCCCATTATTCGTCAGTGTGAAACGCAAAAATGGGTGCCGGCGCATAAAATTCAACATTTATATTTGGTTCCGGTATATGCTTTGTCCTCTATATTCTGGCTGTTTTTTATGGATTTTACTAAATATTTCACTAGAAAAATTTATACAACAGAGGCCTGGGAAATGAGCGTGAAAAATCATATTATATTTTGGGCAACCAAGGTTTTGTACTTTGTTTTTTATATGATTATTCCGATCATAGTTTGGGGTTTTGGACCTTGGTTATTAGGCTTCTTTTTGCTGCATGTGGTAATGGGGCTTACCCTTTCACTGGTATTTCAATTAGCGCATGTGGTGGAGAATACGGAGTTTGAAAATGTAGCCTTAGATGAAACCAAACATGTGGAAACAGCTTGGGCAGAGCACCAGATTAGAACAAGCTCCAATTTTGCAATGGGCAATCCAGTGATTTCATGGTTTGTGGGCGGATTGAATTTTCAAATAGAGCACCACCTTTTTCCTAAAGTCAGCCATGTTCATTATCCTGCAATCAGTAAAATAGTAATCGAAAAATGTGCGGAGTATCATCTGCCTTACAATCAATATCCTACCATCTCAGGAGCACTTGCATCTCATTTTAGAATGATGAAAATGTTGGGCAAAGAACCGGTAGCTGTTTCGCATCATCAAGCCCAGGCTGCTTAATAATTGTTAAGGTTTATATTTTGCTTCCTGTAATATTTTTTCCGGATCGGCATTCATTAATTGCTGCAGTGATAATATTTTATTTTTGTTAGCAAATATTTTTACAATTTGCCAGCCAGTAAAAGAGCCGATATTGCCCGGGGCACCCTCGCCCAACTCCTGTGTTTTGGGGCTTTCGCCGATATAATTCTTTATAATATTTTTGTCTGTTAACTGAAGGTATTCGTTTTTTACAAATAGGTCCCAGATCACCGCTTCATGGAGATAGGCATCAGCTAATTGTTTTTTAGAATATCCAATTAATTGGTATTCCTCAATTTTGGGCAAAAATTTACTCAGCAAATACAGGCGTTTGCCTTTTTCAATCATTTGATCGACCAAAGGTTTGTCAAACCCTTTTTCAGGAAAGAGGTCGTTTACAATATTATTCAAACAGTTCACCACAATGTAGCTTGGCTCAAATCGGCTTGATACATAAGCAGGATAAGTTTCTTGCACCAAACTAGTTTTGTATAAATAAAAATCTTTGCCTAGGTGCAGTTGTAATCCCACTATGAGCGCTTCGTCTGATAAAATATCACCATATCCGTCTGCAGGGCCGATATAGGTAATAATTTTAGAGGGCAGTGGATAGGAAGGAAAATAGTATTTTACAAATTGTAATCCTTGGGTAATCTCTTTTTCGATAGGGTGGAAGTTTCGAAAAGTTATTTCCGAACTGTCGAAGATGGGGCGGTAGGCCTTGATGAATGCATTTACATAGGATGCAGCGGAATCGGTTGGCCAGGAGGGGTCTACATTTAAAATGTTTGACAAATAGGTTCTTGTAAAAACGGGTTCTTTTTTTTGTAATTGAAATAGGTAATCAGCTAAATTGTTGGAGCTGGTGTCGAATAAGTCCTTTTCAAATCGGGTGGTTTTTAGCTGGACGGATATATTGGAGACATTGGGTATTTCCTCTTGCTCATTGCAGGAAAACAACACCAATGAAAGTAAAACTGCAGTGGCAAATAATTTCATACTTATTAATGGGATTCAATGTTTTAACTTTACAAAGAAATACAAAGATTTCTAAATATAAAGTTAAGGCCCTTTAATGGCAGTACTATGAAAATATTTTTAGCGCAGCAAAACT
>JBIIVV010000080.1:0-13198 GCA_044339235.1 Ferruginibacter sp.
TTTTAGAAAATCTAACTGGTGCAAGAAACACTGCAGTTGGTAGTCAAGCATTACAATTGACTAAAGGATATGACAATACGGCTATTGGAAACTTAAGTGCAGTAGCAAATTCGAGTGGAAGTTACAATACAGCAGTAGGCTCAAATTCATTATTATCCAATACAGCAGGGAGAGATAATACATCCGTAGGATATGAGGCTTTGCGTTTCAACCAAGCGAATGGTAATACTGCTTCTGGATATCAAGCAATGAGACAGAATATTGGTGGTGGTGGTAATGCTGCATTTGGTTATACTGCTTTATACAGTAATACTATTGGAGGTTACAATGTAGCAGCAGGGGCACAAGCATTAGCAGGTAATACGGAGGGATCAGTAAACGTTGCCATCGGAGCTGGAGCAATTGATGCAAATGGAACAGGTAGCTATAATACCGTTTTAGGTGGTTTTGCCGGCAGGTATTTTACCGACGGACTTTCTACAGTGGATTTCGGTGAGCCCGCAAATGGAGCTCACATGAATTCTAAAATGGACAATTCAATTTTAATTGGAGCTTGGGCAAAGCCAAATAACATTAATCAAACCAATCAAATAGTAATTGGGTACAATGCCAGTGGAAATGGTTCTAATACCATTCAATTAGGAAATACAGGTATCACCAATGTTAAAACTAGTGGTACTTTAACAGCAGGTGCAGTTACTTATCCAAATGCCGATGGAGCTGCAGGTCAAGTTTTAACTGCACACGCAGACGGAGTGCCAACATGGACTGGTGGACACTACCTTGGCGAAGCCTTTAATGGGGGCATTATTTATGAATTATATAAAGGTAGGGATGGTTTAGAACACGGGCTTATTGTAGCACTTACCGAAAGCAGCGCCCAATGGCAAACTACAGTCTCATTAGTAAACGCGAACCGTACCGAAGATGGTGCATATAATACACTTTTAATGGTAACTAGCCCCGGCCTCGCCGCAACATATATTGCTACATTAGGTCTTGGTTGGTATTTACCAAGTATTGATGAACTGGGTAAACTATATTATAACCGCTATTACGCTCAAAAAGGATTGCGAGCAGGTAACCACACGCTACTTTCAAATATAGGTTACTGGAGCAGTAACGAGGAAAGCGCTAACAATGCGTACTTTTTCGACTTCAACAGGGGTTACGTAACGTCCAGTATTAAGACAAGTCCATTGACCGTGCGTGGAGTAAGGGCTTTTTAACAATTTATAACTGATAACCGGTTAACTGAAAACTGAAAGTTCTTAATTGATAGTTGATAATGGATAGAGATGGGTAACTGATAATTAGTTAACTGAAAGTTCTTAATTGATAGTTGATAATGGATAAATGATAATAGGTCTAAATTCCTAAACTTCTAAACATCCAAACCCTAAACCACTAAACTTCTAAACCTCTAAACCACTAAACATCTAAACCCCCAAACCCAATCCCAAAATTTACCCTAATTTTGAAGACTATGAAGCATATATACCTCTTTTTAGTCGGCACCTTGGTTGCCTTCAATTCCTTCGCACAAAATACGCTCTCCGGTAATTTATCCCTGCTTAAGGGGCAAAAAATCCGCTTGGTTGGATTCAATGGTTTGGGTATTTACAATATTGATAGCACCCAAATAAATGAACAGGGTGCTTTTTCATTAACATTTTCCGATGCCGATTTGGGAATGGGCTATATCGCTGCTGCAGACAACAAACCCTATTTTGTAGTGCTGGCCAATGAGCAGATTGAGCTAAAAGGCGAATCGCTGACAGCAACAGAAACTGTTGTCACAATAAAAGGAAATGAAAATAAATTATTTGTAAACTATGCTAAAGAACACGCCAAACGCGAACAAGCATTGAGCGCCTGGGATTATCTGCAAAAAATTTACCAGGCCGATGCTGTTTTTTCCGGTCAAAAAACAACCCGACTATCCATCGCAACTGAGATGCAAAGAATAAAAAAACAGGACCTTGATTTTCTTTCCGGCTTACCTGCTAGCGCTTATGTAAAATGGTATTTGCCCCTTCGCAAATTAATTAGTTCCGTATCGTCGATAGCACAATATAAAACTGCCGAAATTCCTGCTACCATTTCCGCATTTAGAAAAATAGATTATGCAGATCCGCGATTGTATAAAAGTGGATTGTTACGAGATGCCATTGAAAGTCAATATTGGTTGCTGGAAAACAGAGGGCTGCCGCTGGATACTATTTTTAAAGACATGAATGTATCCACAGATTTTTTGTTGAAGCGCATCGGTACAAATGAAAAGCTATTCAATGAAATTTCAAAATACCTATTTGATTATTTTGAAAAACATAGTTTGTTTCAACCCTCTGAATATTTAGCGGTTAAAGCCTTAACCCAAAACAGTTGCACCCTAAATAATGATTTAGCAAAACAAATGGAGTCGTACCGAGCAATGAAAATAGGCAACATAGCGCCGGATATTCTTTTTGCTGGAGATGTTTATCAAAATGGATCCCCTATCATAAGTCCATCTCGTTTATCAGCAATTGTATCTAATTACAAGTTAATTATTTTTGGAGCGAGTTGGTGCCCCAGTTGTACAGAGGAAATGGCACAATTGCTTCCTCTCTATGGCAAATTGAAATCCAAAGGGATAGAAGTGGTTTTTATTTCATTGGACACCGATAAAAAAGCCTTCCAGGATTTTACCAGCGTACTACCTTTTATTAGCAGTTGCGATTACAAAAAATGGGATACACCCGCCGCTAAGGATTTTTATGTCTTTGCATCGCCCAGCATTTTTTTGTTGGACAATGACGGCAAAATTAAATTCCGTCCCAAATCAATCGCACATTTAACGGCTCTTCTAAATTCATTGTAGCCTTATTTCAACTAGCTTTTTTATCACAATAAATAGTTGAATAATGGATAATTGAATAATGAATAGTTGATAATGGATAGTTGATAATGGAAAAATGATAATAGGCCTAAACATCTAAACTATAAACCTCTAAACCCCCGTTTCGTCAGCCCTTCCGGTGAGTCACCGATCGCGGTGACTCACCGGAAGGGCTGTCGCATCGAAAGGCTGACGCAACGCAAGGGGTGATGCACCGAAAGGAATTAATGCGCTACCAACCAATTATCACCTGCTCCAATTTCTGCATCCGTAGGTACACCATTTGGCAATGCCAAGGCGGTTTGCATACAATGTAATATCACTGGTTTTATAATCTCCACCTCCTCCTTGTGTGCATCAAAAACCAATTCATCATGCACCTGCAACAACATTTTGGATCTAAAATTTTGCCGCTTAAATTCTGCATGAATTTTAATCATCGCCAATTTAATCATATCCGCTGCAGAGCCTTGGATCGGAGAGTTAATCGCATTTCGCTCCGCAAAACCACGCACAGTAAAATTGGCAGAGTTAATATCCCTTAACCAACGCTTTCGACCCATCAAGGTTTCTACATACCCCTTTTCTTTGGCAAACTGGATCGTATCATCCATGTACTTTTGAATATTGGGAAATTGCTTTTTATAATTATCAATGATCTCTTTTGCTTCCCCCCTTGATATGCCCAGGTTTTCTGCCAATCCAAATGCACCCTGTCCATAGATAATTCCAAAGTTCACACTCTTAGCTCGGTACCGCATCTCCTTGGTTACTTCAGACTCTTCTACATTAAAAACTTTTGCTGCCGTAGCGGTATGAATGTCTTTTCCGGTTTTGAAAGCCTCACACATATTTACATCTCCACTAATGGCCGCTACAATTCTTAATTCAATCTGCGAATAATCGGCAGATATCAATACATGGTTTTCATCCCTAGGTATAAATGCTTTTCTTATCTCCCGCCCCCTTTCCGTGCGCACTGGTATATTCTGCAAGTTTGGATTGGTGCTGCTTAGTCTTCCTGTTACTGCCACTGCCTGCGCATAGCTCGTGTGCACCCTGCCTGTTTTTTTATTAATCAATAAAGGCAAGGCGTCAATATAAGTATTCTTTAATTTGGTAAGCTCCCGGAAAGTTAAAATATCATCGCAAATTTTATTCTGGTGAGCCAGTTTTGCCAACACCTCTTCGCCCGTTGCATATTGACCCGTCTTAGTTTTTTTGGCCTTGGGGTCTAGCTTCAATTTTTCAAACAACACTTCACCCAATTGTTTGGGACTTGCCAAATTGAATCGAACACCCGCCTGCTCATACACACTCTCTTCACTTATTTTTGCTTCTACCTCCAATTGTTTACTGTACACATTTAAAAAAGATTCATCAATCCGAATCCCTTCAAACTCCATATCGGTTAATACTTTTACCAACGGATTCTCCACTTCGTAGAAAATTTTCTCTACTGATTTAGCCGCCAATTGAGGAAGAAAAACATTTTTTAATTGAAGGGTGATATCCGCATCTTCTGCCGCATACTCTTTAATTATATCCAGCTCCACCTCTCTCATATTACCCTGGCCCTTTCCTTTTTTTCCGATGAGTTCGGTTATCGAAACCGGCATGTAGCCTAGGTATTTCGCACTAAGGGCATCCATACTTCTTTTCCCTTCTGGCTCCAATACATAGTGCGCTAGCATGGTGTCAAAAATATTTCCCATCAATGTAAAACCATACCACTTCAACATCAACAAATCATATTTAATATTCTGCCCAATCCATGTTTTGGATGCATCATTGAATATTGACTCAAAGCTTTTCAGCAGCCCGATGCACTCTTCCCGATTGTCGGAACAAGGAACATAATATCCTTCCCCAGGCAGGATGGAAAAACTCAGGCCTACCAATTCTGCATTGTTAGCATCCAGTCCGGTGGTTTCAGTATCAAAACAGATTTCAGGTGCCGATACCAGCATTTTCTTTAACGCTTCCATTGACTCATCTGTGTTCATCAATTGGTAATGATGGGGCGTATTATTAATATTTTTATCCGCTACCAAATCATTGCCTGCACCGATTGCTGCATCGGGCTCATCGTATACTTTCATCGCCGGCTGCTCAACTGCATTGCCAAATAAATCGAGTTGGCCATTGACTGCAATCGGATTGCTTTTAACAGCAGCTGAACTATCAGGTCCTAAATCCAACACGATTTCTTCGCCCAGAATTCTTTTTGCCATTGCTTTAAATTCCAACTCGGTAAACACTTCTTTCAGCGCCTCGCGGTTCATCTCTTTTATCCTAAAATTTTCTTCATGAAATTCTGTTGGCACGTTGATGATAATGGTCGCTAATTTTTTACTAAGAACGGCCATCTCTTTTCCTGCTCTTACTTTTTCGCCAACAGATCCTTTTATCTCCTCTGCATGATCGAGGATATTTTCTAATGTGCCATATTCCTGCAATAATTTGGCGGCAGTCTTTTCACCAATCCCTTTTATTCCGGGTATATTATCCACTGCATCGCCCATCAAGCCCAACATGTCGATCACCTGACTTACATTATTAATTCCCCATTTGGCACAAATTTCTTCCGGACCTAAAATTTC
This sequence comes from Ferruginibacter sp., assembly GCA_044339235.1. Taxonomy (GTDB): domain Bacteria; phylum Bacteroidota; class Bacteroidia; order Chitinophagales; family Chitinophagaceae; genus Ferruginibacter. Next base: position 5,485 of record JBIIVV010000080.1, read on the forward strand.
AATACTACCTCCCTGATAAGGTGGTTTGTAGATTTTAATATTTTCAGACACCAATTGGCCGTAATCCTTATCGGGGGTAACCATAAATACTTCATAGCCCGCTTTCTCAGCCTGCTTTGCCAATGCGCCAATTACATCATCTGCCTCATAGCCATCAATGGCCACCACTGGAATATTGAGCGCTTCAATGATTCGTTTTATGTCGGGCACGGCAGAAAGAATATCTTCAGGGGTTTCTTGCCGATTGGCCTTATAATCTGCAAAATCGGTATGCCTTTCAGTAAGTGCATGGGTATCAAAACAAACCGCCATATGCGTAGGCTTCTGGTTATTGATCAAATCAATTAAAGTATTGGTAAACCCAAATTGGGCATTGGTATTTCTACCCTTACTAGTAATGCGAGGATTGCGAATCAGCGCATAATATGCCCTAAAAACAAGGGCAAATGCATCGAGGAGAAATAATTTTTTTTGCATTCGGTAAAAGTAAGTCTTTAATGTAAAATGATAAAATGCGGAATGGCTGAAAACCGGATAAGGCTTAATCTGCCATTGCCAACTTCCTGCCTTGCCCCCAACCAATTGGTAACATAAAAGAAATTGATCAACTATGCTGCATATTGATAAATAAAGGATATTTTTGTTACACTTAACTACATCAATGGGTAGTAAATCTCACTCATGGCTTTAAAATTTAATCCCTCCCTTTTATTTGTCTTTTTACTGCCTTTATTATTTTCATGCAACAAAGAGTATAGCATTGAAGGAAATGCCACTGGTGGCTCAGCAATATTTACCTATTCAGGATCCCCCGACGCTTGTACTGGTGCCGTTGTAACTGGAAATTATCAGGCAGGAAATAAGCTGGACCTAAACAATAAAGTAACCCTATCCGTAAACGTTAGTATTATTGGCAACTATTCCATCACCACCAATACGGTCAATGGAATTTCCTTTTCCGGATCAGGAACCTTTACAACTCCTGGAATACAAACAATTGTGCTGACCGGCTCCGGCGTGCCCATTGCTGGAGGAACCTATGACATTAACCCAGGGGTAAATGGCTGTGATTTTCCAGTTACCATTGATGGAACAGCAGTTTATAGTCTAAACGAGTCCCTAGAAAACTGCAGTAGTTTTTCCATATCGGGATCTTACGCAGCAGGAACAGCTTTGACGGCAAGCAACTTTGCCACGGTGAGTGTTACCATAACAGCTATTGGAACCTTTACTATTTCAACAGAAAAAATCAATGGGATTTCATTTTCATCCTCCGGCATATTTACTAGTCCGGGAATACAAATAGTTCAGTTAAATGGCTTAGGCACCCCGCTAGCAGCAGGCACATTTAGCTACACCCCAGGAATCGCTAGCTGTTCCATTACCGTAGCGCCGTAAATTAATTTAGCTACTGGAACCAATTGCATTAGGTCAATGGTGAATTGGAAAATGGATAACTGATAATGGATAACTGATAATGGATAACTGATAGTGTGCTGGATGAATTAGCATAATAGTATAGAAAAAGCAAGATGGCCGAACTTTCACCATTGACCAAATCAAACAATCATCTCAAGCCCATGTTGGTCTTTTGACCAACATGCGAAGCGTTGAAATAGTATAATTTCAGCAACGGGTAAGCATGCCGCCAACTTCGGTTGTTGGTCAAAAGACCAACAACGGCAACAATGAATTTAAAAGATAACTGATAATGGATAACTGATAGTGTGCTGGATGAATTAGCATAATAGTATAGAAAAAGCAAGATGGCCGAACTTTCACCATTGACCATTCAATCGCTTGTTGCCGTATTCAGCCAACCGCCGTCAGGGTTTACAACCGCTGACGGGGTTCACTCCGCAGCAAGCTGGCCGAACTTTCACCATTGACCATTCACCATTCACATCTTAAGACCAACAACGGCGAGAATTCACAATTGCCCATTGACCATTCACCATTCACCATTGCCCATTCACCATTCACCATTCGGTCCAATGGCAGCTTTACTCCACCACCCCTTCTTTAATTTCAGTCCACAACTCATGATAGGCTTTGGCAGCAAAACTGCTCCTAGCAAACTCTTCGATCGGCTGGCGATGAATACCCATTTTTTCTACATCGGATAAATAAGGAATATAATTCTGGAAAAACTTTCTGTCTTTATACAACAACTCCATTATTTCATTGTGCATATTTTTTCTAAGATCCGTCATAGTGAAAAAGCACATTAACTTGCTGCTGTCCAAATCTTTTTCCTTGAAATAATCTTTTACCATATTATACGTACGCACTGATAAAGTAGTAGGAATAATGGGCATTAGCACCACATCGGCTGCACTAAAAATATTTTCGCTCAAAGCGCTAAATCCTGGGGGACAGTCAATAAAAACAAAATCATATTCATCTTCCAACTGTTTCAAAATACCTTTTAGCCTAGTTTTATTTCCCTTCATTTCTTCCACCATAATATCAAAACTCTTTGCAGAAGCATCGGCAGGTATAATCTCTAAGTTTTCATAATTGGTGTCCATGATCGCATTTTCCAACTTGGCATCCTTGCTGATTAACTTTTTTATTCCTGATGCATCCTTGGGTTTCACCTTATAATAAAAGGTAGTGGAGCCTTGGGGGTCAATATCCCAAAGCAAGGTTTTAAAACCATCTTTTGCTGCTAAATAAGCAAAATTTACACAACTCGCCGTTTTACCAACGCCGCCTTTTAAATTGTAAAGTGCTACTGTTATCATACAAACGTTTTTTATTTTATTAGATAATAGAGAAGTAAGTTAACAATTTAAAATGATTAAATATTTCATTTTGACAATTTTATTGGCAACGGGCATTTACTCAATGCCTTTCCAATAAAGGGTTTCCCCTCCTAGTGACCAATCATTCAGCATGGCAAATGTTATTCCCAGCTATCTGCCAGCTAGTTTAAAAACAAGCAATTTTGGCCGCAGAAGTGAAAATAAGCTTTGAAATAATTTGTCTTATCAGCGGCAATCAGCGGGAATATCTGCGAAAATCTGCGGGAAAAACAGGAAAGATTTCCCGCAGATGACCGCAGATGAAAGCAGCGCAGATAACCGCAGAAGTGAAAATAAGCTTTGAAATAATTTGTCTTATCAGCGGCAATCAGCGGGAGTATCTGCGAAAATCTGCGGTAAAAACAGGAAAAATCTCCCGCAGATTTACGCGGATGAAAGCAATGCAGATAACCTAAATTTGCAATTATCCCTTGATAATTCTAAAAAATGGCTTCCTTATGAATAGAACACTGGTGATTGGCGATATACATGGTGCCTCCAAGGCTTTGCAGCAAATTATTGAAAGAGCCGCAGTGCATGAAACAGACCAGCTGATTTTTTTGGGTGATTTTGTGGATGGATGGAGCCAATCATTTGAAGTAATTCAATACCTGATTGAGCTGGAAAAAAAGATAAAATGTGTATTCATAAAAGGCAATCACGACCTCTGGTGTCAACAGTGGCTTGAAAAAAATATTGAGGATGAAACCTGGTTATTTAATGGGGGAAGGGCAACCTTTAACAGCTACCAACCTAGGTCTGAGGCAGAAAAATCACTTCACTTGTCCTTTCTTCAGCGGATGGAAAATTATTTCATTGATGAAGACAACCGCCTTTTTATTCATGCTGGTTTTTCTTCACTTCATGGCCCTTACAAAGAACACTACAGCAGCAACTATAGTTGGGACCGAACCCTTTGGGAGATGGCCTTATGCATGGATAAAAGAATCAAAAAAGAGTCGGTGCTTTATCCAAAAAGATTAAAATTATTCAGTGAAATTTATATTGGCCATACCCCTACATTGTACTACGACAACTTTGAACCAATGAATGCTGTAAACGTCTGGAACATTGATACTGGCGCCGCTTTCAATGGACGGCTTTCAATATTGGATGTGGACAGTAAAAAATTCTGGCAAAGCGATGTGGTTCAAAATTTATACCCGGATGAAACCGGCAGAAACAGAAATTAACTGCCTTTCATTTCATCCAAGTCTTTTAGCATTCTAAACATTTCGTCCCGCAGTCTTGCCGCCTCCATAAAGTCCATATCCCTAGCAGCTTTATCCATTTCCCTTTTGATTTTTGCAATCCCTTTTTCCAGCTGTGGAATGGTTGAATATACTGCCTGGTCCTCGGCCGCTACGTTTACAATATCCTGATCTGCTGCGATGGAATAGGGATTGGATGGGTCATACCCTTTTACATCTAACACTGACCCCTGTGCGAAAATCTGTTCCTTACTCTTTACAATGGTAGTAGGCGTAATGCCATGTTCGATATTATAGGCAATTTGTTTTTCCCTTCTTCGGCCCGTTTCATCAATGGTTTTTTGCATACTACCAGTCATCTTATCTGCATAAAATATTACCAGCCCATCCACATTTCGGGCTGCCCTTCCCGCCGTTTGGGTAAGGCTTCTTTCATTACGTAAAAAGCCTTCTTTATCGGCATCTAATATTGCTACTAGCGACACTTCGGGTAAGTCTAATCCTTCTCTTAACAAATTTACCCCTACCAGTACATCGATAATGCCCAAACGCAGTTCCCTCAATATTTCTATTCGCTCTAGGGTGTCCACTTCACTATGTATATACTTGCTTTTTACATTGATTCGCTGCAGGTATTTATCCATCTCTTCGGCCATTCGCTTGGTAAGTGTAGTTACCAGCACCCGGTCCCCTTTGATTATTCTTTTATCAATCTCATCCAACAAATCATCGATTTGATTAAAGGAGGGACGGACTTCAATCGGCGGATCTAGCAATCCGGTAGGCCTCACCACCTGTTCTACCACTACACCGCCGGTTTTTTCGAGTTCAAAATCTCCGGGAGTGGCACTCACAAAAATTGTCTGGTTAACCATATTCTCAAACTCATGAAAATTGAGCGGTCGATTATCCAATGCACTGGGTAAACGAAAGCCATAGTCTACCAATATAAGTTTACGGCTTCTATCCCCGCCATACATGCCACTTACCTGGGGAATCGTTTGATGGCTTTCATCAATAATGCAAATAAAATCTTTGGGGAAATAATCCAAGAGGCAAAAAGGCCTTGTCCCTGGTTTTCGCCTGTCAAAAAACCGAGAATAATTTTCAATGCCATTGCAATAGCCGAGTTCACGGATCATTTCTAGGTCATAATTTACCCGCTCATTGAGCCGTTGCGCTTCTATAAATTTGCCGCTATTTTTAAAATATTCCACTTGTGCGGCCGTTTCATCCTGTATCTCATTAATTACTTCCAGCATGATGTCTTTGGGGGCTAAATACAAATTAGCCGGAAAGATAGCAGCATTGTCTACCAAGCCAATCCGCTTGCTGGTAGTAAGTTCCAGCGTTTCGATGCTTTCAATTTCATCTCCAAAAAAAGTAATCCGGTAACCAAAATCCACGTAAGGCAAATTAATGTCCACCGTATCTCCTTTTACCCGAAAAGTACCTCTAGTAAAATCCCCCTGCGAACGACTATATAAGCTATTTACCAACGCATGTAAAAATCCTTGACGAGAAATGACCTGGCCCTGTTGTATTCGGACGATTCCATTCTCAAACTCGGTTGGGTTTCCCATACCATAAATACAACTTACACTCGCTACTACAATAATATCCCTTCTGCCGCTCAACAACTGGGCAGTTGCCTGGAGGCGAAGTTTATCCAGCTCTTCATTAATGCTCAGGTCTTTTTCAATGTAGGTATTACTGACAGGCATATACGCTTCTGGCTGGTAATAATCGTAGTAACTTACAAAATAACCTACGGCATTGTCTGGGAAAAATTGTTTAAACTCCCCGTATAGCTGGGCTACAAGGGTTTTATTATGCGTGAGCACCAATGTGGGTCGCTGCACATTTTGAATCACATTGGCAATGGTAAAGGTTTTACCACTTCCCGTAACTCCTAACAGGGTTTGATATTGCTCCCCCTCTACAATTCCTTCGGTCAATTGGCGAATAGCTGCTGGCTGATCGCCGGCGGGTGAATAGGGTGATTGAAGATTGAAAGGCACTAACTATGATTTGGTGCAAATTAATTCATCCTAATCCAAAAAACGGCAGATACTTATTTAATTCTACCCTTATCTTATTGTATTGGCGTTTAGGAGTTCAGGGCAAATAGATGTAATTAACTTAACAACAATATATCACCAACTTGAATTGTTTGCATTAATAAGACAATAGATGCTTTACATTTGTACAAAGAACCTCGTGTAAATGCCCACTTCCGACCTTCAATTAGCCATAGAAAAAATTAAATTTGAAGCCTTATTTGAATATGCCTCCTTGGGTATCTTGGTAGTAAATCAAAAAGGGGAAATTATACTTGCCAATGCCTTTCTGCTTTCCCAATTTGGATATGCTGACTCAAATGAACTGGTTGGCAAAAAAATGGAGGTGTTGATACCACGCCGTTTTCATCCTGCCCATGTAGAAGTTAGAGATGAATACATCGAAAAGCCAGAACGAAGGCCAATGGGTATGGGAATGGATTTATTTGGTGCAAAAAAAAATGGCGTAGAATTTCCAGTAGAAGTAAGCTTAAATAATTACCAAGCCGGAGGAGAGTCTTTTGTAATTGCTTTTATAAGTGATATCACCAAACGAAAAGAAATTGAAAATGCTACCCTCCATCAAAAAGAACAACTGGCCATTATTAACCAGCGGATAGAACAATTCAATACTGACCTTGAGCAACAAGTAGCCTTGCGTACTAGTCAATTACAGAATACGTTGTCAGAATTAGAGATTTATAAAAACGATTTACTAAAAGCCCTCAGCAAAGAGAAAGAACTGGGTGATTTAAAAAGCAGATTTGTTTCCATGGCTTCTCACGAATTTCGCACGCCCTTAAGTACCATTCTTTCTTCAGCTTCGCTGGTATCCAAATATGTTACGGGAGAAGAGCAGGAAAAAAGAGATAAACATATCAATCGAATCAAATCTGCTGTCAATAATTTAACCGAAATCTTAAATGACTTTTTATCCATTGGTAAAATTGAGGATGGAAACATGGTGGCACATTTTGCAATATTTGACATCCAGGATATGATTACTTCGATCAGTAATGAAATAACCTCCATTGTTAAGCCAGGTCAAGAAATACTATATCAACACGATGGAGACACAATGGTATCACTCGACCCATCCTTGCTCCGAAATGTAATGATTAATTTACTTTCCAATGCAATCAAATTTTCGCCTGAGAATAGCAAAATTGAAGTAGCCAGTAAATCAAAAGCAGGTGAAATTGTAATCACCGTTAAAGACAATGGTATCGGTATTTCCAAAGAAGACAAACAGCATTTATTCGAACGTTTTTTTAGAGGTGCCAATGTCACTAACATACAAGGAACAGGTTTGGGATTACATATTGTAGAAAAATATGTGGAGCTGATGAATGGAAGCATTGACTTTGCCAGTAAGTTGGAAAAAGGAACTTCCTTTACGCTGATTTTTAATTCAATATCCACCAACACAGAATAAATTTTTATCCTCTTTTATTAACCAAATACTTTTTTATGCTACGTGTTTTACTGATTGAAGATAATGACGAGATCCGAGAGAATACAGCAGAGATTCTTGAGTTAGCCAATTACAAAGTAGACACTGCTCCCAATGGCAAGATAGGGGTAGAGAAGGCGTTAGAAAATGCTCCAGATCTAATCATCTGCGATGTAATGATGC
>JBIIVV010000295.1:0-3842 GCA_044339235.1 Ferruginibacter sp.
CAATGGCAGGTATTGTAAATAGACCTGCAAAAATTAGCAAGGTGAATAGTAGCTTCATTGTATTGGTTATATCGATCAATTTAATGATGTTGTAAAATTAACTATATTGCCCTTTTATTTAACACCATTTCCACTCGTTTGTTAATAAGTGGATAACTGATTCAAACTAAACGAATCTAATTTTGAAATGTTGTTAATAAATGGACGAACAATTGCTATTTAACTTTCTTTTTAATTCATTAAATTTAAATTTCTACCGATGAAAAAACTTTTATCCATTAAGTATAGTGCTGGTACATTTTCAGCCGCCATGCTATTATTAAGACTTGCTGTTGGCTTTTTAATGATGTCGCACGGGTATGACAAGTTGCTCCGCTTTAGTGCAATTCATAACACCTTCATCAATTTTATGGGTATAGGTAGTACTTTTTCCCTCACCTTGGTAATTTTTGCAGAGTTCTTCTGCTCACTTTTTTTGGTGATTGGCCTGTTTACTAGATTATCGGCTATTCCTTTAATCACCACTATGTGTGTTGCTTTATTTCAGGTGCACCATGGCGAAGTTTTTGGAAAAGGTGAAATAGACGCTTTATACTTAATCAGCTTCGTTGTTTTATTGTTTTTAGGACCCGGAAGAGTTAGTGTAGATAGTATGATAGGTAAATAGTTCCTTTTTGATTACTATACTAGTTTTTTAATCACCATTAACAAATCGACTTATATTAAAATATATTAATTTGTATACTACTGAAACAAAAATAAGAATTCACTACGCGTTAACAGATCAAATGGGTGTAGTATACCATGGCCATTATGCCCAATTTTATGAAATAGGTAGAGGTGAATCTATCAGAGAAATAGGGTTTACTTATAAAGACATTGAAGCGATGGGAATTATTATGCCGGTTGTTGATATTCATAGCCGTTTCTTGATGCCAGCCAAGTATGATGACCTCATTACCGTAAAAACCACCTTAAAAGAATTACCATTGCATCATAAAATCATATTTCATTCAGAAATATTCAATGAGCAAGGGGAACTGATAAATATTGGAGCTGTAACCCTTTATTTCATGGAAGCAAAAGATATGAAACGCTGCCAAATACCTGTTGCACTTAGACTGAAGTTAGAAAAATACTTTTAGCAAAAAAAGAAATTGAATAAGGGTATTGCATTTGTTTGTTAAAACCCATTCCCGTAACCAGATACAAACCAATAATTAATAAGATTGGAATTGATTCCTTAAATTCTATTATGATCTGCTTTCCAATTTTGAATAGCCTGTTTAATACTGTTTTGAGTTAAATTTTCATTGATTGCTCTATCCACTAGTCCAACAAATTCCTCATCTGGTGCAAACCGTAGGGCAATGATCTGAGCTAAAGTCAATCTGCTGTCAAATAATTTACCGGTAAGCGAATAATAGCGTAAATTTTCTTCTGCACGAATGGCTCTATCCTGAGCACCCAAAGAGAATGATCGAATAAACCAAAAAAAGAAAAAGGCAACGATAAATACCAATAATAATAAACCAGCTTCCAAAAGCCCGCTACCATTTCCTAAAGCCTTAATGAAATTTACAATTGCTCCTGAAACTCCGATAAGCAGCATTAGACCAGTTACCCCATGAAATAAAGGAACTAATTTGGAATGATTTTTAAAATTTTGCTGATTCATAATTTTGATTTTTTTTAGAAATACTTTATAAAACCCAAATTACTTAACATTTTTTAAAATTAACCATTCAACAACAATACACTATTCTATAACTCGGAGATCAATTCATTTTTGTTTCTATTGATTTTATCCTCAAAACTATTGAAGGTTTGCCTATGGAAGTTTTATATTATTTTTGCATTTTAAATCACTTCTTTTTTACATGATACAAACCAGCATTATAACTATTGGTGATGAATTACTGATCGGTCAGGTTATTGACACCAACAGTGCCTGGATGGCACAGCAATTAAACAAATCTGGTATACGGGTGGCCCGACGCGTGGCTGTTGGGGATGTGTGGGATGAAATTTGGGAAACGCTTGATCAGGAAAGCAATAATGCAGATATTATCCTTATTACTGGTGGTCTTGGTCCTACAGCCGATGACATCACTAAGCCCCTTCTGTGCAAATATTTTGCTGGTAAAATGGTGGTAGATGAAGGAGCTCTTCAAAATGTAATTAATATTTTTAAAAATATACTCAACCGACCAATAATAGAAAGGAATTTAAAACAAGCTGAAGTACCTGATACTTGTAAGGTTATTTTAAATAAAAGGGGCACTGCTCCGGGGATGTGGTTCGAAAAAGATGGAAAAATATTTGTAAGTATGCCAGGAGTGCCGAATGAAATGAAGGGCATGATGCTGGACGATGTAATACCACTATTGAATAAACAGTTCCAATTCCCTCATATAGCACATCGTACCTTATTGACGGCTGGTGTTGGAGAAAGTTCGCTTGCTGATATGATTGCTGATTTTGAGAAAACACTTCCAATCCACATAAAACTAGCTTATTTACCAAATTACGGAATGGTTCGATTGCGTCTATCCACTGTTGGATCAGCAATGCAAGCGATTGAGGATGAGATACAACATTACTTTAATTCACTTCAAAAGCTAGTTAAGGAATACTTAGTTACCAATATAGATGAGTCAATGCAGCAAGTACTGGCTAATTTACTAGTTGCCAACAATAAAACTATTTCCACTGCAGAAAGCTGTACAGGTGGATATATCGCGCATTTATTAACGCAACATGCAGGAGCCTCTGCTTTCTACAGTGGTAGTGTGGTAAGCTATTCTTATTTGGCAAAAGAATCGCTTTTACAAGTTGATAAAACAATGCTTGAATCATCTGGTGCAGTGAGCGAAGAAGTAGTCATTCAGATGGCAAAAGGTGCATTACAAACACTGAAAACGGATTATACCATTGCTGTGTCAGGAATAATGGGGCCAGATGGTGCAATGGAAGATAAACCAGTTGGTACAGTGTGGGTTGCAGTGGGTACTTCAGATAAAATACGAACAGAAAAATTTCATTTTCGTTTTGACAGAACTAGAAATATTGAACTAACGGCAACTTATGCACTCAATATGTTACGTAAATTTATTCTTTCAAATATATAAATATATTTATTGTATCCGTTTTTGCTGATCGTTTAAAATTAAAATATAGTATATATTTTATATATAAGTAAGTTATCAATGGTATTAAATGGAAATAATTATCTTTAATTATTATTAAGTGCAATTTGAACTACACCTTTTGTAAAAGTTGCTGGTTATTCAATTCAAAATACAAATTATTATATGGCTTTAGTTGATCTTGTAATGCCAAAATTAGGGGAAAGCATCATGGAAGCTACTATTTTGAAGTGGCATAAAAAACCAGGTGATGCTGTGCAAGAAGATGAAACTGTATTAGATATAGCAACAGATAAAGTAGATAGCGAAATACCTTCTTCAGTGCAAGGAGTGATTGAACAAATATTATTCCAAGAGAATGAGGTGGTTCCAATTGGTGCCGTAATTGCTACAATACGGGTAGGTGAAGCTGCTACGATTACTCAATATAATATTGTACCCCCTTTGGATAAACCATTGTATGAAGAAGTGCATATTGAAAAGGAAATCCCATTTCAACCTACACCAAACTATGAAATGGAAAAACAAAATACCAGTTTTTCTTCTATACGCTTTTATTCTCCTCTTGTAATCAATATTGCCCAGCAAGAAGGGATAGGAATGGCTGAGTTGGAAAAAATTGAAGGTACTGGTCAGGATGGAAGAGTGAGTAAGAAAGATATTTTGGCTTATGTATCAAACAAAACTAACAAT
>JBIIVV010000296.1:0-3835 GCA_044339235.1 Ferruginibacter sp.
GTGCAATGATTCCGCCTGGGCACATGCAAAATGAAAATACGCCTCGTCCGTTTACCTGTTGCACCAAACTGTAGGCTGCGGGAGGTAAAAAATCGCCCCTGCTTGTACAATGGTATTGTAGCTGATCAATTAGCATTTGCGGGTGTTCTACCCTTACGCCCAGTGCAAAAGGCTTTGCTTCGATTGTTATTTTTTTTCGGTGGAGTAATTCAAAAATGTCTCTTGCCGAGTGACCAGTGGCCAGTATTACAGCATCCCCTTTAAAAAAGTCGCCATCTGCAGTACCAACTCCCAAAACCTTATCGGTATCTATCACTAGATCGGTAACTTTTTTCTCAAAAATAAATTGTGCCCCACTTGCAATTAATTGCTCCCTCATGGCAGTAATGATATTTGGCAATTTGTTGGTGCCAATATGCGGATGGGCTTCGTATAATATTTTTTCTTCGGCACCAAAATGCACAAAGAGATTTAATATTCTGTCAATATCTCCTCGCTTATTACTTCGAGTGTACAACTTGCCATCGCTGTATGTGCCGGCACCACCTTCTCCAAAGCAATAATTACTATCGGGGTTTACGATTCCTTCTTTATTCAGGATTGCTAAATCTCTTCTTCTTGCACGTACATCTTTTCCACGTTCCAAAATAATGGGTTGTATGCCCAGCTCCAGCAGTTGAAGGGCGGCAAACAAACCTGCGGGACCTGCACCAATAATGATCACTTTTTTATTGGCATTGCCCACCTCTTTAAAATGGAAGGATTGGATGACCCTTTGTTGAAATGGCTCATCAATAAAAGCATTCACTGTACAATTAATCCAAATGGTTCTGCCCCTAGCATCGATGGATTGTTTTTGAATTTGAAAGCCAGTAATACTGCTCTCTTTTTTTCCAGTAGCCTTAGCAATAGCGGTGATTATATTGGCTGCATTAGCCAATTGGGGTGGTAGTAGTTGTAAAGAAACTTTTTGTTGCATATTTCAGCCAATCCCATAACAGGATTTTAAATACCAAAAAAAGGAAACCAATGCCTAATTGGTTAGATAAAAAGCTGCCTATTAAGGTGTGTACAATTAATTCATATCCGTAAAAGCCCTGTTTTGGGCTCTGGATAGCTTAAAATGGCAAATCGTCTATGGCTTCAGGCGAGGAGGCTGAAAAAGTATCCAGTGGTTCCATGTATTCTGTATCAATTACTGGTTGATCTGTTCCTGCATGTAAAACCTGCTCTATTCTCCAAGCGTCTAAATTGGTGATATAATTTACTTTACCATCTTTTTCCCATTTACTTCCTTTGATGTTGAAATACACTTTTATCTCATCACCAATATTCACTTTATCAATGATAGTAGTTTTATCTTGCACAGATTGAAACTTCACATAATTCGTAACAGTCCTACCTCCAATATCATCTGTTTTTTCAACAGCAAATTCCCTTGTTTTGAAAGTTGCTGTTCGCTGTACTACATCATATTTTGCCACCAGCTTACCTGATAATTCGTAACTCATTTTGTAAATGTTTATTCAACAAAAGTAACCTTATTTATTTATAAAATTTGCTGCAGTTTTTTCATGGAGAATTTTTAAAAACGATGAAAATAAAGTAATTTCAAATCCCTGCCCCCAACTAACCTCTAAACACCTAAACCCGAAATGAAAAGCAACAATAATTTAAAGGATTTTAACTTTGGTGATGGGGATAACTAGCAATAATAATTCCCAAAGACCGTCGTTGATAAAGTGGATGGCAATTCAATGCCTACTATTTTTGTAATATGATCGATATTTTGCTTTTGTTTTGAGATGGCATTTTTTATATATATGACTCGGATTTAGATCGATTCAAAATGAAGAAATGAATGTGGGCTTATGTTACAAGGTTTAGGAAAAAGCTCGAACTGGCTGGGGTTTTTCAGTGAAATTTTAAAAAGAAAAATTCAGCCGAAATAGTTTTAAAAAAAGGAAGAAAAAAATTTTTTTATTAACAATTTATTTTGATATTCGCTTGACTTTCAAAAACTACAAGGATTGGTGGTAAATGATATTTGAATCATCATTTAGAAAATAATATTAACTCAGTATAAATTGTTTAAGGAATAATGGATAAAGTTTTTGATAAAGTGTGGTCTAATTGTTTAGATATAATCAAGGATATTGTTGAATGGCAACATTATAAAACATGGTTTGAGCCTATCAAGCCGGTTGCATTAAAAGAAAAGGTATTGACGATTCAAGTACCTAGTCAATTCTTTTTTGAATACCTCGAAGAGCATTATATTAGTTTGTTGGCGAAAACACTGAAAAGAGAATTAGGAAAAGATGCACGTTTAGAATATAGGATAATGGTGGATAGCGGAAACAGTAAAAACAAACCGCTCACAATGGATGTTCCTGGTAATGGTTTTAAATCATACTCAAACAACGAAATGGACTTTCCTTTGGTAATTAACAATCCGGTTAAAAATCCTTTTGTCATTCCTGGTCTTAAAAAAATGCAGATTGACCCCCAACTCAATCATGCGTATACATTTGATAGTTATATAGAGGGAGATTGCAATAGGGTAGCTAGAAGAGCGGGCAAGACTGTCGCTGAAAAGCCTGGTACTACCTCTTTTAATCCCTTGGTAATTTATGGAGGCGTAGGATTGGGTAAAACGCATCTTGCACAGGCTATCGGAAATGAGGTTAAAAGGCTTCACAGTAATAAGGTAGTCTTGTATGTAAGTTCTGAAAAATTTATTAATCAGTTTATAGACCATGGTCGTAACGGCGCAATCAATGACTTCATACATTTTTATCAGTTGATTGATGTTTTGATTATAGATGATGTGCAATTTTTCAATCGCGCTGAAAAATCTCAGGATGCTTTCTTTTCCATTTTCAATCACCTTCATCAAAGTGGCAAACAGCTGATATTAACCAGTGATAAAGCTCCTAAAGACTTAGAAGGTGTTCAGGAAAGATTGCTGAGCCGTTTTAGATGGGGTTTGAGTGCCGATCTTCAGGTGCCTGATTATGATACCAAGATTGAGATCTTAGAGAAAAAAATGAAAAATGATGGCCTTGAGATGCCGAGGGAAGTGGTAAAATACATTGCCTATAATATAAACAGTAATGTAAGGGAATTAGAGGGAGCATTGATTTCATTGTTAGCACAATCTTCGCTTAATAAACGCGAAATTGACCTTGAGTTGGCTAAGAAAGTACTTCGCAATTTTGTAAAATCTTCCAGTAAGGAAATTACCATTGATGCCATTCAAAAAATGGTTTGTGAGTACTATGACGTTCCTTATGATAAGTTGCTTCAAAAAACCAGAAAGCGAGAAATCGTTCAGGCCCGCCAGATAACGATGTTTTTGTCAAAGGCGTTCACCAAAAATTCGCTCAAAACGATTGGAGAGCATTTTGGAGGAAGGGATCATACCACGGTTATTCACAGCTGCCAAACGGTAAAAGACTTGATGGATACAGATACCATATTTAAAGAAAGTGTAATGGAATTGCAACAAAAAGTGCAATTGGCAGCCATGTAAAATATTTTCAATAAAAATCATTTCCAAATACCTCGGTATTTGGATTTTTTTTGTCTGCTAGGGTAGCTCAATGCTGGATAATAGCAGCCTACTTCAACTGCAATAGGGTATAGTTGATAATTATAATTCTTTTGAAATACGGGTTCAGCAGGCGTTCATGAATTATTTTGTTCTTTTTCTTATTTTGTTTTGGGTATATGAGGGCTGAAGTGTATTTTTGCAACCCCTTAATAAAGTTAGGGCAGGTAGGAGAGATGCCTGAGTGGCCGAAAGGAACGGTTTGCTAAATCGTCGTACGGG
>JBIIVV010000297.1:0-3808 GCA_044339235.1 Ferruginibacter sp.
CTGTTGACCCGTTTGACCTGCTGCATAAAAGGTACGCTGAACCTGAGTTCCACCAAAACTACGGTTGCTCAACAAGCCGCCATATTCCCTGGCAAAAGGAACTCCCTGTGCCACACAATGATCAATGATGGAGGTACTTACCTCTGCCAAACGATGCACATTGGCTTCTCTAGCCCTATAATCGCCCCCTTTTACGGTATCATAAAAAAGTCGAAAAACGGAATCCCCATCGTTTTGATAATTTTTAGCAGCATTGATACCACCTTGGGCAGCAATACTATGTGCCCTGCGTGGACTATCCTGAAAACAAAATGCTTTTACCTTATATCCCATTTCACCCAACGAAGCTGCAGCAGAGGCACCCGCTAGTCCGGTCCCCACTACTATTACTTCCAGCTTTCGCTTATTAGCAGGGTTCACCAGTTTCACATGCCCTTTATAATCATTCCACTTTTCATTCATTTCGCCATTGGGAATTTTCGAATCGAAAGCCATAGTAGGGGTAATTAGTTGATTAATTAATTGGTTAAAATATGATGGTACTGAATGTAGGTCTACTTTTTAGTTGTAATCCAATAAACTACAAAACAGCCGATGGTAATTTTTTTATTATTTGATGCAATTCAAATAAATAGCTATCGGCATCAATGCAAACAGCAAACAAATAATGATTGAATAGCCCACCCCTATTGACTTGATCAAGGGCGTATATTTTTTATGATTTAATCCAAATGTTTGAAAAGCACTTTGGAAACCGTGCAATAAATGCCAGCACAAAGAAGTTACACCCAGCACATAAACCACCACCACCAATAGATTATTTTGAAAAACCAATAGCATTTCCTTAAATAAATTATGTACTTGCTGGTTGTTGTAATCCGCCAGTGTGGTTTCTTCCAGCGCTCGTACATTGGCGATACCACCAAATCTGGATGGAGTCCAGAAATGATATAAATGCAAGATTAAAAAGATTAAGATCAAAGTACCTAGTAAGCCCATGCTTCTACTATACCATTTACTGTTTTCGTTCAATTTGGTTACAATGTACTTAACCGGGCGGGCATTCTTGTTTTGTTTCCACAATAACAAGCCCTGAATAATATGAATCAATAGAAACACAAAAAGTCCGATTTCAGCAGTCCGGATAATCAAATTTGACCCCATAAAATGCCCCCAATGATTGAAAGTTTGTCCTCCATCATTAAAAAAAATCATGGCATTGATAGCGCAATGAACAATCAAAAAACTGATTAAAAAGAACCCGGTAAGGCCCATGGTAATTTTTTTTCCAATCGAAGAAGCGAAGAATTGTTTCGATGTCATATAAACTTAATTAATTTTTTCAGGTTACAAAAATACGTAAGGAATAGTCAAAAAACTTTTTAATTGAAAAATATTACCCAATCGTTTTCGGACAAGCGAAAATTGCAGAATATTGTCTTATTGCAGCTGGCGAACCATCCAATCGTCCACCTGCTGAAAGACCAATTCTGGCTTTAGGGTTCTCCACTGCGGAAAATCCAGCAATGCAACATAATTGGTAAGCCTTGCCTTTTTAAAATCATATTGACTCTGTGAAGGCATATCCACAATTACCACCCAGCCCCCTTCTTCAATCACCGCTTCCCGCCATTCCTCATAATAACTGTCATCGCTACTATGAAAATTGAGTACATTTTCCGCGATTAAAATAAATTTATTGATTCCCTGATGCTGCATCAAATCAGTTACATCCCTGCGAAGGGTCATAATGTCATTTTCGATGGCATCATTCCATTCCCCTATCAATTCAATGATTGCGTACTGCTGGTCGTACTCCACAAACAATAATTTCATGTATAAAGTTCGGGAACCAAAATCATCCCACTGAGGGTGGATATAATAATTATAGACCGTATTGGTAAATTCAAACTCGCTGTAGGTACGCCCATAAAAAGGGGACTGCTCATCCTCCTCTGCTATATATAAATGCCGCCAATTAAAATAAGGTTCTATATCCTGCATGAATCTAACCTCTTTTGAAATTGATAAATGAATAGTTTGCCGCCATAAAATTATATCATAAATCTCAAAAATTTCTTACTCATTTTATTAGCCCGGTGACTCACCGGCTTGGGTGAGTCACCGGCTTGGGTGAGTCACCGGGCGGTGACAATCGCATAAATTTATGAACAATGAAGGGGGATGATTTTTTCCTAGTCGGTGACTCACCCTAGTCGGTGACTCACCGGATGGATTTATGAATGGTATTTAATCAACCCATCCATTGGACTCTTTAATACTTTTCCCAACTCCAATTCATAGGTATTGCACATTTCCTGCAACACATCCTTAAATCCAAAAGCCACGCTTCCAACAAAATTGATCGGCATGGTCCAACTTTCTTTGTATTTATACACATGGTGAAAGAAAAAATCATTAAAGCTATCTTCTATAATATTTTCAATCATAAAATGCCCCCTGTTTTCCACTAAAAATGGAACAAATCCGGCTAGGTAGCGATTGGGCAAAGGCTTTTTATAGACCGCATCCAATATCTCTACTGAATTGGTATTAAACTTGGAATTAAATCGGTCCATCAGATCAGCATCAAAAGTGTTGTACAAATAATATTGCACCAGTTTTTTCCCCATATATGCCCCACTGCCTTCATCCCCCAAAATAAATCCAAGTCCAGGACTGTTTTTAACTACTCGTTGGCCATTGTAATAACAAGAATTGGATCCCGTTCCCAAAATACAGGCTACTCCTTTTTGATCACCGCACAAGGCTTTTGCCGCACCCATCAAATCGTGCGTGACATGGATGACTGAATGGGGAAATAAACTTTGCAATGCCTTTTTTATCATTTTTACATTTCCAGGGTTTATACACCCGGTACCATAGAAAAATATTTCATCTGGCGCTATCCCCTTTAATTTGGATATAAGCTCCGAACCCAGGATCTGCTTAATTTGTTCCCCAGTCAGAAAATAAGGGCTTAATCCCTGGGTAGAAAGTATTTTCTTTTTACCGCCGTCTAGCAGACACCAGGTCGTTTTTGTAGCACCACTATCCGCAATTAATTTTATTGACATACTTCAAATTTATACTTTTTTGTCGCGTTTGTTACACCCATTTAAAACTCAACTACCTCATTCATTATATTTCATTTATTTTCGTGCTAATAAGTGAAAAATATGAACAAAAAAATCCAAATATGGCTTCCCTTGCTTTTTAGCATTGCTGTAATTGCCGGTATGCTGTTAGGGTATAGAATGAGGGATAACCAGCCAGGAAAAAAATTCTTCTCTTTTGACAAGCCATCGGCTTTGCAAGAGGTAATGAATTTGATTCAAAATAAATATGTGGATGATGTAAAGATAAGTGCATTGGGTGATTCCGCCATAATAGCTGTTTTAAATAAACTCGACCCACATTCCGTTTTTATTCCTGCTGAAGAACTTCAAGGGGTAAACGAAGATATTGCAGGCAATTTTTTTGGTATCGGAATTGAGTTTACTATTATCAACGACACATTGCATGTACTAAATGTAATCCCCGATGGGCCAAGCTTTAAGGCAGGAATAGCCATCGGAGATAAATTCATCCAGGTAAATGACAGCATCATTGTAGGAAAAAAAATAACCTCAGAAAGTGTAAGGAAATTATTGAGAGGGGATTTGGGTACCCAAGCTATTGTAACCCTCGTAAGACAGGGCAAATTGCAGCAGTTTTCGATCGTTCGGGGAATTATCCCTATCAGTAGTGTGGATGCGAGCTATATCATTGAAAACGGCATAGGTTATATTAAGCTCAACAAATTTTC
>JBIIVV010000081.1:0-13067 GCA_044339235.1 Ferruginibacter sp.
TTTACGGGCTTATTGCCCAACTTTTAGCTTTATCTAAGGCTTATGAGTAAAAGCTTTTTAAAATACCTATTGTGTATGGTTGATTGTTGATAGCATATTGCATCAAACACTTCTCAGCCAAACCAATCCATCTTACCCCTAATAGTCATTTTCTTTTTTGGGTATCGGCTTATTGATGTTAGGTGAAGTTTTTTTATTTTTATCAGCCGGTTGAGCTGGAGGAGGAAGGATTGTTTTTCCTAGTTTTTTTTCTTCCAGTTTATTGGGCAATGGGCTGGTTGGTAATTTGTTTTTTGTCTTATTGTTCGAGTCGGACTTGGTTTTTGAAAGTTGACTTTCAATTGGAATCTCAGATAATGGCTCATTGAAGAAGTCGATCGCATCTCCATTGCCTTGGTCTTCGGATAGGCTATTACTGTCGCCTTGGTTTACAATATTGGCAAATTGTTGATCGGCATAAATAGGATTACTAGCCATGTCTGCTGGTTGCTCGAAGTATAAGTTTTTTCCATAAGGAAGTGTTTTATCTGCGTACACTTTTTTCATAAAAAAGCCCCATTTTGGAAGTGCCATTTCATTACCTCCACTGGTTCCTGAATAAATTCGGATGAAAGGGTCATCGCAGCCTACCCAGGTGCCGGCAAGTAGTTCGGGGGTATATCCCATAAACCAGCCATCGGTATTATCGTTGGTAGTGCCCGTCTTTCCCGCTTTTTCTGCAGGAATACCATAATTATTCAGCGACCTACCCGTACCAAATTGAACTACCCCTTGCATTAGTTTTACCATGGTAAATGCATCTTGTTCACTGATCACCTGCTTACTAGTAATCTGGGAAAATTCTTCTAGCACGTTACCATTTTTGTCTTCTATCCGGCTAATGAATGTGGGCTCAGTATTAAAGCCTTTGTTAGGAAACATGGTATAAGCCTGTAGCAGTTGTAATAAGGGTATTTCGGCTGCGCCTAAAGCCAGTGAGGTAAATGGCGGCAGATTTGCACTGATGCCAACATTTTTTGCAAAATCTATTATTCTATTTACTCCTAGTAAATTGGTCATTCTTACTGAAGCGGTGTTTTTTGAAAAGGCAAGACAATTGGCCAATGTGCCACCACCTCCCTCGAAGGTTCGAAAATCTTTTCCATACTGAACTGACCCTCCTTCAATGATGGTAGAGGGGGTATAGCCTGCATCCTGAACTGCCAGTGCATAAATGAGCGGTTTGATGGTGGACCCCACCTGCCTACTGGCAGTAACATGATCATATTTAAACCATTTGAAATCAATGCCACCTACCCAGCATTTTACCTCCCCAGTTTTTGGGTCCATTGCAACAAAGGATGTTTGCATCATTTGTTTATGGTATTTGATGGAATCCCTAGGAGTCATTACCGTATCCAATTCCCTTGCTTCATTCCAAGCAAATACTTTCATCTTTACCGGAATTAAAAAAGACTTTCTGATTTCTTCTGGAGTAATTTCATCTTCGGCCATAGCTTTCCAGCGGCCACTGGTTTTCATCGCATTTTCAATGATGTTTTCCCTTACTTTCCACATTCTGTCACCATTGTTTTTCATCAGGTTATCCAGTTTTTTCTGAATCACTGGCATTTGTTGAACTACTGATTCTTCTGCATACTGTTGCATTCTTGAATCGATGGTAGTGTATATTTTCAACCCACCTCTGTATAGATCGTAGAATTCTCCTGTGGCGGGGTTTTTGTGTGTTTTACACCAGTCCTTCATCGTTTCGGACAATGCAGATCTGAAATAGGGTGCTATCCCCACATTGTCATCCGCTTTTTTGTAATTAGTGATGAGTGGCTTCGCTTTTAGTTGGGCAGCATCTGCAGCAGTTAAATATTGTTGTTTACAATCTACCATTCTTTCTATCACTGTGTTTCGCCTGTTGAGGGCTGCAATAGGGTGTCGGATTGGTTCATATCCAAATCCTTTGAGCATGCCCACCAAAACGGCGGCTTCTTCAATACCCAGTTCAATCGGCTCTTTTTGAAAGTACGTTTTAGCTGCATTCCTAATGCCATAATTATTTCCCCAAGGAGCCCTGTTAAGGTAGAGGGTGATGATTTCCTCTTTAGTGAAATTTCTTTCTAGTTTCACGGCAATGATCCACTCCTTTATTTTTTGAAGACCTCTAGTGATCACATTGCCTTTTCCTTGTCCCAACATCATTTTTGCAAGTTGTTGTGTAATCGGACTTCCTCCGCCAGCAGTTCCCAGTTTTATAATTGCCCTAGCAACCGCCTTAGCATCAATGCCGGAATGTTCATAAAAATTTTGATCTTCAGTGGCTACCAAAGCATGAATAATGTTGGGTGAAATTTGGTTGTATTTTATTTCACTTCTATTTTCAGCATAGTATTTCCCCATTAATTTCGCATCACTTGAATAAATCTCACTTGCAAGGTCTGCTTCCGGATTTTCGAGGTCTTCTAGAGAGGGCATTTTTCCAAAGGCTCCGAAATTGGCAAGGGTAAATAGTAAAACCACCAGTAATATGCCTCCAAAAAATACCTTCCATAAAATCCTTACTGAGTCTTTCATTTTATTGTTTTTTTATTTTCCTTAGTTAACAAGCGGCATAAAATTTTTTTCATCAATATGCCTTTGGCCAACTTATAACTTGACGGGGTAATTTTTTTTCAACCAACTGATATAACCCACAATATCTTTATTTGTTTTTAATACCAGCAGGTTTTCATCAGAAATCGGGTAAAATGAATATTTATTAGCAGGTAACCACGACAGTTCTTCGGGGGCTGCTTTTTTAATTTTCAATAAAAATTGGTAAGCAGCTTGAATATTTTTAAAATTCGAAAATAGTAAGATCGTACGATCTTTATCAATGGTATCTCTTGTTAATTCAATCGGTTCATTGTAAAAATTTTGACTAAGATAGTTTTTCATTGCATTCCTCGACTCATTGATGTACGTGCCGTCCACCCTATCCAAGATCATGATTACCGTATGCGGTGTATCTGGTGTAAAGGTAAACGTTACATTATCCGTAATTACTTTTTTAGTGCTGTCCTTTATAGACTTAGTAGTTATTTTTATGCTATCTATTTTAAGAGGCTCACCAGCACTGATTTTTTTATTACTGGTGTCAATGAAATTTTTAGGCGATTCTATCAGATTTGCATCATCCCTTTTTAAAACAGGCTTGCCATTTTTCTTCTCTTCTGGTTCATCGGCACTCCTGGTAATTTCCAGTTTGGTAAGGTACGCTTCAATATCGGTTCTTCTTTTTAACACCTCTATCATTCGATTTGCTTTAAGAGCAAGTTTTGTATTGGGGAATAACTGATCAATTTTTTTCAAAATATCGATGGCTGCACTATCCTGCCTTTGTTTGATATAAAAAACGGCTTCGATATAAAGCAGCTGGGGTGTCCATAAATTATTTCCATAAGTACTGTCTGCTTTTACTTTTTCAGTCAATGCTTCTTCAAACTTTCCCTCAATAAATAAATTGTATATGGCGTCATACCTTTTGGTTCCCTCTATATTTTTTGAATTGGGATTAAAGGTTTCAGGATTGTTCAGTAGTATTTCGGAATGGCTACCAGCAAAATTTTGGCTTAAAAGTTTTTTATATTTAGCTGCCTTTTCATTGTCTTTAAGTTTTGTGTAGCAAAAATATAGGCCTAGGTATAATTCACCATTATAGAGTGAATCTGGGTATCGAATAAGGGAGTGCTCATAATGAATGACTGCTTGTTCATAATCTTCAAGCTCCTTTTGGTAAAGCTGTGCTAGTTCAAATAGGCTGATTGCAAGCAAGGTATTGCTGGCATCCATTTTTTCGGGAGTCAATGGTACGTTTGCCATTAAAGTCTCATAGTTGATATTTTTTTGTTGGGTTGTGTCATTCAGGATATTCTTACTGGTACCGCTGGTGTTTGAAATCGAGTCTGTAGCTTTGTCAATATCATTGGGGCTAATATTGTTTACTGAAGACTGGGAAGGGTTATTTGCGGTATTATCAATTGCATTTTTTCTACGCCAATTATCCGTATTCTTTCGAGTTCCCCATTTTCTTTTAAAATCAGCAAATCCCTTTGATTTCAATGAACTATTATAAAAATACCATTCACCTTTGTTGGCATCAGCAAAAAGATCTGTGGGCTCATTTTTTTTATTGTCCAGTGGATTGTCAAAGCCAATCATGGTTCCTCCCATATCGGCCTCTTCTTTTAACCCCTGCTCTTTGCGTAATCGCTTTACTATTTTCTTTACAAATATTGCTCTGTCTGAAGCGGCCATGGCAGCAATGGCTTGCAAACTATCTTCCCTTTCGATGATAATTATTTTTTCGACTATTTTGACTAGCGCAGTTTTTTTATTTTTGATAACGTCTAAACGATCTGCCAGCGAGGTATCCCCCAATTGTAAGCTGTCGTAGTATGCGTAAGCTTTTTTATATTGCTTTTGCTGATAAGCGATATCAGCCAATTGAAGAAAGGCTTTGTTTTTATGAGGTAAATTGGATTGGTTGTATTGAATGCTTTTGGTGAAATAGCCAACTGCGGCAATGGTATCCGGTTTTTGTAAAGCCAGTTCAGCGGCAGAATAGAAAAGAATATCTCTAAAACTTTCAAATTTATCTTTTTTAGCCATCTTCACGAGCTGGTTGATGCTATTGTTGAGCTCATGAGAATTGGTGCCTTTTAGCATTTTGGCATTATTGAGCCTAGCATAAATGTCCATTAAGGGGGCAACGGTGTGGGAGGATACTTTTAAATAAAATTGGGAAGCTTTATCAAATTGGTTTGTTAATTCATAGAGCTGGGCTAGCAGAAATTCTGACCTTGCTCTATCCTGTTTACTTGCAGCATTTGTCAGAGATTTTTGCAGATGGAAGGCAGCGCTGTCAAAAATATTTTGCTTATAAAACCAGTAGGCATTTACCTCATCTAGGTCATCCCTAAGTCGCTCGGGAAGGTTGGGATCGTATTGAAGCGTATTGATCAAGCTGGCAGATTCACTCAGTTCATCTTGTTCAATAAAGGTCCGGGCCATCCATATCAATGCATCGTTTCTGCTGGGGGTATGGGTAGTTATTTTTTTTACAATCGAAGTGGACTCATTGTTTGCAATACTCAATCTGCTGTTGCTAGATGCTTCGCTTGTTCCTACAATTCTATCGTCATCTTCATTTTTTTTTCGTGGAAAAAGATTGTAGTTGATAAATTGAAAGGTAGCAGCCGCTGAATCAAAGTCCTTTCTGAGAAAAAATGCCTTGCCCATCAGTAGGTACAAATTATCTATCCAGTCATTTCGTAGGTCATGTAATAAAATTCCTGCGGTGGTTTTTAAGAGCACGGAATCTAGTTCAGTTTTTTGACCCAAGGTGTTTTCAAGAGAATACGGATAAAAACTTAGCAATTTGTTATAGTCATCTTTTTGGGATGCTTTTGCTCTATCAATTACATTTTTTATTTTATTATTGGCATTATAGAAATAATTGTAATGAGTGAAATTATTCTGAAAAAAATGCCTCAATGGGGTGAATTTCTTTTCTGCCATTTTTTCTGAACCCAATTTCCTATCCTGGAATTGTTCAGGCTTTTTTTCTTTGCCTAGTAGGTCAATAGTCCAAGTGGGAGCTTGAGCTGCTACAGTATTCAAAAAGGTGCAGGTACCCAAAACTAAGAAAGCCAGTAAAAAAATCCTTTTTAACATGTATATCAATGATTAAAATAAAGCGGTTAAATATCGGATATTTTTGGGAATTAGTACTGATAATGCCGTAAGGTTCCTTATTTTTAACATCCAATAATAAACTATGGGCAAAATAGATGCCAACAGCACACTAAAACGCTTAAGAAATCGTTACCGTTTGGTGGTAATGAATGAGGACACTTATGAAGAAGTGGTCAAATTTCGGTTAAGCCGACTCAGTGTGTATATTGTTTTAAGCAGTGTTTTTGTCATACTGACTGTTTTAACGGTTGCTTTAATTGTTTTTACCCCTATCAAATATTACTTACCTGGGGTAGGCTATGGTGACGCAAGACAAGTTAGAGAGTTTCGTAAGTTGAAAATAAGGACAGATTCTATTGAAAATGTACTAAAATTCAGGCAGCAATATTTCGATCACTTAAAAAAGGTGCTGGATGGCAAAACATCCGAATTAGATACTAATAAACTAGTCTTACCGAAAGTAGATAATATTACTGAATAATTATATATAATTGTTCAGTTTTAAGCTTATTTTACTATTAAAATAATTTCCTATGTTTAATTCAAAATTTAGTTTGTCAACTTTAGAAACAACTGCAGCTAGTACCACCATTATTGGAGCTGGAACTACTATCAATGGGGATATTAAAAGTGAAGGCGATATTCGTATTGATGGAACCCTTACTGGAAATCTTTTTGCCAAGGCGAAGGTTTTTATAGGACCTGAAGGGGTAATTGAAGGCAATATCAATGGACTTCATGCTGATGTATTAGGTAAAGTGAAAGGCAACATAAAAATTAAGGAATTACTTCAATTAATGGGTAAGTGTGATGTACAGGGTGATATTTTTGCAGCAAAACTGCAGATAGAACCAACGGCCCGCTTTAATGGAAGTTGCCATACGGGAGCTAGTGTGGTTGACTTAAATAAAGAATTGGGTAATGTGGTGAATAAATAAATCTTTAAAATATCTTTGTGGGTAATATGACTCCACAAAATAAAATTATTTTACCGCTGTTTACAGTATTTGTCCTTACTAATTTAACATTGTATGCAGCAAGAGAAATTGTAGCGAAATGGGGTATTGATTTCTATGTGTTGTTCTTTGCCAATGACATTTTCTTTTTATTAAGTTTAGTAGCTTTTTTTATGCAACGAAAGGCATTGGGAAACAGCAATCCCAACGTTTTTATCAGAAGCGTAATGGGAGGGATGCTGATCAAAATGTTTGTGACTATAACAGCTGTCATTGTTTACAGGTTGATTGCGGGCAATAGTGTTAGTAAGGTCTCTGTGTTTTCGGCGATGTTTTTATATCTCATCTATCTTGGAGTAGAAGTAGCAATAATCACCAAATTGAATAGGCAAAAAAATGGCTAAGCAAGAAGCTCCTTTACACCAGTTGCAGCATTATCTGCCTGAAGGAAGTTTCGAGGAGGTTTCCCAGTACCTGCTTCAGTATAAGGTTCAACTCACTATTACGCGTGAACGAAAATCGGTTTTAGGAGACTACAGAAATTCCCATGCCGATAAAAACCATCGGATCAGTATTAATGGTAATCTAAATCAATATTCTTTTTTAATAACGCTTCTTCACGAATTGGCTCATCTGTTTACCTATGAGCGTTTCGGTCACCGAGTAGCTGCCCATGGGCAAGAATGGAAAAATGAATTTAGTAAAGTGTTGGCCCTTTTTTTGTTAAAAAAAATATTCCCTTTGGACATCCAAAAGGCATTGTATAAAACACTTCAAAACCCTGCTGCCATTAGCTGTTCTGATGTTTACCTGTTAAGGGTGCTGCGTCAGTATGATAAAAAAGTGGAAGGGATGCTTTTAGTTGAAACATTGCCCGTAGGAACTATTTTTAAAATAAAAGGGGGCAGGGAATTTAAAAAAGCAGAAAAAGTGCGCAAGCGCTTTAAGTGCTTGGAGCTGGCAACCGGCAAAATGTATTTATTTAGTCCCGTATATGAAGTGCAGGTGCCCATATAAAAGCCAATCAGCCAACCATTGAACTACTCTTTGGCTTGTTTTTCGATCCCTTTTGAGCGGAGTTTTATGCCTTCCATTTTTTCTTCTAGTAGCAAAAATTGCTATAATAATTTGATCATCCAGATATCACAGCCTGTATGACCACTGTTTCCTAGTGGGCCGGATAAATAGGTAAATCCAAATTGCTCATACATTGGAATCGCTGCAATTAATTCTGGCATTGTTTCTAAATAAACTTTTTTATATCCAGCTTTTTTGGCTGCATCAATACATCGTTCCATTAATGCTTTTCCAATTCCCTTGCCTCTTACTTCAGGTGATAAATAGAGTTTTACCAATTCACAGGTGTCTGCAGCTAATCCATTTGTATGACTGATTCCAGCTCCTCCAACAACAAGGTCATTGAAAACCGCTACATGGTAAACGCCCTGTTGCTGTTGAAATAATTCGTATAAATGATCCGTACTATCATCAAAATAAACCGTGCCAGGTTTATCGGCATTGAATTCAGTTAAGGCATTTCGTATAATCATTGCTAGCGCCGGATTATCAGCTTGTTCAATTAATCGGATGGAAATAGCGTCCATTTTGTTATTATTCATTTAAATGTAGTCTCTAATATTGGGTAATCAATTATTCAATACGGGCGAATCAATATTTTAAACTGCCAGCAAACTACAGCCCCTGATATCCGTGTTATCCAATCTGCCCAAAAGCTCAAAACTTCCATCAGGATAAAGTTTGCCCGCGTCCTCTGTTGCTAGGAAAGAGCAGGAGTAGATATTAGCAAGGTCGATACAATTAATGGCTCCACGAATTTGCCGGTCTTTATTGTTGATATGAATGGCAAATGGATCATCTTCTTCGCGAAGTAAAATTTTCATCCATGGAGGGCAGTTGAAAATTCCATCGCCGAAGGAGTAGGCCTGGCTTAATAATTCGGTCATTCCGTATTCTGAATGTATTTTTTCAAGACAAAACTGGCGACACAAGATTTCATGAACCTGCGTCCTGGTTATTTCTTCTCTTCGTCCTTTCATACCGCCAGTTTCCATAAGGGTGGTATGCTTAAGTGGTCGGGGAAATTGTTCGGCAAAATCCAGCAAGGCAAAAGTTACTCCTAGTAAGAGTGTTTTTTGTTGCTGCGATTCCAGTTGCTGTAAACAATTATCAAGTTTTTCCCATTCGTTTAGATAAAAACCACTTTTCGGGTGACCGCTTTGCTGTATGAGCTCATCGGCCATCATTACCAGCGATGAGTTTTTTCTTTCTAGGTAAGAAGGGAGTAAGGCGATGATGCACCATTGGGAAGGATCGCCATAGAATAAACGAAATGCTTCATTAAAACTGCTAGTATAAATCGCCTTATCTTTTACCAAATGCCGGCTATTCACAGTTTGGCTAGTTCCACTACTTTCGAAAATCACTGCTGCTTCAAAATCAGTACTTACTACCTGGTGGGTTTTAAAAAACCGGATGGGTAAAAAGGGGATTTTGTCAATTCGGTCTATTTTATTGGGAACAATTTTTAACAGGTCGCAGTATTGCCTGTATACCGGGTTGTATTGGTGTTGAAATTGAAAAAGCTCCAGTGCAAGGGAAGCGAATTGATCCTCCTTTACAGTGAAAATTTTATCCGGGGCGATTATATTTTTAACAGATGTATTCAATTTCTATTAGTAAATTTGAGAAATAATCTACAAAGATGCGGAACACCCTTGTCATTTTCATCATTAGTTTGCTAGCGGTTAGTTGTAGTAAAGATAAATACACATCTGCTCCCCAAATTAAATTCGAATCCGTCAGCCCTGATAGGGTAAGCAGCGGAGTAACCCTTGGGAGTCCTGGTATTCCAGTAATTACCCTGTCTGTAACTGATTCAGAAGGGGATTTAGGGTTTAAAACAGGAAAGGACACTTCTTACATTTATATAAAAAATTTATTGATTAATCGGATGGACTCATTTGTATTACCTGATATCCAGTCGGTGACTACTAAGAATTTCCAGGCCGAAATACGGATCAATGTCTTTGATATTTTACGGGGATCTACTCGGCCCCGTCCTAAGGTGGATACCCTTCGATATGAGATTTATGTAGTGGATTTTGCAAAAAACAAAAGCAATAAGGTTACGACTGCCCCTATTTATTATGAATTTCCATAATGAGGCGCCTTTTTCAATTTATACTGTCGCACTCTATATTTATTGCATTTTGTGCTGCGGCGCTTAGCTTTCAAACAGGGCAGTTGATGGGGATTGCTGTTAGTGGATATCTTCTGAGTTTCATTTTTTTTGGAGTATTGGCTGGGTATAATGCGTATTGGTTGATAAGCAGGTATTCATTTTCTTCCAATCATTCGCTTCGATCACTTTTTGCAACTACCCCGTATTCTTTTTTGGTGCTGATCTCGGCATTTTTGGGTATGCTTTTTTGTTTCAATCAGTTTTATTGGATATGGAGCAATATGCTAATTGCTGGCATTTTGTTTGTTTTGTACCTGCTTCCTATTTTGCCTTTTAAGCAGTTAGAATGGATCCGAAGGATCGGTTTTTTGAAAACTGTATTGTTGGCTTTTACTTGGGCTATAATAACCACCCTTATTCCTTTACAGGTTCCCATATGGGCAATGGGGGCATTGGCGATATTGGTTTTTATCGGTCGTTTTTTATTTATGCTTTTATTGTGCATCATCTTTGATAAGCGGGATGCAGGGGTAGACAAGATCCGGGGATTACAAAGCTTGGCCACAGTTTTCCGTCCAATGATACTTCATTTTTTGATTGCTTTTATTTTTATTGGGTACATTGGAATCAGTTATTTTATGAAGGGTTATGGAGTGAAGACTGATCAGGTTATTGCACTAACAATGATAGGATTGGTTACCTTGATTATGTATATTGTTTCAATGCAAAAAAAGGGGTATCTTTTTTATTATTTCGGAGTGGATGGGTTAATGTTTTTTTCTGCCTTTTTAACTTGGTTGGCTGGGGAGTATTGCTTTGTGTAAGCTTATTTGGGTTGTATTGGGGAGGTGCTATATTTTGTTACTTATAACATTACATTAGTTAATTTTACAAAAAATAAATTTCATGGCAAAATCAAAAGCACCTAAAAGTCTTCTTACCAAGGAGTCCTATTCTTTCTTACGAAATTATATCAACAATCCATCTCCTACAGGTTTTGAGACGAGTGGACAAAAAATGTGGATGGATTATGTAAAGCCCTATACGGATTCTTTTTTTACAGATCCATATGGTACTGCGGTAGGAGTAATTAATCCCACTGCAGCTTTTAAAGTGGTCATAGAAGCACATGCTGATGAAATTAGTTGGTTTGTAAATTATATCACGGCTGAGGGCTTGATTTACCTGAAGCGCAATGGGGGAGTGGATCACCAGATTGCACCTTCCATGCGGGTGTGGATCCATGGAAAAAAAGGGCCGATCAAAGCAGTGTTTGGATGGCCTGCCATTCATACTAGGATGGGAAATGGTGATAAGGAAACCCAACCAAAAGTAGAAAACCTGTTTTTGGATTGCGGTGCAAGAACTAAAAAAGAAGTAGAGTCGTTGGGGATTCATATAGGTGCCGTTGCCACTTACGAGGCAGGATATGAAGAAATGGCTTACGACTATTTGGTAGGCCGGGCCTTTGATAATAGGGTAGGAGGTTTTATGATAGCAGAAGTAGCTAGGCTTTTAAAGCAAAATAAAAAGAAATTGCCTTTTGGACTGTATATAGTAAATGCGGTGCAAGAAGAAATTGGATTGCGGGGTGCTGAAATGATTGCCCGCAGAATAAAGCCGGATGCTGCTATTATTACCGATGTAACCCATGACACCTCCACTCCGATGATTAATAAAATGATTCAGGGTGATATCAGTTGTGGAAAAGGTCCTTCGCTAACTTATGGTCCGGCAGTTCATAATAAGTTGTTAGATGTGGTACAGTCTGTAGCTGAAAAAAATAAAATCCCAGTTCAGTTAAATACAGCTAGCAGAAGTACGGGAACAGATACTGATGCCTTTGCTTACGCCAATGATGGCTGTCCTTCTGTACTGATTTCAATACCCCTAAGGTATATGCACACTACGGTTGAAATGCTGCATAAGAGTGATGTAGAACATACCATTCAGTTGATGTATGAAACATTGCTCACGTTAACACCTAAAACAAATTTGAGCTATTTTTAATTCAATGCAACTGTAAGGTGTCACCCACCTTACAGTTGTTTACATTGCTTTGAGTCTGGCAATGGTGGCAATGGGATCAGGGGATTTGAAAACTGTACTTCCTGCTACTAGCACATCTGCGCCTGCATGCATGATTTGCTGTGCGTTCTCTTCTGTTACACCGCCGTCAATTTCAATTTTTACGTTGAGCGACTGTTCCGAAATCATTGTCCGCAGCTGTTTTATTTTTTCAAGGGTATTTGGAATAAATGATTGTCCGCCAAAACCCGGATTCACACTCATTAAGCAAACCAGATCGATGTCTCCCAAAATATCCTTCAGTAATGATACTGGTGTATGAGGGTTGAGCGCTACACCCGCCTGCATACCCAAACTTTTAATTTGTTGTACATTTCGGTGCAAATGGGGGCAAGCTTCTAGGTGAACGGTTAAAATATCTGCTCCTGCTTTTTTGAAAATTTCCGCAAAATTTCCCGGTTCCTCAATCATTAAATGAACATCACATATTTTGGTGGTAGTTTTTCTGAAAAATTCTATCAGCATGGGGCCATAGCTAATGTTGGGTACAAATCTTCCATCCATAACATCTAAATGAAACCAGTCGGCCTGGCTTTTATTGAGCATGTCACATTCATCCTGTAATTGTAAAAAATTGGCAGCTAGCAGAGATGGGGCAATAATGGCCATAATGTTGATTATTTGTTGGGTAATTTAATTCAATAATTAATTTTCGATTTGGGTATTGATGCATCTTTTAAGTGCATCTTTAGCTTCTAGGTAATTGGTATCTATTTGCAAAGCTAACTCGTAGTTTTCAATTGCTTCTTTTCTTTTACCTAATTTTTCATAACATCTACCCATCCAGTAATATCCCTCATCAAAGGTCTTTTGAACGATTACTGCATTTTTCATGACTTCCAGTGCCAATTCGTATTGGGCAAGGTCAAACCAACAAATTGCTTTTTCACGGTATGCCATCATATTGCGGTAATCTAGTTGAAGGCAATTGTTGAAATAACCAATGGCTTTTCGTTTATCCCCAGCGTAACTAAAATATAAACCCTTTATGAAAAGGGCCTGTTGTTGTGCATTTGCTCCAGTAGCTGCTAATAAGGCATCTGCAAGGGTTAGGGCCCTTGGGTTTTTCGTTTGTGCATATAGAGATCCAAGTG
>JBIIVV010000082.1:0-13065 GCA_044339235.1 Ferruginibacter sp.
GGTAATCCAACATTTTTGACCATTTAAAATATAATTTTTTCCATCGGCAGAAAGCACGGCGGATGTTTTTGCACCCAATGCATCACTGCCACTATTGGGTTCCGTTAGTCCGTAGGCACCCTTCCATTCGCCGCTGGCAAGCTTGGGGATATATTTTTGCTTTTGGGCATCGGTACCAAAATATAAAATGGGCAAAGTGCCGATTCCGGTGTGGGCGGCAATCGCCACGCTGAACGAATAGCCACCACCGAGCCCTTCATTTACTAGGGTGGAAGTGATAAAATCTTTTCCTAGTCCGCCCAATGCTTCTGGTACTGAAGCGCCCAACAGTCCCTGTTCTCCAGCCTTCACCATTAAAGAAGGCATCAGCCCCGGCTCCAATTGGTCAATCCGATTGGCCACCGGATGAACCTCCGCTTGCAGAAACTGCAAACACATTTCTTTCACCATCAATTGCTCCTCATTAAAATCTTCGGGTGAAAAACTTTCTATTGCATTACTTTCTTTGATTAACCATTCACCACCTTTTAGGGATGAGGTTGTTGCGGTAGATGTATTCATAAAATGAAAGCCTCCTCCAACATCCCGATGGTTCGGGAAAGAGAAGATTTTTTTAAAAGATTATCTAAATAATTGTATCAAGTAATTTAAAACTATCGTATTCAATAGCGCCCATTTGGACAACCCTTTTTGGTAATCCTACGCTTCTTATTGGTTTTAGAGCGTAGTAGCGGGAGTAAGGTTATCATACACTTTCTGCAGCACCTCCTTGGCTATTTCTATTTGCTCATTGGTTACCCCTTCCAATGCTTCATTCAAAGTTTGATTCGCCAACTCCATTGTTTGCGCTTGCAATAGGTTGGCCTGCTGGGTAAGAAAAATCCGATTGATCCTTCGGTCATCCTTATTGGCAACCCTTGTAACCAGTTGCAATTTTTCTAGGTTGTCTACCAAACGCGTAATGCTGGGTTTATCCCTAAATGTAGCATCGCACAATTGCTGCTGGCTCTGCCCATCCAGTTTCCACAAATGATACAATACACTCCATTGCTCGATGGTAATGTCCACTCCCGCTTGTTTAAAATTTTTCTGAAGCCTACGTGCAATCGCCGTACTTGCTTTTCCAGTGATAAAACTGTATAATTCTCCGCGTTTAAATTGGTTCTTAGGCATATAGTTGTTTAAACAACTATATAAAGATAATCATTCATTTGCAATATTTACAACTATTTTTACTACTTAGAAGCATCCACTGAAAAGCATCGTTGGCGGCTTTATTGTATACTATTTATATTGCTTTTTATACTCAACTGCCGGAATGAAACCCTTCAGCAGATCAT
This sequence comes from Ferruginibacter sp., assembly GCA_044339235.1. Lineage (GTDB taxonomy): Bacteria > Bacteroidota > Bacteroidia > Chitinophagales > Chitinophagaceae > Ferruginibacter. The sequence continues at coordinate 1,341 of JBIIVV010000082.1, forward strand.
TATGGAACCTATTCTACTTACCATTGCATTGTTATTGCTGCTGAGTTACTCGGCACTGCTTATTTACTATAGAAAAAGCTGGCTCAATATCCCCGACTTCAAAGTAGCAAGCCATTCCAACTTGAATACAAAAATTTCCATCATTATCCCTGCTAGAAACGAGGAAGAAAATATAGCCGACTGCCTAAACTCGATCATGCACCAGACCTACCCGAAGCATTTATTTGAAGTGCTGGTGGTTGATGACCATTCTACCGATAACACGGCTGCAATCATTAAAACTTATGCCGCACAAAATGTGAAGTTGATTTCCTTACAAGATTTTGTAACCGCTAATGAAATCAATTCGTATAAAAAAAAGGCCATTGAAATTTCCATACAGCAATCAACTGGCGAACTGATTGTTACTTCAGATGCAGACTGTATTTTTCCTGCCAATTGGCTTAGCACCATTGCTGCATTTTATGAAACAAAAAAACCTGCATTTATAGTGATGCCAGTACTGATCCGACATGGCAATAGAATGATAGAAATTTTTCAGTCGCTTGACTTCATGACCCTACAAGGTATTACCGGCGCATCCGTACACAAAAAATTTCATAGTATGTGCAACGGTGCCAACCTAGCCTACACAAAGGAGGCATTCCTAGCAGTGAATGGTTTCAAGGGAATCGATAATATTGCCAGTGGAGATGATATGTTATTGCTCCATAAAATTTATAAGCGATTTCCCCATGATATTGGATATTTAAAAAGTCAGGACGTGATTGTACAAACCAATCCTGTAAACAATGTCCAACAATTTTTGAACCAGCGTATCCGCTGGGCAAGCAAGGCGGATCAATTTGATGACAAAAGGATTTTTGTTGTACTGATCATTGTATACTTTTTAAATGTGCTGATGTTGGCAATTCCCTTCGTAGCTTTAGTGAACCAACAGTTGGTTTCGGTATTCCATTATCAGCTAACCATCATTGAATGGTATGTTGTATTGCTTTTATTTAAAACGGTCATTGAGCTATTTTTCCTTTATCCTGTTGCTAAATTTTTCAATCAAACCAAGCTGCTTTGGTGGTTTCCTATTGCCCAACCTTTTCATATTTTGTATACGGTGATTGCGGGTTGGCTGGGCAAGTTTGGGAAATATACTTGGAAAGAAAGGTCTGTAAAATAATATCAATCAATCCAAAAAGATATGCCCTCCCATTCATTTTCTTTTTCAAATCAAACTTGGAAACAACTTAAAAAAAACAAGGGTGCCCTATTTGGTTTGGGGATTATTGCAATGGCTACTTGCATCGCAATTTTTGGATACCTGTTGGCCCCGGATGGATCACCCAATGCAGATTTGCAAACAGTAGAGATACAGGCAAAAAGCCCCGGCTATACCCAATTGTTTTTAAAAATACAGGATAAAAAACAACCCCCTGTTAGTTGGTTTAGCCAACTGATCAATGGTAAACCAAGCGACTGCCGTTACCTACCTATTAGCAGTTATACTATTCACCAAGATGAGCTACGCGTAAACAAATATGTGGATGAAGATACTTCGATCATTCAGTATTATTCCATTCATCAGCTTACCCAGCATCAACCCAAACTGCCCATTTCACAATACCTAGTAACCAAGACTTACTGGTTGGGAACGGACAAATTTGGAAGAGATATTGCCAGTCGTCTGATGATTGGCACTCGGGTAAGTTTGGGCGTAGGACTGATTGCCGTATTCATTTCACTCACACTGGGAATTTTTTTGGGATCGGTGGCGGGATACTACCGTGGGCGAATAGACGCAATTATTCTTTGGCTAATCAATGTCACCTGGAGCATCCCCACTTTATTGCTGGTATTTGCCCTGACGATGGCAGTTGGGAAAGGTTTTTGGCAGATATTCATTGCCGTTGGATTAACGATGTGGGTAAGTGTAGCCCGCTTAATTCGAGGCCAGGTTATGGCAATAAAAGAGTTGGAATATGTACAAGCAGCTAGGGCACTGGGTTTTAGTGACAGCAGAATTATCCTCCGACATATACTTCCCAATGTGCTGGGGCCGGTGCTAGTGATTGGAGCCAGCAACTTTGCTACTGCCATAATGATTGAAGCGGGTTTGAGTTTTTTGGGAATTGGCGTACAACCTCCCCAACCCAGTTGGGGACTGATGATCAAAGAAAACTACCATTTTATTATCACGCATCAACCTTTGCTGGCGATTATACCAGGCTTTGCAATTATGTTGCTGGTACTTGCTTTTAACTTACTAGGAAATGGATTGAGAGATGCAGTGGATGTAAGGGGGCATACCTAATTACCCTGCCAAGTATCACTTCATAGCTACGACTTGTAAAATTAACTACCTATCTGACCGGGGCCACCTGCACATTGCGCGTAAATCCCTCTTCTAGAGAAATAAAAGTTTCGGTGCGATCGATCCCCTTTATTTTCTGGAGTTCATCGTGCAATACGGTGCGCAATTGGGCGATGTCTTTACAAACAATTTCAATAAACATACTATAGTTGCCGGTGATATAATTCAATCGTACAATTTCAGGAATGGCCATTAATTCCTTGGCTACAGAATCATACAAAGAACTTTTTTCAAGATAAATCCCCACAAAAGCGGTAATATCATATCCCAATAGCCGAAGGTCTACATTCAATCGGGTACCTTTTACTATATTCAATTCCTGTAGCTTTTTGATACGAACGTGAATGGTGCCTCCGCTGACAAATAATTTTTTGCCAAGCTCTGCATAAGAAATTTCAGCAGTTTCCATCATCTCGTGGATAATCTGAAGATCTAATTTATCAAGATTCAATTTTGTAGCCATATAGTCAAGCAATTTTAATATTATTTCAAATATAAATGTATTTATTTAATAATTATCTATATTTATAAAGTATTTTATAAATTATTATCAACATAAAGGTATATTGTGTAGATTTGCATTATTAGCGCTTAGAATCAATCAGCCAATACTGTGGGGTGATGAAATTTTTGGCAGACATGCCCCCTTGTCTCGGGGGTGGAGATCACGGGATAAATATAACATAGAGCCGAGCCAGTAGCAATACTGGTCCGACCAGGGTCGACCACTCAACTTTGTGTTACAACTAACCGCTCCGTGGAGGTTCGATCCCTCCCCCTACAGCACTAAATAGCCCTTAACTTATTGTTAATCAATTGGTTAAGGGTTTTTTGTTTTTATTAGGTGACACTATAGGTGACACTACGTTGGGATTTTTAAAATTTGGTAGCAGAAATAATTTATTTTATCCTTGTTTTTCTTGTTATTGTGGACGACAATTATTGTATGCATCCGCTTATTTTTTACAATTCTCACATAAGAACATTTCGTCTTGGCCTGAAATAGCTTGTCAAAAAAACATGCAGAATGACAGACAAAATACCCACAACCGCCAGCTCAATTGCTTGAAAACTATCAATAGAGTTTACACTTTTACATCAGGTAAAGTCAACATTCTAAGATAAAACTTCTTTTGTGGCGGAGATTTAAACTGTATGTAGTTATTTAATCCATCCATTAGTATTAGGTCTTGTTCGTATCGCCCATTTAAAACTGCATGAGTTATTTTTCCGTTATGGACAAATTCCAGTTCTAAGTTTTCTTCAAAGTTGGCAGTAAGGCTATTGCCCTTAAAGCCTTTGGTTCTTGCTATTTGTTGCAATTTTTGATAGTTGTAATCCGATGTTGTTACAATAACACCTGCTGCCAAAGAATCAGAAAACAAGTTAATCAATTGGGGCTCATTGGTATTATTTTCTATTGAAATAAGAAAGGAATTTTCCATAATGCAACTTTAATGTTTTTATTAAAGATAATTCAATCTGTCTAGTGACTTTTTTTAAAATGCTGATTCGGATATTTTTAATTTATTTTTATTTACGTTAAATCTGCTGATATTTTGTTTGGTTTAGGAGTTGGCAATTCGCCTTTAATTTCAGTACCCCTTGTTGTAAAATATGTTCGGGGCTATATATATACTCAAACACTTTTCCTTCAAAATGAATTTCCCATACAGGGCGTTCCCCTTCAAATAAAAAGGCGTAAGCGTTTAAACTGTGCTCAATATCATTTGTACGTGGTTTGGCGGCAAAGATTGCCGAGATAAATGCAGACATGTGCTTTGATGTATTTGGTTAACCAATCAAAGCTACAAGGGCAGGCCTCCGTGTATTAGAGGGTATAAAAGAAAGATTAAAGTTAAGCACTCATTTTACTATATATGCTTTTATACTTCCCAAGCGTTAAGGTAGATGCAAGGATTTCAGAGTGTCGGTAAAAAACCCTACCACCAATTCGATGCTCTTGTAGAAATCCTTGCTTTGTCCATGATGTTAATGTTGCTTTGGTAATAGCGGGTTTGAATAATTTACATGCTTCGGCTGGCGAAATAAGTTTTTCTTCTTGCTGTGATATTACTAGCTGCACTTCTTCTCTAATCATTGGTCTTAACAGATCTACAAATTGTTCGGCAGTAATGCCATTCAATAATATTTGATTGGCAACAGCACCTGCATCATTCACTTTTTTGGGATTACCTGCTAACCCACGAAACATTCTTGGCGGTATACTTTCATTATTAATACCAGCGTTTAAAATTTTTTGCATATGCGGTTCACAAATGCAAAAACTGTTGGTAGTCTACCACACAGTTTTCTATATCATAAATTGGTCTGTTTTACTCAGCACCTTATTTAATTATGTCAATTTCATCATACCTAACAACCCTACCATCTCTAGATAAGAAAGAAATTTCTTTAAAATCTCCTTTCTTTAATAGACGGGCAATTTGATCCATTAGTTTAACTCCATCTTTTTTGGTAAGCTTTGCTAATTTAATAATGCCTTCCTCTACTTTAATACTTATGGTACTATATTCACCAGATTTAATATACTCTAAAAGATTTCTTTCTTTTTCTGTTACAATACCAAAGTAAAAATTTTCGTCTTGTTTGATCTTTTCATTGCTAAAAAAATCCTTGTAAATGCTTTTCATATTTATAACAGCAAATGATTCTTTACCAATCGATCTTTGATAATCATCCAAATTATTTAAACCTAATTCACGCCCAATATTATTGCTATAATCTACAAAGTTTCCATTTGTCTTAGTAAAGCAAAACACTAGTTCGAGATCAAAAATTAAAGTGTATATCATTATTAAATCGAAAATGGATATGCCAAAATGGTCGTATTCATTTTTTAATTCTGCATCAGTTTTATATTGAATTTCATTAAACTCATCTTGAATAAAAGCTAAGGAGTCATTTGCACCTGAATTTGGAATGGATTGAATTTTATCAGATAACTCATTTATAAATTTCTTATTAAACTCACAAATGTTTTCTTTGATATTTTTGATTTGAGGGAGCGAAACACCAAAATATCTTAGTTCACTTACAAACTTTATCCATATAGCTTCCGACAAAGAAAATAGCCTCCATTTGTTATCCTCAACCTCCACTTTATTAACTATGCCGAACTCGATCCAGTCATTTAGCAACTTGCTTGAAATTCCAACTTCTTTGATTTGTAGGCTTCGTGTATGTAACTGACTAGCGTATGTTTTAAACATTTTTTCCAAGATTTCTGGATGCTTGTTTAATGCTATAAAATCTGAAATGTTGTTTAATTTATTATTTTGCATACCTTTGGTTATGTTTTATGTACCCAAAACTACATATTTTTTAATTAAAAATCATAATTATGGAAAAAAAACAATTTAAAATTAATGGCGATAAGCAATTTGTCTACCATTCTGAAAGGACCTGCAGGCATTGCGGTGCAACACTTGCCGAAAATGCTACCGCTAGAAGAGAGTTTTGCCAAATTACACATGACCCGGATGGGAAGGTCAGGGATTGTAAAAGTGCTTACCATCGAAAAAATGACAAGCCAGATAGAGAAATGTTTGCTATGATAACGGCAAATAACAAAGCCATTTTTACACGGATTGAGTACTTAATTGAAAGAATTGGCGAAGAAGTTACCTCAAAGCATTTAGAGGATTATCAAATTAATCTAATAGAATGTATCGATGCAAAACAAATTAATGGCCTTGTAAACTGGTACTTTATAAAGCATGTAATTATAACAAATCATATAACAGAAAAACATAAAATTGAACGTCATGACAAATACACTAATAATGGAGCTATTGCGTAACAAGGCAATTAATAAAGAAACAAAAATGGCATTGTATATAGCTTTGGGTGGTCTTACTGCTTTGGGTATTGGATTTTGTTTATCCCAACTATATCAGCGAAAAAAATACAATACGCTAAACAGAAAGCACACGAACCTAGTTAATTTAACAAATGCTAGGGTCCTTGACCATTCCCGAATTGTAACAGAAAAAGACAACAAAATTGTAGAACAAGAGGCAATTATCAAGGAGCTACAAGACGGTGATATTGTTATTCAAAACAATAAAAATGCTCAGTTTATAAAAGTGGTAAATGATCTAAAAACATTGTAATAAAGTGCTAATATGTTTATTCACGTGCATATTCCCAATGTAACGTTCGTGCACTGTTTTTAACGTGCTCGAACGTTTTACCGTTTTTTTACGTGAAAACACGGTGAAATGACTAGGTGTGAAATTGATTTCGTTCAATGCGCACCCAAAATTTGTGTCCGTTGAAATGGATTAGATGTTCTGGATTCTCTGTAATCCAAGTTTCGGTTTCCAAAGCAATATCCCTTGTCCATTTGCAAAACTCTAAACTAATTTTCCCTTTTAATAAACCAACGCCAATGGTTTAAAAACCAACAAAAAAGGACGGTAATTAAAAGATGCAAAGAAGGCAAAACAATTAAAACAAATTGTTTTTATGTAGATTCACGTGCATATTCCCAAAGAAACGTGCGTTCACTGTAATAAACGTGCAAGAACGTTTTACCTTTTTTTACGTGAAAACACTGTAAAATTTGCAAAAACCTACCTTTCTAAAATCCACGTTATTAATCCCCACAATACCATTTTGACCTAACCCCCTAAAAAATATTACAATTATAAATTGGTTGCAACAATAAAACTATCTGAAATACAATGCAAATAGGGGATCAATTTAATTTGGCGATGTGGGGTTATTGAAAATTAGCGATGCTAGGTCAATATGCCTTGGTGCAAGGGGGGGGGGCATTATTCGTGGATTTTCCAGCTTAGTGCCTAAAATTTGAATTATAAATAAGGATAAATAGATTTTTTCTAAAATCGTGACATTTTTTCCTGTCTGAATTTTCGATAGGAACATTTTAAGAATGCGCTTGATTAAAAGCTAAATTGGCAGTTCTAGAATGGATTTTTCAAAAAATAGTACTAAGGAATAAATATAAACTGTAGCTATTAAAGTGAATTTCGTACGTTTAGATAAAATTTAGCCTCAATATGATCGGTCGATTTATTTAAGATTAATTCGGCAGCCTTTTCACCCATCATTTTAAAATCGGTGGATATAGTAGTGATACCTTTCATTATTATTTTTTTAATTGAAGTTTCGTTATAGGAAATCACCCCTACATCGTTACCTAATTCTAAATTTTACTCCAATATTTTTTCTATCAGATCCACTAGGTCATCTTCCATCAGGTTGATATAAACTTCCCCCTTTTTGATAAATTCATTTTTAACATTATAAACAAATTTATAATTAAAAGCGTATACCTGACAAAATTTACAAAGACCGGTGGTAATTCCTATGTGGTAAAAACTATGTTCAGGCAAAATAATATTTATCATATTATACTTACTTAACAATGGCAAGGCTTCCTCCAGGGCATTGAAAATGTCCTTTTCGAAATTTTCATAGATAGCTCCATAATTGCCAGTTACTCCTGGAACCAACTTGTCAAGTAAGATTAATTTTTCTTTTGGAATAGCGTTAATCACTTTTTCGGCATGCTCGGTTCCATCCATAAAATGAGGAATAATAACATAATAATTATATTCTTCATTCTGGTTAAGTAATAGTTTTTCAAACAGTGGAAAACTATTGTTGTAAATATAAAAATCGATTGTTGCTGCGTCACCCAGCTTATTTACAAAAGAGTCGTAAATTATTTTTTTATGGGCACTCAGCTTATTAAAAAGCAGAAAAATTTTAATTTTTCTTTCTATATCAGAGCTCTTAATAAAAGAGCCCTTTCCGGGAATTGAACCAATGATGCCAATTTTCTTTAAATACCTATAACCTTTTTCAGCGGTATCTCTGGAAATCTCAAATTCAAAACTCAATTCATTGATGGAAGGAAGCATATCATTTAGCTGAAGTTTATTCGATTCAATAGCAAAAATGATGCAGTTAGCGAGCTGTCGATATTTGGGAGTGGCTGAAAATTCGTGTATATAGATGAGCTTTTTAAAAATAGATACCATTGACATAGACTGAAAAGAAGTTTTTTTTCATCTTTAATATTGCTGATTTTTTGTGTAAAAAAAACTCATAACAATCGTATATTCTGATTCTAATAATATAAATCAATTTGATTGGTCTTTAAATCCGCAAAATCGAATTTTAATATTATTTTTTATCCTATTCTACTTTTTATAAGCCTGTGCTACTTGTTTGCTAATTCCCAAACCTTTAATTCCCAATTCAATTACATCACCTGGATGGATAAAAACCGGCAATGGCTTTACCCCCAAACCCACACCCGGAGGGGTGCCGGTACTGATAATATCTCCGGGAAGCAATGTCATAAACTGACTGAGATAATGTAATAAAAATGGTATTTTAAAAACCAGATTGCTGGTATTGCTATTTTGATATTTTTTTCCATTTACGCTCAACCACATAGATAAATTATTGACATCCAGCACCTCATCAGCGGTTGCCAAAAATGGACCTATTGGTGCAAAAGTGTCACATCCTTTTCCCTTGGCCCATTGACCACCCCGCTCTAGCTGAAAAGCCCTTTCACTATAATCATTGTGCAAGCAATAACCAGCCACATAGTCCATTGCATCTGACTCCTCCACATAAGTGGCTTTCTTGCCGACTACAAATGCCAACTCCACCTCCCAATCAGTTTTGGTGCTATTTTTTGGTATTATCAAATTGTCATTGGGTCCACATAATGCAGTAGTAGACTTGAAAAAGATAATCGGCTCGATGGGTATTTGCGTATTGGTTTCTAAACAATGGTCAACATAGTTCAATCCTATACAGATAATTTTTGATGGCCTTGCCACTGGTGCACCTAAACGAGTTGAAGGATTTACCTCAGGGAGATTATTGTTTTCCGCTAACAATGCACTCAACTTTTCAAGGCCATTATTTGTGAAAAATGCCTCATCGTAATCTGAGAAAAAAGCCGACAAACTAAACATTCTTTCACCAATGAGTACACCCGGCTTTTCTTTCCCTATGTCTCCAAATCTTATTAATTTCATAATAGTTGTTTTTTTAATAAATAAATGGTTAAAATTCCAGCACTGTGAGCAGTAATAACGAATCCGTTAGGGATTTTTATACCGAGCTTATGTAAGTATTGAACCATTTCTCCAAGAGATGCATTTTTCCCGCCGACAGTTTCGATGTCATTTATACCGACATCATTAAGGTTTGCTAATTATTGATTCAAAAGGTTAGGTATTTACTTATTAATGCGTTCTAAATGGACTCATCAACCAGATATAAAATGGATTCATATAGGGAAGAAGTGGCCTCACTCATTGCCATTTCACAGGTTTTAGTTGATGAATAGTAGCCATCATATTTTTTCTGCTTCACCTCCATTGCTTCAGGGTTTGTGGCTGAAGCAGTAAGTTCAGGAAACAGAAAGCCACGGTCACCTGCCATACCGCAACAACCACCGTAGTTAGGAATGGTTACTCCTTTTGCAAAGTGCTTTGCTAAACTAATGAATTTGTTTTCGGTTTTCATTTTCCTTAATGAGCACACAGGATGTAAAACAATGCTTTTGTCTTTTTGCTTGACCTCCACAAAAGGCATCACCATGTCGTGTAAGAACTCCACGCTGTCCATGATAGTTAATTTCTCGAATTTTCTTTTTGTTGTGTCGTCCAGCATCGGTCGCATTTGTTGAAGTGTATAGGCACACGAACTAACGTCAATAATTACCGGAAGCAACCCTTCTCTGCTCGATTGCCATAATTGGTCAACTATCTTGTTTGCAGTGAAACGGTATGCGTCACTGAAACCCTTAGAAGAAAAGATCTGGCTGCAACAACTTCCTTTCACATTATTCAAAATATTTACTTCGATTCTTGCTTTATTGCAAATACTTATGAAGGTTTCCATGAGATTTTTCTGCTGCCCTTCATAAGTTCCCATTGTACGGGAAATACAAGCTGGAAAATAAACAATTGCTTTCCCTGATTGCTTTGCTATTAAATCATTTTTTGATTTGAGTACAGAAAGCCTAGGAGGTGGTTGAAGATGATTAGACCAAAGCGGCATTGCAGGAATGACTTTTTTTATTCCTTTGGTCAAATTAAACATTGACTTTTTACCAAAAACCTTATTGATGGTATTACCTGTTTTCAAGCCTGCTCTTACAAGCCATTCAACGGTCTTGAAGTTCCTGGCCAACCATAAAGCAATTCTGTTAGCTGTGGCAGAATGATTTTCTCTTCGCAGCCTCTTTATCAAATCTCCTGTATTAATATCAACCGGGCAAGCTGTTGCACAAAGCCCATCTACGGCGCATGTTTCAATGCCACCATACTGATATTGGTTCAGCAACAATTTGTGATTGGATACATCACCTGAAAGTTCCAGGTTTTTCAATAGTCTTCTTATAACAATCCTTCTCCTTGGCGTAGTGGTAATATCACGGCTGGGGCATACATGTTCACAATAACCACACTCAATGCACTTGTCCACTTCTTCTTCAACAGATGGCATTGATTTGAGGTGCTTAGTATGTGCATTTGCATCGCTATTAATAATGACCCCAGGGTTAAGCAGGTTAGCAGGATCGATAATCGCTTTAATTCTTATCATGATCTCATATGCCTCACTGCCCCACTCTGTTTCTACAAAGGGTGCCATATTTCGACCGGTACCATGTTCTGCCTTCAGCGTACCTGCATATTTATTTACAACTACATTTACAACTTCTTTTATGAATTTATCATACCTTATAATTTCATCTTCTGTATTAAAAGATTGTGTAACTACGAAGTGAATATTGCCATCCTTTGCATGACCAAAAATAATGGCATTGTAATAATGATATTTTTGAAACAATGCCTGCAGATCTAAAATGGCATCACCAAGTTGTTCAACCGGAAAGGCCACATCTTCCAGTATCACCGTCGTACCACTTGCCCGTACAGCGCCTACTGCCGGAAAAAGCCCTTTGCGTACTTTCCAGAAGAAGTCTTGTTCTTTGGGATCATTGGAAAACACCGGCTTATTCAGTAACAAAAGTTCAGACGAAGAATGTAGGAATTGATTCACTCTATCTTCCAATATTTCCTGATCATTTTCCTGGAACTCAATCAATAAAGCTGCTGCAGATTCAGTCAATGTTTTAACTATAGCAGGCATTCCGTCCAGGTCTTCAACTGCATGTAGTGAAGCCCTATCCATCAACTCTACCATAACAGCACCTGCATTTGTAAGCGGAACGATTGCCTGGCAGGCAGCGTAGATATCGGGGAAATATAACAGTGCTGTTGATTTATAACGATAATCAGGAACAGTTTGTAAAACAGCCTCTGAAATAAATGC
>JBIIVV010000298.1:0-3789 GCA_044339235.1 Ferruginibacter sp.
ATTCATAGATCCATTTTTATCTAAGCTATACAACTGTTTTATTTATATTTTTAAAAATACACTTTAAGTTAAACAAAATTTAACGATCAGTTTTCTAAAATTTTTTAATAGATAAATTTATTTTATTAATCAAAAAAAAACATTCAATTTCGCGCTTTGTTAAAAAATCCAATTTTCTAGTTTGCATAAGTTTTAAAGAACTTATAATTCTACTTTGGAAATTACATGTCCAAAACATATTTCATTCAATTCAATTCAATTCGGTAAGATGAAGAATGTATCGTTGTAATCATTTTACAAGATTATTGATGTATTTCAAATAAAAATAAATGTTTTAATCAAGCATTTATACAATCCAATGATGAAAAAATATTTGTTTATAATCCAATTGGTGTTATTCCTAGCTTCTTGTATACCACCAGGAAAACTAAGTAAAGCATTAGAGCAAAACAAGCAGTTAACCAGTAAAAACGATAGTTTAACGATCAGTTTAAATGACAGCTTGTCTAGATTCCAAATTAGCGAAAAGGCATTAAAAGACAGTGTAATTTATTACCGGGATCTTGCTATCATGCCTCCAGGCCTAAATGATGCAGACATTCTCTTATACCAAATGGCAGCAGGCAATTCTTTGATAAACAAAAAAGATTCTGGGAACCTGAAAAAAGTGAACAATGTAAATTCTTGGTTATCAGAATTTAAAAAAGATATTAAGAAGCACACGGATGCTGATGCGGAGATTTACCTTAAAAAAGGAGTCGTGTTTGTAGATATTTCAGATTATATTTTATTTAATAGCGGCAGCTACGCCCTCACTAAAGAATCCCAACCAGTGCTTACCAGTATTGCTAATTTGTTAAAAGCGCAGCCGGAGTTAAATTTTATGATTGAAGGCCATACTGATAATAAATCAGTGAAGGGTAAAATAACCAATGATAACTGGTCGCTGAGTGTGAACCGAGCTACTGCTGTAGCAAGGATATTGGAATCTAATTATAAAATTGACCCAAAGCGAATTATTGCTGCAGGTCGAAGCCAGTATGATCCTGTTGAAGATAATACAACTAAAGAGGGACGACTAAAAAACCGTCGCATTAGAATTATATTTTTACCAACTTTCGATAAGGTGATGAGTTTGGACAAAAATATAATTAAGAAATAGATGTTGACAAAACCTTGAAATAGTGTTTCGTCAATACAATAAATCAACCATTTATTTCAACTGTCCGATAAAAAATAAAGTTTAAAATTACACTTGTGAAAAAACCATTTTTATTTTTAAAAATCCTCGCGATTTTTATTCTTTTTTTTCAAACAGCCGTTTATAGTCAAACGAATGTTCCCAAAAAAAAGGATATTGCTCCTTTAGTTCCTCCAGTTGCGGTAAAACCGGTGACAAAAATAGATCAGCGAGGTAAAACAGAATTGTCTTTGTTTGGTTCAATGAGTTTGTCCAACCAGCAAATTGATGACAAATCTATTGACGGATCCTTCAATTATATTTATGATGAAGTAAATAGCAATTCATATAAATCAGGATATACCGGTGGATTCAGCATAGATAGAACAACAAAGAAAAAACGGCATTTCGGAATTATCCTTTCATTGAACAGGGTTATTACTGGTAATTACTATTTAAATAAATATTCAGTAGCCCCGTTTGTTGGAAAATTTACTCATTATAAAGCGGATAATCAAATAACGACCGTAAGCATTGCAGCTCATATCAAACCAATTTTGGCCAATGGTGTTAAGCACAAACTTTATTTAATCCTAGGTCCTAGTTTTGATTACCGCATTTCCAATTTCAGCAGTCATAGTTTGGTGAATAACTCAGGAAGGAGCGCCTTTGTAAATGGAGATGTTGGAGCTGAGTTTGACAATAATGGGTATTATATTTTATTTGCGCACTATAAATTAGGGCAAGAAATATTTAATCCAGATATCCCGGTAAGGTTGAGTCGATTTGAAGTGGGAATCTCTATTAAAGCAAAAGATTTATTCTAAAAATATTTATTATGAAAAGCCTAAAGCTGTTTTCTTTCATCTCCTTAGCATCCTTGTTGGTACTGTTTCTTAGTTGCAAAAAAGATACGACCAATTCTAAAACTGATTTGACTTTAGAAATGTTGTCTGATAAAATTTGGTATTTAAACTATGAACAAAATGATAGTGTTACCAATACTTATATTAGTTCCAATGCTTATTATATTAAATTTTTAAAAGACAAAACTACTGAGGACTCCGATGGTTTAGTAGGCACATACAGCATTGAAGAACTCAGTGGCAAATTACAAATCAATGTAACTGCTAAAACGGTAAATATGAATACTATTACCTACACACATACGATTGAGACAATAGGAGAAAAAAAGATGGTATTGTCATATACACCATCTGGTCAAACGAGTAAAACAACACTTTTTTATAGTATTAAGTAACATGAAAGTTAGCAGAAAATTCCCTTTTTATGTAACTACCTTATTGTTACTATTGGCTGTCATTCAAAGTGTACATTCCCAAACTGTACCTGGGGCCTTTATTATGAGTAGTGTTGGTAGTATACCCAATATGTCGAATAATAGCATGGCAGTAAACTATACTAGTAGTGCTATTTGCTTCAATATTCAAAATGGCGCTGCCATATTAATAGCTGAAAGAGGAAAGGGGAAATTTACTAATTATTGTATAGAAAATGTAAGGATGAATACACTTGGTGTAAAAATGTATCCTAATCCTGTTGTTACGAAAGCCCAATTTAAATTAACGAAATTACCTCCAGTGGATGAAGTGTTTAATTGGAGTATATGGACTTCGGAAGGATTGAAAATTGCAGGTGAAAAAACTACAGGGTATGAAATGTATCAGGGGAAAATGTTAGATCTAAGGGGTTTGCATTCCGGTACATTTATCTTTCAAGTTGAGTCAAACAACTATAAAGAAAATTTGAAATTTATTAAAGCTAGATAGGAAATAAATTATTAATTCAAAGATTTATGAGAAGTTACATTTGTACTAAGCTAAAAGCCCCAGTTGTTTTATTGGTGTTAATGATTATTTCTGCGCAAGTAATGGCGCAGAGTAACACGGGTATTTTTTTTCAAGCTGTAGCTAGAGATAATTATTCTAATCCAGCTATGAATAGAAAAATATATGTGCAATCTAGTATTATTCAAACCACCGCTACTGGAACAAAACTATTAATAGAGGAGTACGAATCTACTACCGACGGTTCTGGTGTATTTAGCATCAGTATAGGTAATGGAAAGAAAGTGGGGGGGACTTCAACTGGTATAATGAGTATAGATTGGTCGAAGGGCCCTTTTTATTTAAATTTAAAAATAGCCATTACACCAGTGGCATCTAGCAACGGTTGGGATTACACGAAAGAGTGGACTGATATGGGAACGACTAATTTTGGGGCGGTTCCTTATGCATTATATTCAGCTAACGCTTCGGGGTTGGATGGCAAATTAAATATTGCTGATACTGCCGCCATGTTAAGTAAACGTTTTGCGCTAGATACGGTTTCATTGTCTAACAGAATTAATGTCTCAAACACGAATTTAAATTCGGAAACCACCCGTGCTGTCGCTGCTGAAAATTTAAAATTAAATATTACAGATACTGCTTTTATGCTGAGTGGCCGAAAGGCTAGTGATACCAGTTCTCTATCCAATAGGATTAATACTAATTCTACCGCTTTGTCTGCTGAGATTACCCGTGCAACTGCTTCAGAGAATTTAAAATTAAATATAGCAGATACTGCATCTCTATCCAATAGGATAA
>JBIIVV010000299.1:0-3783 GCA_044339235.1 Ferruginibacter sp.
GGCACGATAGATGGTTTGATGAACCTGCTCAATCTTAATGGGATTTTCAATGGTTTTGCAAGGGCGTTCATCTGCCGTTTTTCCAAATACATTCCCCTTTTTAATACCTCCCCCAAACATCAACATGGAACATCCATCGGTGAAATGGCGGTGCATACCATAATTTTTCAGCTCTTGAATCACGTCCGGTTGTTGCACCTGCTCCTGTACTTTGAGGTCGGGCCGCCCCTCCACCATCATATCCCGACTGAATTCACTAGCCAATATTATTAATGTGCGATCTAGATGGCCTGAACGATCCAAGTCTTTTATCAGCTGTGCCACAGGACCATCAATTTGCTTCTTCATACCAACCAATGTCGTATGTCCGTTATCGTGCGTATCCCAGTTTTTGAAGGGCTCATATTCAGTAGTGACACTGATAAAACGTGCACCCTTTTCCGTTAGTCGCCGAGCCATTAGGCAGCCCAAGCCAAACTTTCCTGTGTTGTAAATATCATAACTCGCCTTAGGCTCTTTACTCAGGTCAAATGCAGCAGCTTCAGGGGATTTCAACAACATATAAGCCTGTTCCATCGACCTGCGCAAAGATTCCTTTTGATAGTCGCTGCCCAATTCACCCATTGCGCCCTTATTCATCAGCTCGTTGTACAACTGGTTTCTTTTTTCAAACCTACTGATCGTCATCCCCACCGGAGGCTTTACACTTTCCAAGCCCGAAGTTGGATCCGGGATCAGAAATGGGCCGTATTCATTTCCCAAAAATCCAGCGGTATGAAAGGCTTTTAACTCTTCTCCTTCACCTAGGGTAAAGCGCTGACCGATATCTATAAAGGCTGGTATCACTGAATTCACAGGACCAAGTTGTTTGGAAATCCAGGAACCAATATGTGGCGCAGCAACCGACTGTGGTGGTTTGTAACATGTATGCCAATGATATTGGTGTCGCGAGTGCAATATATGGCCCATATCCCCTGCCACATAAGACCTGATCACAGTACCCTTATCGAGCACCTTCCCGATGGATTCCAGGCCTTCAGAAAAGTAAATGCCATCCAATGCAGTGGGGGCCGACTTAAAAGTACTAAGCACATCATTGGCTTTCATTCCCTTGGTGAAGGGTGTAAATTTTTTGGGATCGAACGTATCCGTATGGGCCATCCCCCCACCCATCCAAAGTAAGATCACCGTATCGGCGGTAGCAGTTATTTTGGATCGGTTGCAAGAAGATAAAAAACCTGCCATTGGCGCACCAGCAGCAAGCGCTGCCATAGTTGCGGCACTACTTCCTCTTATAAATTCCCTTCGGTTCCAACGAGTACTCATAAGTAATAATTTATGATCGTATAATTTAATAAATAATTTGAAATTCAGGTAATAACAAGATAACCCAAAATAAATCTTCAATCGCATCAGTAGTCGGCTGATCCCCTAATAATTTTTTAGCCACTTGGTACTCCGCCAACTGAGCATCTCTGCCCAATGCCCTTTTATAAATTTCTTTAATAATGCGGTCACTGGTAACATATTTATTCTTCCAGCTTACAGCGCCTTTTTTGATCATTGCATTGAACCGCTCACCATTGGTAAGTTCCAGTGCTTGCAAAAGGTTTGCTTGCGATTCTCTACTGGTAGCAACGGTCTCCCTGCTAGGCCTTCCCAGCGCGGTTAGAAAAGGATTGTTGACTACAAGTGAAGCGCGCACAAATGGAGGATGCAAAGAATCAATTACCTTGTTTTGGATAGTATGATACTTGACCATGGCATCAGAAAAAATCGGTCCCACAATGTTTCCCGCAGCATCTGAAAACTGTTCGGCTGACATCCTTTTTCGCATCATCCCGGTAAATTGGTATTGCTGGGATACGATGATACTGGCATCCTTGAATCCAACAGATGGAAGTTGGTATGTTTCAGAACTAGTGATTAAAAACAGCAGTTCTTTGATGTCCGACTTTTCTTGCTGAAAATTAAATGCCATCCAATCCAATAGATCCTGGCTCCAAGGTTCATTGTCCATCACATCCACTGGCTCAACAAGACCACGGCCCATCAACTGGGCCCATAGCCTATTTACGATGGTTCGGTACAAGCGGCCATTCGCAGGTTGAATCATATTCACTGCCAGCTGTGCCTGCTTAACAGATCGGGTGGCGCTACTATCAATCGTACCTAGCTCTTTCCAAAGAATTCTTGCTCCGGTGAATTTACCAGTAGGTTTATCGCAACGATTGATTTCTAGAGAACTATCGGCAAAAATATTTGCAAAAGCATAGGCATCCGTTAGTTTCCAATCACTGATAAAACTATTGTGGCAGGAAGTACATTTTAAATTGAGCCCAAAAAATACCTGTGAAATATTTTGTGCCGCCTGCATCTCCGTCCGCTGACTTGCATTGACCACTCCCCGCCATTTGATACCTTCTACAAAACCCTTGGATTCATCCTTAGGGCTAATGAGTTCCTTAACAAACTGGGTATAGGGTTTATTTGATTTGATGGACTTATACAACCAATCGGTAATATTGTGCCTGCCACCAGTAATATACCCTGTACCGGTATAATCATTTCTTAAAATATCATTCCAGAAACTTAGCCAATGGGTGGCATAATCATCTTCGCGGTTGAGCAGTTGCCTTATCCATAAGGCCCTTTTATTGGGTCGGGTATCGTTGATAAACTTCTCCAATTCCTCAGGACTTGGCAGCAAACCTATCAGGTCCATCGTAACCCTTCTTAAAAAAGTTCTATCATCCACCAGTTTTGGCCAGGCAATTTTATTTTTTAAAAAATATTGATTTGTCCACCGATCTACAGGATTGGAAAGGTTATCAGTTGCAGGAGGAAGTGGAGGATTTCTAGGCTGGAGTGCCGCAACCCTGAAAATATTTTTTTCCGTTCCGTCGGGCCATGGTGCTCCTTTTTGGATCCAAAAATTAATGATCGCAATATCCCCATCCGCCAATTTTTTACCTTTGGAGGGCATGGCATCTTTATGATTGGAAGGCAGGTTAATGCGTCGGAATAACTCACTCGCAGCAGCATTACCAGGTACCAACACTGGTCCATTTTCACCGCCTTTAAAAATCATATCCTTTCTATCAAGCCGAAGATCTCCTTTGATCTTTTCTGGCCCATGGCACTTATAACAATTGTGCGCCAATATAGCCCTTACCTGCACATTTAATTCTGCAGACTGCTGCTTGGTTAATCGGACCGAATCATTTTTAAATGGAGTCAAATCAAAATTTGATTTTGAAGCAGTAACATAATCAGCACTCCAAGGTAGGGTAGCAGAAAGATAATCCTTTCCATGGGTAAGGGATGCGCCAAAATGCCCTGCCACAGCAACTCCCAACCCGCTCATCAATAAAATGAAGCGGTAATATTTAATTAGTTGCAATTGCCCTTTTATCAAAATCCAGTTCAACAATAACCAAGCTAAACTCGCTAGCAAAGCGGTGGCAATACCTACCCATTGGTGGAGACTTACTAAGTCTTTTTCATAGCCCCCTTCTCTTACGAGCATCAAGCCAGCAATAGCTGAAATAATAGCTGCGAAACTACCTACAACCAGCAGCAGTTTAATTACAGCACGAAGAGAAGCGTTAAAATTTTTGAGGGTAAAAAGTTCCAGTACCCCAGCAAGTAAAAGTAAGGTTACTGGAAAATGAACGATTAAAGGATGAAGTCTTCCAAAAAATCTCCAAAGCCAAAAACTATCCCCTACAACAGTGGGAGCAGGAGATTCCGCAAAACTTGGGAAGCTGGCCTGCAATAGCC
>JBIIVV010000300.1:0-3754 GCA_044339235.1 Ferruginibacter sp.
TCAGGGAAATGTACAAATTTGACAAAGCTACCGTGGCAGGCTGTATCGTACTGGATGGTAAAATCGCCAGAAATAGCCGGATACGGTTGGTTAGAGATGGCATCGTGATTTTTACCGGTGAACTAGGTAGTTTGAAGCGCTATAAAGATGATGTGAAAGAAGTGACCAATAATATGGAATGCGGATTGACCATTAAGAATTATGCCAATATTCAAGTGGGTGATATTGTGGAGGCTTTTGAAGAATTAGAAGTGAAGCGTACTTTGTAGGGATATTGGATTGATTGATATCAGCTGTATCACTTGGATATTTTCAATCCCTATGGCGGGGTTCATTTTTGAACTGCATACAAACATTTGTTAAACATACTTACCAAAAGGGCTATTGATAAAATAGCTCTTTACTTTTGGTGATACTTCGGCTGAATATTGCTGTCAATGTATTAGATGAGGACATTATAGGCATTGTAAAATTTGAGTTACTTAATAATAATTATGAATACAAAGAGACTTTTTTTATTGCTGGCAGCGAATGGGTTTTTGTGGATGAGTGCTTTTGCCCAACCCAAAAAAATGATGGCGGATAAGATCATTGCGGTGGTAGGGGATAAAATTGTTTTAAAAAGCGATATTGATAATAGCATCCAGGATATGGAGCGCCAAGGAATGGAAGTGCCTGCCAACGCCCGATGTTTGACACTAGAGCAGGCCATGGGTATTAAAGCCCTGGTTTTGCAGGCAGAAAAAGATTCCTTGCCTGTTACTGAGGACGAAATTGCCGCTGACATTGATAATCAAATCCGTTATTTCATCAGTGCTTATGGAACCAAGGAAAAATTGGAAGAAATTTCAGGCAAAACGGTGTATCAGTTAAAAGAAGATTTCAAAGAAGGTTTCCGCGACAGAAAACTCGCTGGGGCTATGCGCAACAAAATTGTTGAAGGCATTCGTATCACTCCAAAGGAAGTAAATAATTTTTTCGATAAGCTGAATAAAGATAGTTTGATGTTTTATGAAAGCGAGTTGGAAATTGGCCAAATTGTTCGCTATCCCAAAGCCAGTCGGGAAGCAGAAGAGTATTGTGTAGACCAGCTTAAAGAATTTAAGCTTCAGTTGGAAAGCGGCAAAAAGGAAATGAAAACACTGGCGGCTTTGTATTCAGATGATCCTGGAAGTAAAGATAAAGCTGGACAATACGACCTAAATCGAAATGAAAAGCAATGGGATCCTGTTTTTATGGCCAAGGCTTTTTCATTGAAAGAGGGACAAATTACCAATCCGTTTAAATCAAAATTTGGCTATCATATTATTCAGATGGTCAGCCGCGCTGGGGATGACGCTACCGTTCGGCACATTTTAAAAATTCCTCAGGTTACTAAAACAGAGTTGGCCGAGGGTATTTTGAAGCTTGATACCGTGCGCTCTAAGTTAGTTGCAGGTACCCTTCAATTTGGCGAAGCCGTTAATAAATACAGCGACGACGAAAGCAGTAAATTCACTGGAGGCAGAAAGCAAAATGCCGAAGGAGGCGCGCTGATTACAATCGACCAACTGGATAAGGATATGGTGCTGATGATGAAAAATTTGAAAGTAGGGCAATATTCACAGCCAATCGAATTTATGGATGAAAAAGGAAAAAAAGGGGTTAGAATTGTGTATTTAATGAGTAGAACAGAGCCACACCGCGAAAACATTCGGGATGATTACAATAAAATATCCCAGCGTGCTTTGGAAGAAAAAAAGGGTGATGCATTGGAAAAATGGTTCAACGAAAAAATTTCAGGTTATTATATCCAGGTAGATAAAGATTACGGAGACTGTGCAGAAATGAAAAAATGGTCTATGTCTGTTAATGCTTCCGCAGCGATTAAATAAGGGATCAATTGAAAATTATATAAAGCGTTCCGATAACAATCGGAACGCTTTATTTTTGTAGACCAATTGTAAGACAGTGCTAATTTCGTACCTTACAAGCAACCATCATTTTTCGGAGTTAGTGATAAAACGAAGTACGCATAAATAAAAAATTTTGATAGATAAGAAACAACTCAAGCAGGAGCAAAAAACGGTGTTGGTAGGGGTGGTTACCTCCGACCAATCGGAGCAGCAGCTCAACGAGTACCTCGACGAATTGGCTTTTTTGTCAGAGACTGCGGGTGTGATTGCGGTGAAAAGGTTTACCCAAAAATTGCCTCATCCCGATCCTCGAACATTTGTAGGGAAGGGAAAGCTGGAAGAAATTAAAAAATATGTAAGCCTGCATGGAGAGGTGGAGTTGGTGATATTTGATGATGAATTAACAGGATCACAAATTCAAAATATTGAGAAGGAGTTAGGGGTAAAGACGATTGACCGGAGCGATTTGATATTGGACATTTTTGCCAGCAGGGCCAAAACCGCCCAGGCCAAAACCCAGGTGGAGTTGGCGCAGTACCAATACATTTTGCCAAGGCTCAAGGGTATGTGGAAGCATTTGGAAAGGCAGGGTGGAGGAGTAGGTACTAGGGGCCCGGGTGAAACAGAAATTGAAACGGATCGCCGAATCGTAAAGGATAAGATTAGTTTATTGCGCAAAAGGTTAACCGAAATAGACCGGCAGGCATCTACCCAGCGCCAGGAGCGGGGAGAGTTCATCCGCGTATCGCTGGTAGGGTATACCAATGTGGGCAAATCCACTATTATGAATTTGCTGAGCAAGAGCGAAGTGTTTGCAGAAAATAAATTATTTGCCACGCTCGACACTACTACCCGAAAAGTGGTGTTTGAACAAACGCCTTTTTTGCTGAGTGATACCGTAGGGTTCATTCGGAAGTTGCCGCATCACTTGGTAGAGAGTTTTAAGAGCACGCTCGATGAAGTGCGAGAGGCGGATATTCTATTGCATGTGGTAGACATATCGCATGCCCAGTATGAGGAGCAGCTTACGGTAGTGAATAAAACATTGGCAGAACTAGGTGCTGCAGAAAAGCCAACGGTAACTATTTTCAATAAAATGGACCGGTATGAGGAGCAAGCTTTTGATGAGTGGCTAGAGCCGGAGGTGAAAGCGCAGCTATTGATTGATTTAAAGGAGCGCTGGCAAAATGAGACCAATGGCAATTGTGTATTTGTGTCGGCCACCGAAAAAACGAATATTGACGGATTGCGTCAAACGATATTGAATAAAGTGCGGGAGATGTACCAAATCAGGTATCCATACCGCGCGGAATATTTTTATTAGGCGTGCCTGTATTCGGTGAGTCACCCTGCAGGGTGACTCACCGAATACAGGCAGAACCCAGGACTGACTCACCGCCAATGAAACAAAAAAAATACAACTGGCATAAATTGGCCGACAGTGTAGCGGAGATTCCATTTTCAACCAATGCAATGGCAATGGTGGAGGTGGCGGGAAAAACCATTTGTGTGGCCATGCAAAAGGATCAATTAATGGCCTGTGTTCAAAAATGTCCGCATGCGGGCGGTAAGATGGCCGATGGGTATTTGGATGCGTTGGGAAATATCGTTTGTCCGCTGCACCGGTATAAATTCAGTTTACAGAATGGAAGAAATGTGAGCGGGGAAGGATATTTCCTGAAAACCTACCCGGTAGAAATCAGGAAAGAGGGTGTATTTGTAGGATTTGAAGAAAATAACGTATTTAATTGGTAGAAATTGGCATTTAATTTTTGTTAAAAACTAAAATGCCTTATTTTTGCTCTCCAATAAAAAAGCAACACTCCTCCTTAGCTCAGTTGGTTAGAGCATCTGACTGT
>JBIIVV010000301.1:0-3749 GCA_044339235.1 Ferruginibacter sp.
TATAATCGCCAAAGTGCCTGTTTACAATGGTTTGAAAGGAAGTCGAGGACACTAGACCCATTATTTGAGAGAATACATACTTTCCTGAATTCATAACAATATGATTTTCAGTAAGTTACGATTTTTTTAACTTCAAAAAAATCAAATCGTCTTAGGTGCAAAATCCTCGCAAACTCAATACTGACAATATTTTCAAAGAACTATTCATTTCAATAACGCAACGCTAGTGATATTCCCCTATTATTTAATTTCTTTTTCATATAAGATCCAAATGGCGGAAGCGATCATTACTAATTTGGGTGTAATGAAAAGTCTATCTTTCAACTTATTTTATTCAGCAAAACTGGCTTTTATTGCACGTCCTCTTTTTCTGCTTTCTTATGTAATCTTCTCTTTCAAAATTCTGTGGAGCTACAATCCAAACAAATTAAAAAATTCAAGTACTCTTTTTAAGCAGTATCTAATCACGTATCGATTTTTGGTACTACTGTTGACTACCGTTTTGATTATTACAGCAAATTTTACTTTAATATATTCTAAACTAATTTCTCAAAAGGGTGCAATTGGAGTAAGCTCGATAAATATGACCATGCATTATATTACTGGAATCGCTTTTTTTATCTTGGTTGGAAGTCTGCTACTTTTTCCACAGATTTTATATGGCATTCCGATATTCCAGCAGTCAGATTCTCCGCTTAAAAAAATATTGCTCGATAATAGTAAGGCCAGCTCAGTAAAAGAGGAAATAATACAAGATTCGGAGAAAGAGGAGCCTTTTATGGAGTTGGCTTTACTTATTAAAAATTATATGGTGAATGAAAAGCCCTATCTCGATACCAACTTTTCTATTACCAGCCTCTCCAACACATTAAAAGCACCCCAACACCATATATTATATTGCTTCAACAATATTTTAAAATTGAAGTTTACTGATTTTCGAACCAGCTTACGCATTGACTATGCCAAAGAGTTGCTCCTCAAAGGGGAGGGTACACAGTTATCAATGGAAGGGGTTTCTTTTAAATCAGGATTTAGCTCTCGCTCCAGTTTTTATATTGCCTTTAAAGCGGCCACGGGCTTTACGCCGGGCGATTTTATTCTCAACCACGAGGATAAGCCTATCGCCTAAGCTATTATTACTCGTATCATTCGGAATTTCATATTACAATAAATTCCATTTGCCAAAATAGTACTCGAGTACAAAATCTGTGCGCGCACATTTTTACAGTTTCTATTATCTTCTCCAGTAGCTCAAGATATCCTATTGAATAAAATTTTGATTCACCGAAACCCAAATACATCCGGGGGATGAGCAACTGCGGCAATAGGTAATGCAAATGCAAGTTTGGCAGTAAAGACTTTTATTACTTCGTATAATCAAAAAATTAAATACACCTTCTGATTATATAAACTTACCAGCAACCTTGTATTAATTTCTAAAAACAAGACAGGTATCCTACAGTCTTTGATTTAATTATCTAGTGTTCTATCTATGTTCGCCGCAGATTAAATGAATTCATTCCATCCGTCATTTTGTCTACCGAATTCATTGACCTTCAAATTAGCTGAACATGT
Source organism: Ferruginibacter sp. (assembly GCA_044339235.1). Lineage (GTDB taxonomy): Bacteria > Bacteroidota > Bacteroidia > Chitinophagales > Chitinophagaceae > Ferruginibacter. The sequence goes on from JBIIVV010000301.1 coordinate 1,576, forward strand.
CCAATAAACTATTGTTTTTTTGTCTTTTTGCTTTGTTAGTAAGCAGTAAGACATTCGCTCAAAATGGAATTTTTTTCCAAGCGGTAGCTAGAGATAATTTTTCGAACCCTGCAAAGGATAGAATTATTTATGTCCAAACTACTATTTCTCAAACCACCGCTGAAGGCCCCAAGGTATTGATTGAAAACTTTCAAACCAATACAGATGGTACGGGTGTTTTTAGCATTAGTATAGGTCAGGGAACCAGAATTGGAGGTACTGCTGCCAATTTAAATGCCATCGAGTGGGCTAACGGGCCCTATTACTTGAATTTGAAAATTGCCGTTCGTCCGGTTGGTCCTGCTACCACATGGGATTATAGCAAAGAGTGGATCAACTTGGGAAGCACCCCTTTTGGAACGGTGCCTTATGCCTTGTATGCGGGAAAGGTAGCTGGAATGGAAAACAAGTTAAACATTTCGGATACAGCAAAGATGTTGGCGCCTTATGCGAACATGGCGCGGTCTTCTTTTGATTCCACCTCATTGAGTAATAGAATTAATTCTAAGGCAAATACCATTGATGTTGCCAATAGCCTTAGTTTAAAAGCCAATGAATCGGATGTTACTACTTTATTGGCTAATAAAGAAAATGCAAGTAAAAAATCTGTGGCCACTGATTTAGGTGGCTCAGCTTCAAGCGATGTATTATATCCAACCCAAAAAGCAGTTAAAACATATGTAGATGCACAAGTTGTAACGGCTACCATAGCAGATGCGGATGCAAATACAAAGGGTAAAATCCAATTGGCGGGTGATTTAGGCGGTACAGCGGCTTTACCAACTGTACCTGGTTTAGCAGCAAAAGCAAATGCAACGGATGTAACTGCAGCATTGACTTTAAAAGAAGATGCTTCCAACAAATCTATTGTAACCACATTGGGCACGAGTGATGTTTTATATCCAACTCAAAAAGCAGTTAAAACCTATGTGGATGCACAAGTTGCAACGGCTACCATAGCAGATGCGGATGCAAACACAAAGGGTAAAATTAAATTAGCGGGTGATTTAGCAGGTACCGCTGCGATGCCAACTGTTCCGGGCTTGGCGTTAAAAGCAAATGCAACGGATGTAAGTGCAGCATTGACTTTAAAAGAAGATGCTACCAACAAATCTATTGTAACCACATTGGGCACGAGTGATGTTTTATATCCAACCCAAAATGCAGTTAAAACCTATGTAGATGCACAATTGGCTTCGGCTAGCATATCTGATGCGGATGCAAACACAAAGGGTAAAATTCAATTAGCGGGTGATTTAGGAGGAACAGCAGCATTACCAACTGTTCCGGGTTTAGCCTTAAAGGCAAATGCTACAGATGTAACTACCGCATTAGCAGCGAAGGCAAATTCATCCGATGTAACTACCGCTTTAGATTTAAAAGAAAATTTGTTGAATAAAACCTTAGATATTACTGCTGATGGCACATCAGATATAAAATATCCATCAGCAAAGGCTGTTAAAACCTACGTTGTCGACGCAATTACGGCAAATACGATATCTGTTACGGCACCTTTATCAAAATCGGGAAACACCATTAGTATTGGACAAGCAACTGGATCAGTTGATGGATATGTAAGTTTATCGGATTGGACCACATTTAATAATAAAATTGATGCTACCCAAAAAGCAGCTAATAATGGAGTAGCTACTTTGGGCAACGATGGTAAAATTCCTTCTAATCAAATTCCTTCCGTTTCTTTTCAGAGTGCAAATGTGGTAACAAGTGAGGCAAATATGTTGGCTTTATCAGGAGCCGTAGTAGGAAGTATTGCAATTAGAACGGACGTAAATAAAAACTTTGTTTTAAGTGCCTTGCCAGCAACTACATTGCTTAATTGGATTGAATTGGCAACCCCCAATTCTGTAACTAGTGTAAATGGATCTGCTGGTCCAAATGTTACTTTAACAAGTGATAATGTAACTGAAGGTGCAACTAATAAATATTTTACCGATGTAAGAACTAGGGGCGCCTTGAGTGCTTCAGCACCATTGGTATTGAATAATGGCACAGGTGCCTTCTCCATGCCTCAAGCAAACACTAGTGCGGATGGATTTTTAAGCGCCACAGATTGGAATACATTTAAGAATAAACAAAATACATTAACGGCAGGTAATGATTACGTATCGCCAAAT
>JBIIVV010000302.1:0-3742 GCA_044339235.1 Ferruginibacter sp.
TAACAGAGGGTGCAGTCCAGCTATAGGTAGTACCACTTGGTATAGCATCTCCTCCTGCTGCAGTAATTGAAAAAACCGTAGAACTACACACCGTGGCTGACTTAGCTGCTATCAAAGGTTTTAGATTGATCGTCAATATTTTCGGACTTGAGATTGCAGTCGGAGGGCAATCTCCTGAAACAACTACCTGATATTCATAACCATTCATACTTGCAGTAGCAGCGGTAATAGTCAATGTGCTAGTTGTTGCTCCAGAATATACGCCCCCATTGGTAATATTACTAAAGCTTCCGCCACTAGATATTTTCACCTGCCACTGATAGGATATATTAGATCCGCTTGCAGTTACAACAAAAGTGGTGTTACCACCTTCGCAGATTGTTCTATCAACTGGATCGATAGAAATTTTCGGTAAACTTTTGACAGTAATTAACTTTGAATAATTTGCTGAAGAACCGCAAGGATTTGATATGTTTAAGTTTAAAGTATAAACTCCTGAAATAGTTAAAGAAGGAATCGTGAAATCAGGGCTTGCATTGCTTCCTGTAGCTGAAACTGTTGTAAATCCGTTAGGCCCCGTCAAAGTCCAATTATAAACTAAAGGGGTACAGAATGTACCCGATGTAAGAGTGGTTGATTGATTAGCAACAGCAAATGGAGTATTATTAGGACAAAAAGTAGTGTCCAAATTATTGGGATTAAATTTACTTATAAATGCAAATTTTGCATTATTGGGTGGAATTTCATCAATACAAATATTATAGGTGTATTCTGTGGGAGTACATTTGATTTGTTGATTTCGATCATAGCTATTTGAAACTTTAACATGTAAAATATGAGATCCAGGTGTTAAAGTAGTCGCATCGACATTAAAAGAAAAATTTCCATTAACTGGTACTACTTGATCTAAAAGCATTTGCTTTTGCGTATTCAAATTGTCAACGTAAAAAATTATGTCAACTAATCCACTACATGAGCCACCTCCACTAGGATATTTACCGCCTACTATATTTACAACATAAGGATTGATTGAGGTCGCTTTGCAAATATTGGTATTACCAGAGATAGTTGCAGTTGGCTGAACAAAAACTAATGTTAATACAGTTTGTAATTGAGAAAACTTTCTTCCTTGATTAGAAGAATTATTGAAATAAGAACTAAGTGGTACAAATAAAGAATCCGCAATAGTAAATTTAGCGCCTGGTTTTACACATGAAGGACCAACAAATTGGTGAGTTATTGAAGGGTTATCCATTAATTGGCTGTAAGTAAAATACTCGGAAATATTAGAACCGTCATCTACATTAATTTTGAAATAAGATCCAGGATAATTATAATTAATAGATGATTGAGAGTTTAAAGAATTATCAACAGCATATTGTCCCAGACCAGGATTACAGAAAAATCCAGCATTAGTTTGAGTTATACTAACCGTATTGGTAGCATTAAACATTAAAACTCCTCTTGTAGAAATTGCTCCGTCAGGAGCAGTTGAAGTATAAAATAAAATATTCCAACTTCCAATATCAATAGATTGAATAAAACCAGCACTAGGATTTGTAATGGGACTTGAAATAAATGATGTATCCAAAACAGACAATGTATTCGTACAAATAGAATTATTAAATGATGGTGTTATGTAAAAATGAAGACTTAAAGCTTGCAATTCAGCAATGGAGGGATTTAATGGAGGGTGAGTTGATAGTTCTGAGCCGATAGTAGTATCCAAGCCAACTGCACCCCAGCTATCTATCAGCTCTTGATTAAGATAATTTGTTAGACCATTATCTGTATCAGTTGCAGTTAAAGTATTAATTGTGTTTGCTGTTGAATTTCTGAAAGAAATAGAGACAACATTAATAGAGTTGATAGCTGTAGAAGGAGGAATATTAGCTCTTACCTTTATTTTATAATTACCATTATCATTCAATCCATTAGGTATTCTGCCATTGATAAAAGGTGTAAAAAAACCAGAATACTTACCTATTACTGTTTCGTTACCAGTTGAATTGTCTAATAAAATTAAATCTAAACTTGTTCCATATGGAAAAACCTCGGTCATCTTTATTGGCACACAAATACTCGCACCAGTTACATATGGTCCTGAAGGAAGTGACTTGATCTCAATTTTCTGCCCCTTCCCCATCAAAGACAGAAAAACAACACCAAACGTAAAAAATATTTTTATAAATTTTTTCATTACCAAAGTGTAAAATTACATTTGAGTTTTTTTACCTGTTCGGTATTCGCAGGTTCACTGAGTCTTATTTGAAAAACCACTTCGAGTGATCCAGTTAGATTTCCTGCCTTCCTTAATTCTGATGTAGTAATATCATAACTGATACCGCCACTAATGCCGCCTTTTCTATAACCCAAGTATGGAGTAAAGGCATCCTTCAATCGCAAAAAACCTCCAAACAATAATTCGTTCGCATCCTCATCCAACAAGCCATTCAGATTTTTCCCGTACAAGATACCAACGGTGGTCAAATTGGTAACGGATGATTGCTGGTGAGATAAACTGCTGTACAACCTGTCAAATTCATTGGTGGGAAACGAAATACCACCATGAACAGTCAAACGGGTGGGAATACTAAAACTACCGGTAGGCATTGGTATAGGAGGTTGATTGAGATGAAAAGCACCAGCACCAATATAGGCATTGATATCTGCATCTAAATAACTGTACAATACACCTGTACTGAAGTCAAATGCCCCTGTAGAAAAGCCCGCCCCTTCGCCACTGTTGATGGTAGGGTCGTAGCCAATATAAGGTTGAAACTGTGATTGAAAGGTAAGCCTGGTATAATCTAATGTAGTATTATTATATATAGCTTGAACGCCAATTCCCAAATGATTGAAACCCTCCTCATCCAATGATTTATGATAGGATGCAGTAGCCCCTATCTGGCTTTTTCTAAATCCACCGTCATTGGATTTATCTAAGGATCCCAATATACCTAATGAAAAAATATCGTTGGTGCCTATTGATCCATCAAGTATATGCGCCTGAGCATCAATTACACCTGTTACATAAGGGTACATTACCTGAGTCCATTGATTTTTAAAATTGGACTGAATCTGGTATTTTCCGTTATAAAGCCCCGTAGTAGCTGGATTCAATAAGTTGGGCGTAGCAAGATATTGTGTAAAGCTCGGCTCCTGAGCATTCGCATGCAAAGTCAGTATAACAAATTGAACTAAAAGCAATTTTCTAAGCACAGGTATATTTGAATTTTAAAGACCGGATTATTCAACACGTCAAAAGGATAATTAATTTGCCACTCGACACAAAAATTGACGATAAAATAAATGGTTATTATGGTTTAAAGATAAGTACTTATCAATTGAATACTTGGGGATTTAAAATTAAAATACATCAATACCAATTAGCACCTTGTTTAATACTTTCATCCCAGGGTATATATATAACTTAACTCATATGCATTACGGGTAAGGGAAAGTTTTTTAAGGTTAAACGAGCAGGACTGAAAATAAAAATCCCTGCAAATCAATGAAATGCAGGGAATTGAGGAAAACTGAGATTTACTATGTGACCGCGTTAGGGTCTATAGTATATCATTTTAATGAGTGAAAATCAATGATTTATACACTCCTCAATTCCTTTTGGTGTCAGTATAGCGTTATAGCCACAATCTAAATCAATTTGGAACAATGTAAATTGATATAATGAAGTAAAATTAGTAAATCTGCTTTAATTAAGTACAATTATTTGTAGTTG